>NZ_JBHTMP010000008.1:0-176371 GCF_042679305.1 Micromonospora sonneratiae | reverse complement strand
GTGGCCGAGGAGGTGTCCGCTTGGGTCGACGCCGCAACGGGCGCACAGGCGGGGCAGCTCGACAGCCTCCGCGGCAGGCTCCCTGACCACACTCCCAACAGGTAAAGAGATCTCAATCACGCGACACTAGGGAAGCAGTGGTAGTACCTGTGGCCAGAGCGCCGATACCACCTCATCCGGTGTCTGATCCGACACATCGTGTCGGTGAACCGGCCAGGCCGCTGCGGTGAGTTCATTGGCTACTTGGCCGTACAGTTCGTTTTCGATGTGGCCAGCCTCGACACCGCCCCGATGGAACCGGCTGTGGATGCCCCGAACCGCCGCTCGGTCGCGGGACCGGATGGGGTCACCGGTGAGGATGATGACGAGATCGGGCCGGTCGGCATACCTGTTGATCGTCCAGATGAATTCGGGACTGACGCCGTCGAGTCGCTGTAGGACCAATGAGGTCGCCAGGTAACGGTCACTTACCACGACCTTGCCGGCGGCTACCGCAGGGCGTACCTCTGCTTCCAGGTGGTAATACCGGTCTGCGGTGACCATACAGGCCAGGGTGAGGCCCCGGTATTCGTCGGTGCCATGGCGGGCCAGGTCGCCGAGTTTGGTCCGGCTTGGTTCCTTGGTCGGATGGACGGCCCATCCCCCGTCGCGTAGCCGGGCACACAGTCGCGAGGCTACGGTAGTCTTTCCTACTCCGCTGGGGCCGTCCAGCACGATGAAGCGGCCCACTGCCTTCATTACCTCACCGCCGATCGTGTTGTTGACGGGCCACCTCGACGAGCTTGTGTCGTACATAGGCCAGTTCGGCCTCGCCGAATTGAATATTGACCGAAAAGTTGAATTCATCGCGCTCTCGTAATGCTTCGTCCAGGCCGTCTGTGGTCAGGTCGACCGCGCTGTAGTCCAATAGCTGCCGATGGTCGTAGCGGCCGGTCATCATCAGTCGATTCCACTCGGGGGTGCCGGGATAGGGGCGGAACTCGAAGACGCTGGCTCGGAATGACCCCGGATTTGCATCTGCGATGGCCCACAACTCCTGGATGTGTCGTACGGTCATGTCGAGTTCATCGCGGGTCTCGGTGGGCAACCCCAGGATGAAATACCCCTTGATGTTGATTCCATGCTGGGTCAGCCGTCTGACTACCCGTCTGGTCAGTTCCGGAGTGATCCGCTTCCCGATGTGTCGCAACACCCGCTCGCTGCCCGACTCCACGCCAAGTGCTATCTCCCGGCAGCCATTCTGAACAAGCGTAGCGATCAGCTTCTCGTCGGCTCGTGCCAGGATGTTGATCCTGCCGGTCGCATCCCATCGGTACCGTTCGCCGATGTCATTGTCCGAGAAGACCGCCATGCACTGGCGGATGAACCGTTCGTAGCCGAGGAAGAGATCGTCGACGAAACGGAAGGCGGTCACGCCGAATCGCTGGTTCACCTCGTCCATCTCGGCGACGAGGTTGATCGGGTCCCGAGTCCGAATCGTGATGTCGGGGTTGGCGCTTACGGCCGCGCCGCAGAACGTGCAGTCGTACGGACAGCCGCGGGCTCCGACCATCGCAGATTCCAGTACGCCGTTGGCGGTTGGGTACGGGTCCGCAGCAAAGAAGCGGCGGTCGACGAAGGGCAGGGCGTTGATGTCCGGGGCGAGATGATGTTTTGTACCCGGTATTCCGCCGGTGACGGGTGAGTTGAGAAGCCGGTCACGCCACATTACGCCGGGTAATTGACTGCGGCTGCTCCGATCTTTAAGTAGCTCTACCACTCGGCTCTCGCCCTCGCCGACGACAAGCGCTGCAAGCCGATCGAACCGCGGATCGTCGATTATTGCGTGTGGCATCGCCTTGGCTTGGTGGCCACCGACCATTATTTCGATACTGGGATCAAGGCCGCTCGCGATCGTGGCGCTGAGTTCGTATGTGGGAGCGAGTAGGTTGAATCCAGCCCACCGAGGCGCTGACCGATTTATGGTCTGTTGAATTTGGCTTACAGTCAGCCCCAATGCCTCGCCATCCAGCACGCCGACGTTGAAGCCGTTTGCGGCGGCATAGGTCGCGATGTAGCCCATGCCGAGCACCGGCAACGTGAAGTCGTTGGTTCGCGGACGCCGACTGTAGTCCCTGAGCGGGGCGTTTACGAGTAGGAGATCGAGTGAGCGCAGTGGATCAGCGCCGAGGATGTACGACTCAGATGGCGCCGCTGTGACGGGTCCCCCAGGCGAGGGTGAGCAGGGTGTACGTCCCGAGGTGGTCACCGGTCAGCCGTTGCCAGGCTCGGGCGAAGGCCGCTTCGTCGTCCGGCCACGGGTACTCCGGGGCGATGTGTCCGGCCCAGGTGCGGACCGCGAGGTCTCCGTATGGGTAGAGCGACCAGTCGTTGCTCCAGTCCGCGACTGCCGCGCCGGCGCTCCAGGGACCGATGCCCTTGACCGTCTGTAGCTCCTTGACCAGGACTGATGGTGTGAGCTGACACCACGTCGAGCCATGTGTGAGGAAGGCCCGTGCGGCGTGGCGCAGCGGACGACACTTGAAACCCATGCCACTGATGGTGAAGTCGGCATCACTCAGAGCTAACAGATGTTCGGGTGATGGAAAAGCGTTGATGTCTTTGTCTCCGAATAGTGCGACTCGTGGCCCGTACGCGTCGCAGAACTCGCGGTAGAGCCTGCGTGCCTGGGCCGCCCGGATGACCTGCCGGACGATCGCGGTGGCCAGCGCATCCCACAGGCTCGGGTTGGCGAACCGGGCCACCACGCCGAGCGTACGAAGTGGAGCCGTGAGCGGAGAGCGGGCGGAAACCTGTGACGGAGGTGCTGAGTAGAAGCCGGGGGTGGGAGGAGGAACCGCGCCAGCGGGCGGGGTCATGGTCAACTGATGGCGCTCGTCGGACTCGGCCAGCCAGTGGGATCCCCGGTCGTCGACGAGGAGCCGGCGGACGCCTGTCGACACTGGTCGCCACGCCGGATGGTCCGTCATGAGAAGGTCGAAGTCCATGACGTCTCTCCCCGCGATCGGTCAGCGCGACGTGGTGATTGTTCCACTCCGGTGCGGAGCGTTCAGCGCAGCGCCGCGCTCACCGTCGGCAGTCGTAGCCCTGCCTGGTCGATGGTTGGTCAGGCGGCGATCACCCGGGCCACCTGCAGTACGTCGGCGGGCAGCGGCCGGTCGAGCCGCCAGATGATCCGCATCGGGCGGTCGCCGGTGTGCCGCTCGTACGTCATCGGCCCGGCGTAGAGGTACGGCGGCACCCCGAGATCCCCCTCGGCGATCTTGGTTTCTCGGATGAACAGGTGCACGGTCGAACCCCGGTGTGCGTGCTCGACGTAGCGCCGCCCGGTCGGTGAGCCGGACGAGGTGGTGCTCTGCGACTCCCATTGGAACAGCTCGGCGGTCAGCGCCCGGTCCTGGTACCTGGTGGTGGGGGAGTAGTGGCGGTCCGACTTGACCAGTGTGACGAAGAAGATGTCCGCCCGCTCGGCTTCGATCCACTTGACGCCCTCCCGCAGCGCCCCCGGATTGGTCATGCCGAAGGCCGCACATGCCTCGTTCTTGCTGTATCGCGCGTGTATCCGCAGCGGCACGCTCTTCGAGCTGACCGGTGTACTGACCCGGTGGATCCGGGTACGCAGCACCCCGGCGATCTGACGTAGTTCCGCGCAGCGGGCCGGGTCGGCCCAGAGCCGGTCCAGTCGATCATCCAGTTCGGCCAGTGGCGTCGACGGACCCCAGAGCATGAAGTGCAGCATGTGCAACAGTCGGCCGTCTGCCGGGCGTTCCCCGGCCGCGACCCGGGCCAACAGATCGAGCCGGTCCGGGTCGTCCAGGTGCAGCAGCCGACCGAAGGCGGCACTGAGGGTGGCGTCGTCGGGACCGGCGGGGGTGCTGTCCAGCCCGGCGGTACGTCGCAGGCCAGCCCAGCCACCGAGGGATCTCCGGCGATAGATGTCCTCGATTTCCACGCCGGTCTCCCGCAGGAACTCACCGAGGGAGACGTCACCGAGCTGACGCGCCTCGTTGACCAGCCCGTTCCTCGAGGTGGGCAGGGCCGACCTCAGGTTGGCCAGCACGATCTCCTTGGCGACCCGGTCCAGTTCGATGTGACAGCCACTGGGCAGGGTCGGGAAATCGTCCGCGACCACCTGTTCCAGTGCCCTACGGCTGGTCCCGGTCAGTGCCCGCCAGCGCAGGTCGAACCGGAAGTTGGCATGCTGGCCGCCGATGAAGTCGAGCACGGTGAGGCAGGCCTTGTCGTCGTCCAGGCGCAGTCCCCGGCCGAGCTGTTGCAGGAAGATCGTCGCGCTCTCGGTGGGCCGTAGCAGCAGGATGGTGTCCACCATGGGCAGGTCGATGCCCTCGTTGAACAGGTCGACCGTGCAGAGCACCCGTACCTTGTCGTCCCGGAACGCGGCGATGGCCTCGTGCCGTCCAGCCACGTCGAGCCGGGAGGTCACAGCCCGGGCGGGCACCCCGGTCCGGGTGAACCAGTCGGCCATGAACTCGGCGTGCCCGATGCTCACACAGAAGGCCAGCGCCCGCATCCGGCCGACGTCCACCTTGTCCCGCACGGCCTGGAGCACCAGCCGGGCCCGGGCGTCGTTACCGGTGTAGAGCTGGTCCAGTTCGGTGCTGTCGTAGCCCTGGCCACGTTTCCAGTGCAGCCGGGACAGGTCGACGTCGTCATGCAGACCGAAATACTGGAACGGTGCCAGCAACTGTCGGTCCAGGGCTTCCCACAGGTGAAGTTCGACCGCCGTACGACCATCGAACCAGCGACGGACGTCCCCGCCGTCGGAGCGGTCCGGGGTGGCGGTCAGCCCGAGCAGGATCTTCGGTTCGAGCCGGTTGAGCAGCCGCTGGTAGGTGGGGGCCTCGGCATGGTGGAACTCGTCAACGATCACCATGTCGAACTGGTCCGGCCTCAGTTCCAACCGCTGAAGCGACTGGATACTGGCGAAGACGTGCCGCCACCGGGCCGGCCGGTCGCCGCCGACCAGGGTCTCCCCGAAACTACCGTCACGCACCACATGCCGGAAGATCGATCGGCTCTGCCGCAGGATCTGCTCCTGATGCGCCACGAAGAGCAGTGAATCGACGGTGCCGGCCTGGCGCAGGCGGTGATAGTCGAGGGCGGCCACCACCGTCTTACCGGTGCCGGTCGCCATCACCACCAGGTTCCGGTGCCGACCGTGCACCGCCCGCTCGGCGGCGAGGTCGTCGAGAATCTCGCGCTGATAACCGTACGGTCGTACATCGAGGCTGGTGACCTCGATCCCGAGCGGATCGACTCCGCCACCCGACCGTTGCGCCCCCAGCGCCCACCGCAGACGTAGCGCGTCCCGTTCCGGCTCGTACGTCTCAAACGCAGGATCGTCCCAGTAGTCGGTGAAGGTCGCCTCGAAGGTGTCCACCACCTGCGGCTGCTCCAGGCTGGCCAGCCGTACGTTCCATTCCAGCCCGTCCACCAGCGCTGCCTTCGACAGGTTGGACGAGCCCACGTACGCCGTACTCACCCCGTTGGCGCGACGGAACAGCCAGGCCTTGGCGTGCAGTCGGGTGGTCCGGGTCTCGTACGACACCTTGACCTGGGCACCCAGTTCGACGAGCCGGTCCAGGGCCCGCTGGTCGGTCGCGCCCAGGTAGGTGGTGGTGATGACCCGGAGTTGGCCGCCCCGATCGATCAGTTCCCGGATCGGCCGTTCCAGCAGACGCAGACCGTGCCATTTGATGAACGCGCAGAGCAGGTCGACCTCGTCCGCGGAGGCCATCTCGTGGCTGACCTCGTGCCCGATGCGCGGCTGGTTCCGGCCGTTGACGAGCAACGCCCCGGTGGCGAGCGGGGTGGTGGGACGTACCGGAAAGGCAACCACGTTCGTTGTCGTGGGACGGTCGGCGATCGCCGCCAACAGGTCGTGCGAACCGGCCACCCGGTCGGTGACCCGGGCGGCCTGCGGGTCGAGGTGTTCGATTGCCGCAGCGATCTGGTTCGCGACCTCGACCTGCCGGGCCAGCCGGTTCCGGTCGGAGTTGGGGACCGCCCGGATCGCGCGGCGGACCAGTCCAGCGATGTGTCGGGTGAGCACCTCGTCGGCGTCCGCCGGGTCGAGGCCGATCCGCTGGACCAGGCCCGGATCAATGGATCGGAGCCGGTCGGCGAGGTCGTCGGTGATCAGATGTTCGTAGATGCCCGGTGGCAGATCCGTCACCCGGGAAAGCTAACCGGTAGTCGACGATCCCGATGGTTCGGGGCACGATGCGGCGCGTTCGATCCGTCGGCCTGTCACGGGCTGGTGGCCGACGCCAGAGGGGATGACTCTTCCGTTTTCTCCGGCTTGATGTCGAGTGGGTTCTCCAACTCGTCCCGACGCATTCTCGCCAGGACGATCGCCAGTACGGCGAACGCCGTGGGCAACAGGCCGGCGACGAAGAACGTCGTACCGAGTCCGATGCCGGCGCTGACCGGACCCACCAGCGCCATGGACAGCGGCATGAACACGAGTGAGACGAAGAAGTCCAGGCTGGAGACCCGGCCGAGCATGTGCGGTGGCACCCGGCGTTGCAGCAGCGTGCCCCAGATGACCATGGGGGCGGAGAAGCAGATTCCGAGCACGAAGACTGCGACCGCGATCAGCCAGACGTTCGTGGCGAAACCGACCACTGCCAGCGGTAGGCAGCCCACACCCCAGAACAAGTTCATGATCGTCAGATAGCGTCGTGGCATCCGGAACGCGGCCATGCCCAACGATCCGATGGCACCACCTACGCCGTACGCCGCCATCACCATGGCGTGCTGACCGGGACCACCGCCGGCCTGGTCCTTGACCACGAACGGGATCAGCACCTCGATCGGGCCCATGATGAGCAGGATCACCACCGAGGCGAACAGCAGCGTGGCCAGCAGCCAGGGTGTGCGCACCATGTAGACGAAACCGTCCCGCAGGTCGATCAGCGTGGCCCGGACCGGATGCTCGGGTTCGGCGCTGCGGTCCCGCCGGAGCGGCACCGGTCGCAGCACCAACAGGAAGGCGACACCGACCGCCTCGAGCAGGAACACCGCCACCAGGGCAGCCCCGGGGGAGGAGGCTGCGATGATCGTGCTGGCCACTGCGGGGCCCGCCGCCTGCAGGATGGTCGGCCGCAGCATCCCCTCGACGCCGTTGGCTGCCATCAGGTCCTCGGGCGGGAGGATGGCGGGCAGCAGCGCGGAGTAGGCCGGATAGGTGAAGCCGTTTCCGAGCCCGATCAGCAGCGACATGGCCACGAGCGGTAGGAGGTCGAGCCAACCCACCACCGCCAGGAACGCCACCACACCGACGGCAACGGTACGGGCACCGGCGACGGCCAGCAGGATCCGACGCTGCGGGATCCGGTCGGCCAACACCCCGCCCAGCAGGCTGGTGATCAACGTGCCGCCAGCGGCGGCTGCAGCAACGAACGACAGTTCGGTGGGACCGCCGCCCAACGCGATGATCTGCCAGACGAGGGCGATCATCCACACCCCGGAGGCGAACAGCGACATCGTCACCGCGCTGGCCAGCAACCGGTACTGGCCCCGACGGAACGGTCGCAGGGGGCCCCGCAGCCAACCGGGGGTGGTCTCGGCGGTGATGTCGGTCAACGGCAGATCCCAACTGTGCACGGACGAGGCGACTATCCCCGATCGGGTTGTAGCCGAGAAACCCATTTCTAACGGGACCATGCCAGCCGGGGCCGACAGAACTTCGCGATCATGAGCTTGCCCCGAATCGGGCGATGCCCCTACGGTCGCTCGGTGGACGCCATGCCATCGCTCATCGCGGCACTGACCGGGCTCGGCTCCGGACTGTCACTCATCGTGGCGATCGGCGCGCAGAACGCCTTCGTGCTCCGCCAGGGCCTCCGGCGCGAGTACGTAGGTGCGGTCGTGCTGGTCTGCGCGGCCTCGGACGCGGTGCTCATCCTGGCCGGGGTCAGCGGCATCGGGACGATCGTCGGACGGGTACCGGTAGTTCTCGACATCATCCGGTACGCGGGTGCCGCGTTCCTCGTGGTCTACGGCCTGCTGGCGGCCAGACGTGCCTTCTCGAATGAGCGGATCTCCACCGACCCGACCGGCAACCGTACGTCGTTTCGTGCCGTCCTACTGACCTGCCTGGCCCTGACCTGGCTGAACCCGCACGTGTACCTCGATACGGTGCTGCTGCTCGGGTCGATCGCCAACGCCCAGGGCGACCCGGGACGTTGGTTCTTCGCGGCCGGTGCCGCCGTCGGCAGCTGCCTCTGGTTCAGTGCACTCGGCTACGGGGCCCGCCTGCTCCGGCCGGTCTTCGCCAACCCGCTGGCCTGGCGTGTCCTGGATGTGGTGATCGCGCTCGTCATGATCGCGATCGCGGTCACGTTGCTCGTCGGCAGTTGACGGGAGTTTGCTCCGTGGATCCCGTCGAACCGCTCCGTAAAACCTGACCAACCGCTCCGGTCGGTGTCGAGCGGTAGGGTGCGGGAACCAATCAGGGAGGACCGGTACGAGGGTGTTCACCAAGCTGCAACTGCCGCCCGCGGCCGAGGCTGAGCGGGTGATCACGGCAGTCCTGGCCGACCTGCGATCGGGCGCGCACCGTGGGGTGGTGGTCGACTCGCCACCCGGGGCGGGAAAGTCGACCCTGGTCGTACGCGCGGCGGTCGAGTTGGCGTCGGCCGGTGAGCCGCTGATCATCATCGCCCAGACCAACGAGCAGGTCGACGACCTGATCGACCGGCTGGCGCTGGCCGCGCCCGAACTGCGTATCGGCCGACTGTCGGCCACCGACTACGTACCCTCGCAGCGGGTCAGGGAACACGGGAGCGTCCGGGTCGGTGCCAAGGTCGCGGACCTGGGCGGTCCTGCGGTCATCATCGGTACGGCCGCCAAGTGGGCGACCCTGTCGGACGGTTCCTGGCCGTGGGCGATCGTGGACGAGGCGTACCAGATGCGCTCGGACGCCCTGCTGCGCGTGGCCGGCAGGTTCGAGCGGGCGTTGTTCGTCGGTGATCCCGGACAGCTGGACCCGTTCTCGACGGTCGAGACCGCCCGCTGGATCGGTCTGACCTGGGATCCGATGCAGAGCGCGGTGGCGGTGCTGCTGCGACACAACCCCGAGTTGCCGGTGCACCGGCTGCCGGTGTCGTGGCGGCTGCCGGAGTCGGCAGCGTCGGTGGTGGCAGCGGCGTTCTATCCGTTCACCGGGTTCCGCGCCGGCACCGTCGAGTCCGACCGGGTGCTCACCCTGACCGAGCCCGGCCCCGGTGACGCGCTGGACGACACCGTGGAGTTGGCGGCACGGTCCGGCTGGGGACTCCATGAGCTGCCCGCCCGACACGTTCCCCGTACCGACGCCGAGGCGGCGACGGCCTGTGCCGCGCTGGCGCTGCGGGTGCTGCGTCGGGGTGCGGTGGCCTTCTCGGAGCGTACGCCGGGCGGAGCGCCGGTCACCGCCGACCGGATCGCCATCGGGGCCGCGCACCGCGACCAGGTTGCGGTGATCCGCTCCCAGCTCGGCCCGGCGGGTACGGAGATCACCGTGGATACTGCGAACCGCCTCCAGGGGCGGGAGTACGACGTGACCATCGTGCTGCATCCGCTCTCCGGCCGGCGCGACGCCACCGCCTTCCACCTGGAGTCCGGTCGCCTCTGCGTGTTGACGAGCCGGCACCGGCACGCCTGCATCGTGGTGGCCAGGGCGGGGATCGCCGAGCTGCTCGACGCCCACCCGTCCACCGAACCGGTCCATCTCAACGTCCCGGTCAAGTTTCCCGACGGCTGGGAGGCCAACCATTCGATCCTGGAATGGCTGCACCGTACCCGGCTGTGACGGGCGCGACCGGTAGCCGATGCTGACGCAGCGGTAATATGCCGATCTTGGCTGTCTGGGGGAGGAGCCACGTGAAGCGTGTCCTGAGTGTGCTGGTCCTGGCGACCGTGACACTGTCGACTGTCGTGGGCTGTCGCGATGCTGGAAACGAGTCGGCCGGGAGGTCGGGCGAGGCGAGCCCGAGCGCCGCGGCGGACACGAGTGGACTGGGCACCGGCAGCGGTACGGGCACCCTGGACACCGACCTCGACGGGGCGACCCCGACACCGGACGGCGCAGGGGCCACCACCGCCCCGACGGGTGGGGACGCCGCCGTCGAGCCGTTCCCGACCGGTGTCGCGGAGGTGGTCCGTACGGCGGTTCCGGTGGACCGGTACCACGCGTTGTTCAAGCAGGCGGTGGCGGCGAAGTACCGCCCGGTCTGGGTGGACGGCTACGACGTGGCCGGTCGGACGTACTTCAACGTGGGCTTCCGTCCGGACCCGGGCGCTGCCTGGTACGAGTACACCGAGATGAGCGCCAGCGGCTACCAGACCCGCTTCGACACCCTCAAGGGCCAGGGATACCGGCTGATCTTCGTGGAGAGCTACCTACGTGGTGACCAGGTCCGTTACGCCGCCATTTGGGAGAAGAGCACGGGTCCGGCGTACTACGCGTTCAGTCACCGTTCCGCCGCCGAACTGCAGTCGATCGTGGACAGCAAGGTGAAGGAGGGGTACCTGCCGGCCCAGATCTCCGGGGTGACGGTCGGTGGCAAGACCTTCTTCACCGGTCTGCTGCTCAAGCGCAGCCTCGGCAGGTCCTGGGTGGTCCGGGCCGAACTCACCCCGGCCAGCTACCAGACGTTGTTCAACGAGATGACCGGCAAGGGCCTGGGGCTGGCGTACGTGAACGCGTACACGGTCAACGGGTCGGTGCGCTTCGTCGCGATGTTCGCCTCGACCGCCTCCACCCCCTTCCAGGCCCGGCACAATCTGACCGCCTCGACCCTGGCCAGCCAGCAGGCCACCCACACCAGGGCGGGCTACCGGACCAGGGGGATCGCCGGGTACGACGTCGGCGGCACGGCCAACTTCATCGCCGTCTGGGCGAAGTAGCCGCTCCGCTCAGCGGCGCCGCTGTCGGCCGGATCATCGTTCGCGGCGCCGCTGGCTGTCGGCCGGCTCGTTGTCAGGGGCGCTGCTGGATGTCGGCCGGCTCGTTGGCCGTCACGGAGAGACCGGATTTGGCCATGTGCTCCATGACGCCCCGCCAGCGGGCCGAATGGCCGTTGCAGATCTCGCGGGAGAGCCCCTCCCGTAGCCGCCCGTCGCGCATCTCCCGGCCACACAGCCGGTTGCTGTCCCGGAGGCTGGCATCGCAGCCACGCCTGGCGAACGTGGTCTCCATCGCCGAGATCGTCCGATCGACCCGGTCGATGCGTTGCTGGACCAGTTCCTCGATCAGGTCCGGGGAACGCAGGTCAGCCCAGTCGAAGTCTTCGGAGCCGGCCATGACCACGTCGTCGAAGCCCGGCACCGCTGGCGGGAACCCGGCTGCGGCCACCCGGGCCGGATCGACGGCGTCCCGGACCAGGTGGATGAAGTCCGCCCGGTCCCGCCAGTACCGGGCCCGGTCCCGGGCGATGCGTTCGAGCGTCTCCCAGGTCTGCAGGTCCAGGCTCAGCCAGTCCAGGAACCGGTGGATGTCGACCTCTCCGGACTGCAGGCCACGGTGGTGCCAGGTCTGTTCCAGCAGGCTCGCTCCCTCGCAGATGAGTTCCTTGACGTACGCGGACATGCGAAGGTTGATCACCTTGTCCGGGCGGGGGAAGAAGAGCTTGAGACTGGGGTACTCGTCCCGTTCGAAGTGCCAGAACTCCGGCTGGTGCCGTAACGGTGCCAGATCCGGATCGCTGCTCACGATCCAGGCCCGTAGCCGGGCGGCGACCCCGCTCTCGGTGCAGGCCAGCGAGGCACGCAGTTGTGCGACCGCCTTGCAGGCAAGCTGCTCGACGCCCGGACTGTCCGGCGGATAGCCGTACAGGGCGAAACCGTAGGTGCAGGCTGCGGTGTAGTAGTCGTAGGAACTCAGGTGCGGCCAACGTAGCCACCGTCGCTGTGCCCGGCTGATCGCCCGATCGAGGAGTTCGACGGAGGGCGGCCAACTTACCGTGATCGCCTGCGCCCGACGCCGGGCGGTCCGCCCCCACCAGTGGCGCAGTGACCCCGAGCGGTCGAATACCGGCGTGGGCACCCCGGCACCGTCCAGCCGGGCCGGTTGCCAACCCTGCTCACGCCACTCGTGCAGCGCCTTCGACAGGCGCAGCGGGGTCCAGACGTCCCGGGCGACCCGTAGCACCGTCCGGGTGGCGGCCGACTGCGTACCCGGCACCAACCGGGCGAGGACGATGTCCTCCCGGAGCCGGTAGATCTCCTGGGCTGCGGCGATCTGGAGGACGACCCGGGTGGCCGCCGGGGACTCCTGGAGGATCCGGCGGAACCAGTCCTTGGCCGACTGCTCGTCGGCCTGCTCGGCGAAGGCCAGGGCGGCGGGCCAGTACCGGTCGACGAACGCCTCCCGTAGCCGTTCCCGCATCTGCCGGTGGACCTTCTCCCGTTCGCCGACCGCGTCCTCCTCGAACCAGTGCTCGACCGTACGCTCCGAGTAGGCCAGTGTGCAGGCGTACTGGTAACGGAGCTTGATCGACTCGCGTCGCCGGACCACGTAGCCGAGGATGCCGAGCAGATACCGCCAGGGGTGGGTCAGGCGGCGGCGACGGGTGCTCCAGAGGTGATCGGAGTACCGCCCGGTCAGTTCTCCGATCGCCAGCGCACCCTGGTAGGTGTCCAGCGCGTCCAGGAAGAGTCCCAGGTCCTCCTGGACGCTGGCCACCATCAACCGCAGGTCGGCGTTGAACGGGTCGCTGCGCAGGGCCCGGGCGTAGCTCCACAGCGCCGCGTCGAGCTGCCGGTTGTCCTGTGCCTTCTTTCCCTCGTTGTACGCCTCGAAGAGGTCGGCCGGCAGTTCCCGGCCCAGCCACTTCCGCCATGGTGCGATCTTTGCCAGCCGGGTCACCGGCAGGACCGTCGCGAGGATCCAGTAGGCGGTCTTGCAGGTCGCCTCGTCCCAGCTCCGGCCCCACTGGGTGGTCATGGCGCTGCGCCCGCCGCCCAGGAAGGAGGTGACCGTGGCCGATATCCCGTACCTCGGTTCCTGCTGGCGTATCTGGAGTGACCCGGTGACCAGGTAGCCGGTGCGGGGCCACAGCCGGGGCAGCGCCTGGAGCGCCAGCAGAACGGGATTCGTCGTTCTGGTGTCCATCTTCTCCGCGACGTCCAGGAAGCCCTTTGGCGGCGGATCCGCCGGGCCGGCGTACGGCGGGTAGATGTGTGTCTCCGACAGGTGCCGGCACAGTCGGCTCTTCACGTCGTCGACCGGCGCTTTCTCGTCCGGGGTGGCGTTGGTGAACTGGTGTACGTCCACCGGTCCGGGCAGGTAGGCCAGTCGGGCCATCTGCCAGTGTCGCCAGCAGAGGAAGCACACGATGCCGAGCAGCAGGAAGCCGAAGCGTTTCCACGGTGCGAGGCCGTTGCGGACGAGCAGGGCGTCGAGGCCGTCGAGGATCGCGACGGCCGGGCTCCCCCGCCACCACTCCCCGGTCGCACTGCCCTCCCGGTACAGGGCGACGAGGACGATTGCGGTTGTGGCCAGCGCCAGTAGCCGCCAGAACCAGACCCGGGGCATCGGCAGTGGCGAGGGGGCGGCACGCGTGTCTCTCCTGAGCCGGTGGGGCGTCCGCTCGTCCCACTGCCTGGATCGCTCGTTCCGGTTTCCCGTTCTCCTGGCCCCGTCTGCCATCTCGGCCGCCGATCGGTGGTGCTGCTGTTTTTCGCTTGTAGCCGGTTGACCTGCAACTTTCAGGCTAGGGAGCGCTCCACCGGCCGCGCTGACGGACGCCGGAAACCGTTGTTCCGCTGCTGCACACCAGCACCATCCGCCCCACCAGTCACAGCGGTATCGTCACCTTGCTGGTCCACGTACGGGGAAGACCGCGCACGGGGAGGTCGACGGTGGCGCGAGGCGGAGTGTTCTGCGTCGAGGGTCAGTGGCACCGCGACCTCAACGAGCGCGGGTCGGTGCTGCCGACCCTGGAGTTGCTTGAGCGGCTCGGGCGCATCCGCTTCATCTGCAAGGACGCGGCCACCCCCGACGAACTGTTCTATTTCCTCAACCGCTGGCTGTTGCGCCGGTACGCCGACTACCGGGTCGGCTTCTTCGCGATGCACGGTGAACCCAGCAAGCTCTGCCTGACCGACTGGCACTCGGTGGATCTCGATGATGTCGCGGCGCAGATGTCCGGCCGGTGCGAGGGCAAGCTCCTGTATTTCGGCAGCTGCTCCGTGCTCCGGGCTTCCGATGCCCGGTTGCAGGACTTTCTGGCGGAGACCGGAGCCGCGCTCATCTGTGGGTTCAGCCGGGAGGTCGACTGGGTCGAGTCGGCGGCCTTCGAGACCGTGTTGCTCGACGTGCTGGCCAACGGGCAGCGGCTCAACGCTGCCGAGATGCGGATGGGGTCGGCACACTGGGCGCCGCTGGCGTCGTACCTCGGGTTCCGCATCGTCTATGCCAACGGGCGTACCTGGCGGCCGTCGGTGCGGTCGAAGGTGCCCGCGCAGTCTACCGCCCGGCACGACGGTTGACCGTCCCGGCCACCGGGCGGAGTGTGGTCGCCGGGACACGTCCTGACCTGGACGCCGACTATTGGGCCCAGGGGAGCGGGCGGGGCTCGTCGTTGCCGGGCACCCGGGCCTGGCCGCCGATGGACATGCAGACCAGCGCCTCCGCCGGCCCTTCGGCAACCCGGACCTGACGTACGACACCGGCCGGCAGGACGGCGGCCTGACCGGCGGAGGCCGTGGCCGCCACGCCGTCCACGGTGAACGCCAACGATCCGGTCAGCGGCATCCAGACCTGTTCCCGGTCGATCGTGTGCACCGGTCCCTCCGCGTCGGCTTCCATCCGTACCCGCCAGGTGCTCAGCTCGGTGCTGCCCTGGCTGGGGCCGGCGAGGGCGGTCATCACACCGCTGGGGGTCCTGGTCGTACGCGCTTCGGTCTCGTCGATCACGAACATGGCGACTCCTGAGTCAAGTGGCTTTACTTGGCTGATGAGTAAAGCTGCTTGACTTGCATGTGTCAAGATGGGGCGTGCCGACCGACGATCCACTTGAGCGGACCGAGCTGACCTTCCTGCTCGGACTGGGCTTCCAGCTCGTCCTCGGCGAGTTCAACCGCCGGGTGGCCGAGGCGGGCTATCCGGACCTGCGGCCGGTGCACGGGCTGGCGTTCCAGGCGCTGCGCGGACCGGGTATCACCAGCACCGAACTGGCCCAGCGGCTGGGCGTCACCAAGCAGGCCGCCGGACAGATCGTCGACGACCTGGAGGAGCGCGGGTACGTGAGCCGGCAGCCGCATCCCGGTGGCGGCCGGCGTCGGCTGGTCGTACTGACCGACAGGGCGCACGACCATCTCGAGGTGGCCGGTCGGGTGTTGCACGGGTTGGAGGCTGAGTTGGCTGGTCAGCTCGGTGACGCGAACCTCGCGGGACTGAGGGGGGACCTGGCCCGGCTGATCCGGGAACTGGCCGGCGACCAACTGCCTCCGCTGCGTCCGGTGTGGTGAGTGCGCTGCCGGACCCGGGAGCCTGGGCTGCCGGCGGCGTTACCGCAGGATGGCCGCAGGATGGCCGTGCCCCGGTTGGCTGGTGGGCGAAATGCGGCGACTCGCCGCTAGCACAACGTGTCCGTCGCCCTCCGTCGATGGTCCGGTAGCTTTCCGTCAGTTGTCATGCCGTTCGCCCCGAGGACGGCTGGTCCACGCGCTTGGAGGTCCCCCTTGACCGCACCCCGGTGGGTCCTGCATCTGCCCACGAAGCTGACCTCGCTCGACGAAGCGACCGCCCTGATCGAGCGCCTCCGTGACGCCCTGTCGCATGTCGCGGTCATCGACTTCAACGCGGCGACGCTGTCCGAAAAGGACAGGCTGATGGTGCGTCACCAGGTCTTCTGTGGCGTCACGTTGCCTGATCAGCGCCGCTGCGGACTACGTCACGAGCACCCCGGCCCCTGTGCCGCGTCAGCTGACGGCTACCCGGCGAAGAGGGGAGCGGCCGGTCGATGACCGAGGGCGATCGATCGGCGTACGGGTCGACCGGCCTGGCTGATCATCCGGGCAGGTGCGGCCGAGCGGGGCGATGGCGTTACTGACCGGTGACCGAATGCGACTGACACGGTGACGTGGTGTCCCGGTGGATTGATCGGCGGGTCCGCAGAATCCGACGTGGACGATCACCGGCCTGCTCCGGTGGTCGTCGCCTCATCCACGATCGGTTCCGATCGCAATCGCCTGGAGGCAACGTGCGGAAAACTGTCGGCATGCTGGCTGCGGTGCTGTTCGGTCTCGGTGGAGTGCTGGTGGCGGGATCGCCCGCGAACGCCGCAACCCCGAGCCTGCGGTTCCATGGCGCGCAGTACGACTCGCCTGGTAAGGACACCCGGAGCAACGCCAGCCGCAACGCGGAGTGGATCTCGCTGATCAACAGCGGTAGGGCGTCGGTGAACCTGAACGGCTACACGATCCGCGACAAGGCGGGCAAGGTGTACCGGTTCGGAAACGTCACGATCGCCGGCAACGGCGGGCGACTCTGGCTGCACACCGGATCCGGCCGCAACGCCGGCCGTGACCTCTACTGGAACAGCGGCAACTACATCTGGAACAACACCGGTGACACGGCCTACCTGCGTAATGCCAAGGGCGGCACGGTCGACTCCTGCTCCTGGGGCAACAAGAAGAACCGGACCTGGGTGGGCTGCTGAAACTGACCGGACACCGTTCCGGTGAGTGATGTCCGGCCAGTCGATCATGGTGTTGGGCCGGTCAGATCAGACCCCCCGCCGCCACGAGGTTCTGGCCGGTCATCCACCGCCCGTCCGGCCCGAGGAGGAAGGCGACCACGTCGGCGACGTCCGCCGGCTGCCCGAGCCGGCCCAGCGGGGTCATCTGCTCGGCCCTCTGCAACCCCTCCGGACTGTTGGTGCCACGTAGCAGGTCGGTGTCGGTCGCACCGGGGGACACCGAGTTGACCGTGATACCGCGACTGCCGAGTTCCCTGGCAGCTACCCGGGTGAACTGTTCCACCGCGGCCTTGCTGGCCGCGTAGACCGCGACCCCGGGACCCGCCATCACCGTGTTGGCGCTGGAGATGCTCACGATCCGTCCACCGTCGCGCATCCGCCGGATCGCGTGCTGGATCGTGAAGAACACGCCCTTGGCGTTGACCGCCATGAGACGGTCGTAGTCCGACTCGGTCACGTCGGCGATCAGCGTGGCCACCGCCGTACCGGCGTTGTTGACCAGGATGTCCAACGCGTCGAGGTGTTGGTCGGCCGCCTCGAACAGGGCGGCCACGTCCGCCATCACGCCGAGGTCGACCCGGACCGGGACGGCCCGTCCGTCGGTCTCCTCGGCCACCTGTTTGGCCGCGGCTTCGTCCTGCTGGTACGTGAACACGACCGTTGCGCCGTCCGCTACCAGGCGTAACACGATCGCCCGGCCGATGCCACGGGAACCACCGGTGACGATCGCGCCCTGCCCGTCGAGTCTCCCCATGGTGCCTCCGTCATCCGTCATCCGTCGTCACTGGACGGTATTGATCACAACACCGACGGTACGGATGGGCAAGTGGTCGGCGTCGATCGTGTGCAGCGGATCTGATCAGGAAAGTGCCGGGTGACCCGCCCCGGCGCCGGCGCCGGTCGATTTGACGAATCGGGCAAGAGCGGGCAACGTAGGGCAGGACGGCCGTTGACCTGCCCATCCATTCGACAGAGAACGCTCCAGCCGTACGTCTGAGCCCTCCCACGTGTGCTCGCAATCGGGCCTGATCAGCCTGTGCCGGGTGACCGCTACGAGAATCCACGAGGAGTTTCATGCTCACCTTGACTGAGAACGCCGTGCTCGTGATCCGTGACCTGACCGCTCAGCAGGCGGTACCGGAGGAAGCGGGGCTGCGTATCGCAACCGATCCGACCGCCGGTTCGCTGACGCTCGCGTTGGCCGAGCAACCCGCCCTGGGGGACCAGGTGGTAGCCAATTCCGGTGCGCGGATCTTCCTTGACGCCGATGCTGCACAGTTGCTCGACGACAAGGCCCTGGACGCCACGGTCGACGCCCAGGGAGCCGTGCAGTTCGGCATCGCCGAGCAGCCCGCCCTGGGATAGTTGGCGCCCGACCCGGGCCAGCCGAGCAAGCTGACCAGGGCTGATCGCATGCCTGGCCGTCCCGACGGGGCGGTCAGGCAGCGGTCGTAGAGATCTCCGGTTTCGCCACTGCCGCCAGGTCCGTCGGGCACCCTCAGAGGGGACGGGGGTGGTGACGATGCGGGTGGAACTCGACGTCACGATCCCTGGCTGGGCTGCGGCCGTACGGGTCGCCGTGGCGGTCGTGGCCGCGTTGCCGGCGGTCGTCGTACGGGCAACCGGGGTGAAGCTGCCGCCGGTGGCGGCGATGGTGGTCTTCGGCGTGGCGGTGCTGGCGGCGGTCGCCCTGCTGATGTGGGCCGCCGAGGTGGTTCGGGTGGACGTCTCCGGGAGCCTCGCGTTGGCGCTGCTGGCGCTGGTGGCGGTCCTGCCCGAGTACGCGATCGACATCTACTTCGCCTACGCGGCCGGGTCGCACCCGGACTACGCCGCCTACGCCACGGCGAACATGACCGGGGCCAACCGGCTGCTCATCGGGGTGGCCTGGCCACTGCTGGTCGTCTTCGCCATCTGGGCGGTACGGCGGCGCGGGCGACCCGGGGACCGCAACTCCGTACGACTGCAGCCCCACCGCCGGATCGAGATCCTCTTCCTGGCCGTGGCGACGGTGTACGCGGTGGTCATCCCGTTGACCCGGCGGCTGGCCTGGTACGACACCCTCGTCCTCGGCGGGCTGTACCTGGTCTATCTGTGGCGCATCAGCCGGGCGGAGCAGAACGAGGAGGAGTTGGTCGGGGTGGCGGCCACCCTCGCCGACCAACCGGCCCTTCGGCGACGGATCACCGCCGGTGCGCTCTTTGTCGGGGCAGCCGTGATCATCCTTGCCGCTGCCGAACCCTTCGGAGATTCCCTCGTCGAGGCCGGGGCGTCCCTCGGTATCGACGAGTTCCTGCTGGTCCAGTGGTTGGCACCGGTCGCCTCCGAGGCGCCCGAGGTGATCGTCGCGGTCGCCTTCGCACTGCGCGGACGCGCCGACGACGGACTGGGTGCCCTGCTGGCCGCCAAACTCAACCAGTGGACCCTGCTCATCGCCTGCCTGCCGGTGGCGTTTCTGCTCGGTGGCGGTGAGCTTGCCGGCCTGCCCCTGGACGCCCGCCAGGTCGAGGAACTCCTGCTCACCGCGGCGCAGACCGTGCTCGGGGTCGCGGTACTGGCGGATCTGCGGATCTCCCGGATCGAGGCGGCACTGCTCTTCGGCCTGTTCGCCGTCCAGTTCGCCGTACCCACGCCGACCGTTCGCTATCTGATCGCCGTCACGTACGTCGTCGTGGCGGTCGCATTGTTGATCCGCTACCGTCGCCACCTGCCCGACCTGGTCCGGACGGTTCGCTGTCCGGACTGACCGCTGCTGTCCGGATGGGCCGCCGATGTCCGGACTGACCGGTGGTGGCTCAGTTGCCCCTGGTGCGGGTGCCGCCCCGCCGGGGACGGTTGGTGGCGGTGACCGGCCTGGCCCGGTCGGCGGCGGTCAACTGCTCCACGACCTGGCAGGTGTCGACCAGCGGGTCGAGTTCGTTGGCGTGGGCCGCGAGGCGCTGTAGCAGCGTACGGAACGTCGGTGCGTCGTCGCCGAGCGCGCCGAGGACATGCTGTTCGAGATGGTCCAGCGCTTCCTGTCGTTGCGCCCACAGGGTCCGGCCCTGTTCGGTGGCGATGACCTGACGGCTACGCCGATCGGCGGGGTCGGGCCGTCGTTCGACCAGCCCGATCTCCTCAAGATCGTCGATGAGGTAGGTCAGGACCGTACGGTCGATTCCGAGTCGGTGCGCGAGGACCCCCTGGTTGCCGGCGAGACCCTGGGCGGCCGAGGCCAGCACCTGGTAGCCACGGGGGCCGCCGGGAAGGTCGCTTACGACGGCGTCCGCGGCCTTGACGTACGAGCGGAAGACCACGCCCAGCGCCCAGCCGAGATCGTTGTGCAGGCCCTTGCCGGTCGGCGAGGTGTCCCCGTTCGGCATGTCGCCGGTCGGCCGGGTGTCCCCGTTCGGCGTGCCGCCGGTCACCTTCTCTTCGGCCGCGTGGACCGGATCCTCCCCGGCTGCGCTGCTGGCGGAGGTCGAGGGTGGCATGGAGGGAGTGTAGCCCACCTGTGGTGATGCAAACCTTCTGTTTGGCAAATCTTCTTGGTTGCATAATATTGTTGAGCTAACGCATCTCCGCAGCGAGGAGGCCCCCATGGCTGACTACGGCCACGATCTGCTGTTCGGCACCTTCCTGACGCCGGCGGCGGAGCAGGCGCAGCAGGTAGTCGAGCTGGCCCAACTGACCGAGCAGGTCGGGCTCGACCTGGTCAGCATCCAGGACCACCCGTACCAGCCGGCGTTCCTGGACAGTTGGACGCTGCTGTCGGTCATCGCCGCCCAGACCACCCGGGTACGGGTGCTTCCCAACGTCGCTAACCTGCCGCTCCGACCGCCGGCGGTGCTGGCCCGTGCGGCGGCGAGCCTGGACATCCTCAGCGGCGGACGGGTCGAGTTGGGACTCGGGGCGGGGGCGTTCTGGGACGCGATCGCCGCCCAGGGGGGACCGAGGCGTACCCCGGCCGAGGCGCTGGCCGCCCTCGACGAGGCGATCAAGGTGATCCGGACGCTGTGGACGCCGGGGCGGGGCGTACGCCTCGACGGCACGCACTACTCCCTGCGGGGAGCCAAGCCCGGGCCGTTCCCGGCGCACGACATCGGCATCTGGCTCGGTGCCATCAAGCCCAGGATGCTGCGGTTGACCGGACGTGCCGCCGACGGCTGGCTGCCCAGTTCGTCGTACGTGCCGCCGCAGCAACTGGCGGTGTCGAACAGGATCATCGACGAGGCGGCCGATGCGGCGGGTCGAAAGCCGGAGGCGGTGCGCCGCCTCTACAACATCGTCGGCAGTTTCACCGGCGATGGCCGGGAGTTCCTCCAGGGACCGTCCGCCGTCTGGGTGGAACAACTCACCGAGCTCACCCTCACCGAGGGGGTCAGCGGCTACATCCTGATGGTCGAGTCGGCCGACACCATGCGTCGGTTCGCGGCTGAGGTCGTGCCCGCCGTCCGTGAGCTGGTCGCGGCGGCACGAGCCGGCGGTGCGCAACCCGAGGCCCCCGCGCACCCGTCCGTGACCGTTCGGCGGGAGAACCCGCAGCGGGCCGGGACAGGTGGGCCGGTGGCCGCCCGGGTCCGGACCGCGAAGCGGGACTCCGCCGAGGCGCTGGCCGCCGTACCGACCCCGGACGACGGGGTACGCCTCAGCCGGATCCAGCCCTGGGACGAGTCGACCCGGCCCGTCGGCCCGACCCCCGACCCGGACCGGCGGTATACCCGCCACGAACAGGCCGCCGGGCAACACCTAATCGACGTGCACGACCACCTACGGGCTGAACTGACACAGCTGCGCGGGATCGTGGATCAGGTAGCGGCCGGAACGATGGATCCCGGCGAGGCCCGGTCACACCTGAACACGATGACCATGCGGCAGAACAACTGGACGCTGGGTGCCTACTGCGAGTCGTACTGCCGGGTGGTCACCACCCACCACACCCTGGAGGACCAGGCCCTCTTCCCGCACCTGCGCCGGGCCGACGCCCGCCTCGCCCCGGTGATCGACCGACTCGAGGAGGAGCACCACGTCATCCACGGTGTCCTCGAGCGGGTGGACCGGGCGCTGGTCGCCCTGGTGACCGGACCCGACGGCATGGCGGAACTGCGTGCTGCCATCGACCTGCTCACCGACACGCTGCTGTCCCACCTCTCCTACGAGGAGCGGGAACTGGTCGAACCGCTGGCCCGTCTCGGGTACCGCTGATCGACCGACGTACGTCCACGGGCCGGCTCCATCCCGGCGGCTAGGCTCGTCGGGATGGAGCAGGGACACAGCGTCGAGCAGTTGACGCAACGGCTGCGGACGTTCGCCGACGAGCGGGACTGGCAGCAGTTCCACACCCCGAAGAACCTGGCCATGGCATTGGCTGGCGAGGTCGGCGAGTTGCTGGCCGAGTTCCAGTGGCTGACCCCCGACGAGTCAGCACGGGTGATGGCCGACCCCGAGGCCGGAGCCCGGGTACGGGCCGAGATCGGCGACGTGATGATCTATCTGACCCGGCTGGCTGACGTGCTCGGGATTGGCCTCGTGGCGGCGGCGCAGGACAAGCTCACGGATTCCGCCCGGCGCTATCCGGTGGCGACCGCTCGGGGGCGTGCGGTCAAAGCGCCCCGGTAGTCGCCGCCCGTACCGTGGATCAATCCGTCAGGAACCTGGACATTGAGTTCCATGCCACCCTTTGGCGGATGACGTCGCGACCGGATCACGTCCATCATGGCCAGATGCAGCCATCTGAGGGGGGCTCCACGCCCCAGGGGCCATGGCAGCAGGATGCTCCTTCACCGCAGCAGCAGCCCGCGCCTGGTTTCCCCACCCAACAGCCCACCCCTGGTTATCCGCCCCAGCCGCCGTCTCCGGCTGGATACCCTGCTCAGCCCCCGTACGGATATCCCGCACAGGGCTACCCGACCCAGGGCCATGCCGCGCCACCACCGCCCGGCTATCCACCGCCCGGCTATCCGCCGCCCGGCCCGCCGGGCCGGCCCAAGTCGGGAGGCAAGGGCTGGCTGATCGCGGTGATCGTGGTGGTGGCCCTGCTGCTGGTCTGCGGTGCTGCGGGTGTCGTCGGTTTCGTCGCGCTGAACAGCGGCGACGGAGACGGCAGCAAGACGGTACGGGTGGAGGCGACGTCCGACACGGGAACCATCACGTCGATCAATTGGCACACCCGCATGGACAATGACCATGAGACGAACGTGTCCAGCCCATGGAGCAAGACGATCGAAGTGTCCCCTGGCGACAGAATCGCGGTACTGGTCCTCGTCCCCGACGGAGTCGCAAGCTGCCGGATATCCGTCGACGGGGAGGTCAAGAACGAGACACAGGACCGCAGGGCGGCAGCGAACTGCTCCTACACGTTGGAGTAGGGGCCAGCGACGGCCGAGTTCACACCGTACGGGACCTCGGTCGTGGTCAGTTCGGATACGGGGCATGGCGGCTCACCCGTCACGCCCCGTCCGAGAATCAGAGCGGCTGGACGAAGTAGGGCACCACGTCGAGCCAGCCGTTGCCCGCCGCACCGTTCAGGCGGCCACTGCTGCTGGTCGACAGGGTGTACCACGAGTCGACGTAGTCCGGGTCGTCCGTGTACCAGGAGGTCGGGATGGCGTCCAGGATCGCGTTGACCAGCGGGATGTACATTCCGCCGTCGACGATGGTCAGCAGGGCGGTGACGATCGCCTTGACCAGCCCCTGGTAGTTGGTGTCGCCGTCGTCCTCCATCATCACCACGTCGGCCAGGTTGTACTTGTAGCCGTTGAAGTGGACCAGGAGCTGGTTCGGGTAGTAGGTCTGGCCGTCCTTGTCCAGGTACGGCATCTGGACCACGTCGACCTTGGCCTTGCCGTCGAGACCGAAGCCGCCGACCAGGTTGAAGATCTCGGCGTCACCCTTGATCCAGGGTTCCTTGTCGTCGCTGAGCCGGACAGCGGTGACCTTGGTCGCCCAGTAACCGGCGGTCGCCGTAGCGGAGCCGGTGGTCCTGGTGGTGGCGGTGGGGTCCGCAGCGGTGCTGGCGAGGCCACGGGCCGCCAGTTCGTCACGGATCAGCTTCAGCCCCATCGGCAGCGCCTTCGACGTGTCCACCTCGACGACGAGCACCGGCCGGTCAGGCAGCCGTACCGCGTCGAGTTGGACCGCCCGGCCGGCCGGGTCGTACGCGGTCACGCTGGTGACCGTGTCGTCGTTCGGCGCTGCCGTGACCAGCGGGGTCTCGCCCCGGTCGAGGGCGGCCCGCATGCCGGCGTCGGCCAGTCGGAGGCGGAGCAGGGAGCCGCCGCTCGCCGGCAGTCCCTTGGCCGCCAGCACGTCCCGGTTGGCGGTGCGGATGGCACTGCTCAGTGCCGACCCTGGTTCGACACTGGCCAGGTCGACCGAGTCCCTGGTCACGGCCGAGACGATCCGGTTCCTGGCGGAACGGTCGGTCAGCGAACTGGCGACCTGCCGGGCGAGGCTGTCGGTGATCGAGTGAACCGGGCCGGCAGCGGGGGACGTTGCTGCGCCGGTCCCTCGAAGTCCGTCTGCGGGGCCGGCGTACGCGGGCACCGACACCGAAGCGACCAGGGCGGCGGTCAGGCCCAGGGACAGCGCGGTACGGCGGAAGGCACGTGGTGGATGCACGTTGGCTCCTCTGGATGTATCAGTCCTCTACTGGGCGGTAGCCGAGCGAGATATGAAATTGATACATGTTCATTCCATGGGGGTCAATGCGCGGGCGTACCCGGTCTGCCCGTAGGCCCGCCGGCTGACGGTCGAACCTCATGCGCGCCTGAACGTCGTACCGCATCCGCGCGAGTCCCGGGACGGACGTGACTTCCAGACGGCCGCCGGCAGCCGGCCCGGGTCGGAGCGGGCCGTCAGGAGACCGGGGTGAAGGGGGTCGGGCCGGTGATCAGGGGACGAGGTACGGGACAGGCCGACGACACGCCGGACGTACTCCCTGATCACGGGGATCCTGGGGATCAGAGGATTTCGTAGTCCTTGCCGACCTTCCTGATGTAGCGGGCTTTCAGCATTTCGTCGATCTGCCTCTTACGCTTCTTCTTCTCGATGTCGGACTTCGTGATCGTGGCGAGGAACGTGGCGTGTTGCGGCGGTCCCGCATTCGCGGATCCGCCAGCGGCGACGTACTGTTCCTGATCCTGGATGTCCGCGAGTTCGTCCGCGAGAGCGTCGAAGACCACCTCGTCCAGGTCGTCGGGCGTGCAGATGCTGCCTTTGGGATATCTGCTCTCGATGAACCAGAACAGGTCCTTGAGGCGACGACCGGGGTCGGTGCCGGCCCTTGCGATGTCGTTGGCGTCAGGTGCGTTGTCCCAGGCATGGAACGCGGTGGTGTTGAGGGAGACGTCGATCCCGGTCGGGATCATCACCTTGCGCCAGGAGCCCGAGTTGGCCTTGTAGTTGACGGTGTACTCGATGTTGCCGGTCTTGTTGGCGACCGCCGCCTTCTCCTGCTCACGCCAGTTGCCGGACTGCTGGTTGAGGGACCACTGGGGGACGATGTTCTCGGAGATGTCGTCGCCGCCAACCTCGAGGCCCATGATGTGGCCCCGGTCGTGTCCGGCACCGCCGAGCAGGTCCCGCCAGACGTCGTCCTCGCTGAGGTGCGGATACTTCGTGCCGGGCGGCGCTGTGGCCGCCGTACGGGCCGCCTTGTACGCCTCGAAGAGCTTCACCACCGCCCAGGGGTTCGGAGCGCCGCCACGGCCCTTCGTCACCGTGGGGGAGATGGTGCCGGAGAC
This sequence comes from Micromonospora sonneratiae, assembly GCF_042679305.1. Taxonomy (NCBI): domain Bacteria; kingdom Bacillati; phylum Actinomycetota; class Actinomycetes; order Micromonosporales; family Micromonosporaceae; genus Micromonospora; species Micromonospora sonneratiae. Next base: position 150,936 of record NZ_JBHTMP010000008.1, on the reverse strand, counting down.
CTTCTGCGGTCTCCTGATCGGGAGGTCCCTGGCCTGGTAGGCCGACGGGTAGGCGTGCGGGTTCGGAAGGTAGTGCGAGATCGTGGCCGCCTCGTCGGTGTAGGTGGCGGCGCGCTGGACGGCCAACTGCACAACGGGTGCCGGCTGCCGTTGCTGATGGAGCAGCCGGACGACGCCGGCGTTGCCCGCCGTGCGTTGCAGGGCCAGCAGTTGGGCGGCGGAGACGGCGACCGGCTGCCGGCCGGTGACGGCTCGGACAGTCGGGTTCTCCGGGGTGCCCTGCGATGCGGGGCGGAGGGGCCGGCTCGGGTGCTCCGCCCCGTCTGGCTGCTCGTAGACGTGCAACGCGGCCTCCCTAATCGAACTGGGTCAAATCCTACGTTCCATTTGTTATCGCCTTGTTGCGATCGATCGAGCGCTTCTCGGATACGCAGGTTTGGCGGTAGGTTCTGGCGCGTATCGACCGGTATCGCACGCCTGCCGGAAGGCGCAGCGGGCGGTGTAGGACGAAGGTGGGCCGACTGGTGGAAGCATGCGAACAGGCACATCGGGCGGTCTCGGCCGTGGCCGACCGGATCTTCGCGGTGGGGGACGCGTACGCCACCCCCCTCACCGGGTCCGTTGTGGACCGGTTGTACGAGGTGATCGCCGTACGGCTGAGCGGGTCACCGATCGGCCTGCGGTTTCTGCGGGCGCTGGAGGCCCGCCCGGCCGAGCCCGACGCCCGCCGGGACGTCGTACAGGCCGTGGCGGCCGAGTCCGAGGCGGACGCCGGGTTCGCCGAGGAGATCCGGCTGCTGTCCGGAGACCTGACGGTTTCGGGGTACGGCGGCCAGCCGCCCGCAGCGCCGGGACCGACCCCGATGGTGGCCGGCGCGGCGGGCGGGAAACCGAGGGTGAACCAGGGCGTCGTCGTGGTGGCTGCGGCGATCACGGCCGTACTGCTGGTGCTCAGCGCAGCGTTCTTCGTCAACGTCGTGTCTCCGTACGCCGGTATCACCGAGGGGGCCCGGCTGGACCGGTTGGCCGGCGAGTGGCGGGGGCAGGTGGGCGACGACCAGCTGGTCCTCACCATCACCGCCGACGGGGTGGCCCGGATCGGCGGGAGCCGTTGGCCCTGCGTCGGCCAGGTCTCCTCACCGTCGCGGTCCAGCTACACCATCGACGTCGACTGTCGACTCGTCAGCACCTCGCTGGCGGCGGAACTGGACCTGGCCGGTGACCGGTTGACGGTCAGCTGGCCGGGCCAGTCCGTGGGGATCGTGTTCCGCCGGGTGTGAGGTGCGGCTGACCGGCTACTCGTAGGTCCAGACGACCGGCCGGGCCTGGTAGATGGCTGCGCCGCGTACCCAGCGGTTGCCGGCGTACGAGCCGTCCAGTCGATAGAGCCAGACGTTCCCGTTTCCCCAGGTACCGTCGCGGTTCTTCCGGAGCACCCGGGTCGTGATGGCCGGTCCCCACGGCGCTGAGCGAGATTGTGGCGATCAATGCGCCCAGTTTCCGTGGCCTGCGCTTCGTCCAGATCATTTTTTGGGTCATGGGCTGGTCGACCCTTCGCATCGGCAAGTGGAGCGGCATCCGGGTACCACATGATCAGCATCAAATCTACCGTAATAAATGTGAATTGTGATGTTCTGACAGATGGGCGACAAGCGCGACTCGGTGGATCGGGGTCGGCATGGAAAACTGTGCGGGTGCGTCGGATCATGCTTTCGGTCACCGTGGCAGCGGGTCTCGTTGCAACATCTGTCGGTCCGGCGTTCGCGGCCCGGCCGCAGACCGCCGGCCGGGTGCTCACGACCGGGGCGGACATGGCAGCCCGGGCAACTGGCGGTGGAGCCGGTGCGTTGCCGGTCCGGGCAGTTGTCGGCGCGGCCCAGGCGGCCAGGGTCTGTGAAATCACCGACGAACGGCTGGATGAGATCTCCGGGATGGTGGCCACTGACAACGGCTATGTCGTGATCAACGACGGTGCCGATTCGGCCAGTCGTCGGAAGATCTTCTTTCTGAACCAGGCATGTGCGGTGACCAGGGCGGTTTCCTACCCGTCCCGGCCACGTGATCCGGAGGACCTGGCACTCGCCCCGGACGGCACCTTCTGGGTGGCCGACGTCGGTGACAACGGTGCGTCGCGGGAGACGGTGGCACTGTGGAAGTTCGCTCCGGGGGCGAAAACGCCGGTCATCCACCGACTCAGCTATCCAGACGGTGCCCGTGACGCCGAGGCTCTGGTGTTGGCCGGTGACGGTACGCCGATCATCATCACCAAGGACCCGATCCGGCCCCGGTTGTACGCCCCGGTCGGGCCGTTGCAGGCGAACCAGACCGTACGGCTGGCCCGGGTCGGCGAGTTCCGGCTACCGCTGACCAGCACGAAGAACCCGTTCGCGATGGCCGGTCGGGTGGTGGTCACCGGTGGGGCGAACTCGCCGGACGGCTCCCGCGTGGTGCTGCGTACCTATGCCGACGCCCTCGAGTTCGACGTGACCGATGGCGACGTGGTCAAGGCCATCACTCAGGGCAAACCGAAGGTGGTTCCGCTACCGGACGAGCCACAGGGAGAGTCGATCACCTATACCCGGGACGGGCGGTCCCTGCTGACGGTCTCGGAGACCACGAACGCCCCCGCCGGCACCAGACCCGTGATCCTGCGCTATCCGAGTGCGGAGCCGACCGAGAAGATCAGGGTGGCCCCGACGACCGCCGAGCCGAAACCGCCGTCGGCCGTCCCCACCTCGATCGCCGCCGCTCCGGCACCCGACGATCCGGCCGGCGGTGCCCCGGCCAGGGCCAGCAAGTTTGCCCTGGCCGGGGTGGCCTGCCTGGTTGGCGTGGCCGGACTGGTTCTCATCCTGATCGGTGGGACCGGTCGCCTACGTAACCGTCGGCGGGTCGTCGACCGGTCCGGGCGCGCCGGCGGCTGACGGCTGGGGGAGCCGGCCGTCAGGGGCGCTACGACGCGCAGATCGCGTACGCGGTGACCCGCCAGTTACCGGCGAACGCGCCGTTCTCGAAGCCACTGGCCGTCGCGCCGAGCAGGGACGGGTGGGGGGTCAGGTCGTCGATCACGACGTTGCCGATCGCGCCGTCGATCTCGGCACCGACACCGTGCACCCTGGTGCCCGCCGGGCATCCGGCGAAGACGGACTTCAACGACAACGAGTTGGTCGCGCTGCTGGCCACGACACGGGTCATGGTCGTCGCCGGGTTGCCGCAGATCGCGAAGCCGGTGACGCTCCAGTTGCCGGCGAACGCGCCGTTCTCGAAGGCGGTCACGGTGACGCCGGTCAGGCCCGCGTTCGGGGTGAGGTCGTCGAAGAACACCGCACCGGAGGCTCCGTTGAGTTCGGCGCCCAGTCCGTAGAGCCGTAGTCCGGTCGGGCACCCGGCAAAGACGCTCTTGGACGACAGGGAGTTGGTGGCGCTGGTGAACTGGATGCGCTGGAGGTTCAACGTGTTCGGGCCGCAGATCGCGTAACCGGTGACGGTCCAGTTGCCGGCGAACGCGCCGTTCTCGGCCGCGGTCACGAACACACTGGTCAGGGTGAGGTTCGGGGTGATGTCGTCCAGGGTCACGTTGCCGCTGCCGCCGTTGATCTCACCGCCGGCTCCGTAGACCCGTTGTCCGACGGGACAGTTGACGGTGACGCTCTTCGAGATCGAGTTGGAGGCGCTGGTCACCGCAACCCGTACGGGGTTGGCCACCTGTACGGCAGGATCGGCCCGAGCCGGGCCGACGACGCCCACCGTCGCCGCCGTCATGATCAGGATGAGGGCCGACGCCGACGCGCCACGCCAACTTCTGACTCCTATGGCATTCATTGCCATGGTCTCCCTTCGCCGCTCGCCCCGGTGCTGGTGGCGAGGCATCGTCCAGCGTGGTCAGCCGGCTTACGGTGCCGTCCGGGTTCGCTCACGGGCCGGTCGTCGCAGCGTCATGCTCCGATGACGGTCGGCAACGGGCTTGTGTCAATTTTTCGACTGTTCGCTGTTAAATGCCCGGCTTTGCCGGCCATGCTGGCCGGGAACGGCGGACGTGGGTTCGGCCTGATCGGGGAGGTGCTCCCGAATGGACCCGGCACCCATCCGCCTGCTGGATCGGCCGTGCACGCTCGTGTTCGGCGCGGCCGGCTACGGCAAGACGACCACGCTACGGCGGTTGCTGCCCGAGGCGAGCGCGGTCTGGTTCCGGCGGGCCGAATCGGCCCGGCTGCTCGACCTGATCGCCGGGGAGTGTCCCGGGACCGCGGCCGGTCACCTCGCCGGTCTGGCCGGTGCCGGGTCCGCCCGGCCGGTCGAACCCGGGCAGGGGTGCTGGCTGGTCCTCGACGACGTCGAGCGGCTGTCCAAGGTGGGGCTGCGGGCCGTGCTGGCGGCGGCCGAGTTGCTGCCCGAGCCGGTCCGGCTGGTGCTGTCGACCCGTCGTCCGCCGACGTTCGAAGGCATCGTCTCCGGCCGGCGTCGCGGCGCGTTGACGGTCCTCGGTCCGGCTGATCTCGCCCTCACCCCGGACGACGTTGCCAGCGTGCTCCGGGACGACCACGACCTGCCGGACCCGGCCCTGACCCGACTGGTGTACACCGCCACCGCCGGCTGGCCGGCCCTCGTCCATCTCCTGGCCCAGTCGATCAGCAAGGGACGGGTCACCGGTGACCGGACCTGGCAGACGATCGTCGAGGACGACCTTGTCGTCGGGGCGTACCTCGTCCAGGAGGTGTTTCCGGAGCTGTCGGCGCAGACCCGCCGGGTGCTGTGCCAGGCTGCCCACCTCGATCCGGTCCGGGCCGAGTTGATCTCGCCTGGCGCCCCGGCACGGGTCGAGCGGGCACTTGCCCGGCTGGTGGAGGTCGGACTGCTCAGGCCAGCCGGCCCGGACGGGGCCGGCTACCGGTCCATCCCGGTGGTCGCCCGGGCCGTTGCGCGGGGACTACCGCTACCGGCCGCCGAGGTACGGCAGCTACGTGGCCGGGCCGCCACCTGGTACGCGGAGCACGGGCTGCTGGCGGCGGCGTTACGCGGTCACCAGGCAGCCGGTGCCGAGGCCGCCTCGGTCCGACTGCTTCGGCGCAGTGGACCGCAACTCCTCAACGAGGGCGAGAGCGCCACGGTGATCACAGCGGTCGAGGCACTGCCGGCCCGGCTGCGTACGCCGTGGCTACGTCGGCTCCACGCGGACGCGCTGCGGACGGTCGGGGACCTGGCCGGGGCGGTCGGTGCCTACCAGGCACTCGGAGACCGGGGTGGTCCGTTGACGCCGGCGTTGGCCTGGCGGCATGGCCTGCTGCACTACCTGTACGGCGATCCGGTCGCCGCACTGGCCATCTTCGACCGGGGCCGGTGCGGCGACGAGCGTACGGCCGACGAGGCGCTGCTGCTGGGCTGGAGCGCCCTGGCGTACGGGATGACGGGTGACCTCGTCGGTTGCGCGGACCGGGCGGGGCGGGCGTCGGCCGCCGCCCGCGTCGTCGCCCGGTCGACAGTCAGCGGCGACGGTTGCGCGGACCCGGTGTCGGCGCTGGCGGTGGCGCAGCTTGCGACGAGTCTGAGCGCGACCCTGAGCGGGGACCGGTCCACGGCCGTCACCCGGTTGGCCGAGGCGGCGAAGCTGGCCGCGTCGGCCGGCGACATGCACCTGGACGTCTGGATCCGGATCGAGCAGGTACTGGCTCTCTGCGGCGAGGCACGGTATCCGGAGGCGTCGACCGAGGCGGCCCACGTCGTCGACGTGGCCGAGCGGATCGGGTACGCCGCGGCGTTGGTCCGGGCACTGACCACGGAGGGGGTCGTCCTGACCCGCCTTGGTCGGCTCGACGAGGCGATGGCCCGGTACGAGCGGGCGGTCGGACTCTGCCACCGGAACGGATCCCGGCAGTTGGCCCAGCCACTGACCCGCATCGGCGACCTGCATCTGCTCCGCGGCCGGGACAGCCTGGCCCGTGCCGCGTACGAGGAGGCGGTGCGGATCAGTGAACCGTGCGGCAGTCTGCCGGTGCTCGTCCCGGCGCTGGCTGGGCTGGCCCGGGTGACCGTACGGGACGACCCGCGCGGTGCCGTGGTCCTGGCGGAACGGGCCGTCTCGCTGGCCTGTGGTCCGGAGGAGACCGTCGCCCGGTGCGCGTCGGGCTGGGTGGCGCTCGCCCTGTCGGACCGTGCCCGGGCGGCCGAACTCGCCATCGAGGCAGCCGGCCAGGCACGGGTCCACCATGATCGGGCCGGGCTGGCCGAAGCCCTGGAGCTGCGCGGGCTCGCCACCGACGAGCCGCGGCTGGCCCGGGAGGCGTACGCGGAATCGGCGGCGATCCGGTGCGACATCGGTGCCGCAGTCGATGCCGACCGGATCACCGTGTTGCTCGGCGATCTCCCCGGGGCGACTCCGGCGGAGCGGATAGCGGCCCGGCTGGCTGCCGACCGGTTGGTCGGGTTACGGATGTCCGTACCCGTGCCGGGACAGGCGGACCGGGGTAGCCGGGTCGCCGTACAGACGCTGGGCCGGTTCGAGGTGGTGGTGGCGGGTCGACCGGTACCCGTCTCGGCCTGGCAGTCCCGCAAGGCACGCGAGCTGCTACGCATCCTGACCACCCGGCCGGGACGGGCGATCTCCCGGGAACAGTTGGGCGAACTCCTCTGGCCGGGTGAGGATCCGTGCCGGGTCGCCCACCGGCTTTCGGTGGTGCTCTCCATTCTGCGCGGGGTGCTGGATCCCGGCCGGGAGTCTCCACCCGACCGGTACATCGTGGCCGAGCGGGCCAGTCTGATGCTGGATGCCGAGCAGTTGGACCTTGACGTGGAACTGTTCCGGGGCGAGGCGCTGTACGGACTGCGCCTCGTCGAGCGGATCGTCGCCGGCGGAAAGCAGGACGCGCCCGGTTCTGACCGGCGGTTGGCTGAGGAGGCCCGGGACGTACTGGCCATCGCCGAGCAGCGGTATCTCGGGGACTTCCTGGCCGACGACCCGTACGACGACTGGGCGGCGCCGGTCCGCGACGAGGTACGGCGGCTGTACCTGCGGGTCGTCCGGGCCCTGGCGGCGTTGGCCCGGGCCCGGTCCGACTCCGAGCAGGCCGCCCATCAGCTGCGTCGGGCGCTGGCCGTGGAGCCGTACGACGAGCGGACACATGCGGAGCTGATCGTCGTGCTGGCCGAGGCGGGTCGACATGGCGAGGCGGATGCGGCGTACCGCTGTTATTGCCGGGAGATGGCCACGATCGGGGTGGTACCGCGATCGCGTGAGCAGCTCAGCTGAGGTCCGCTGATCCGGTTCAGCCGCCCATGGCAGGGTTTGCGAAATTGTTTCGATTTGCTGGCTATCTGTCCATGATTAGACAAGTGTTCGATCTGGTCTGCTGTGAGCCTTGCGGCCTAATCTATCGATATACATGGACATTGATCGGTATCGAGTGGTAAATCCTCGCCGATCAGTGCGTTCTCCGTCATCCACCCTTGTCCCGGCCTCATCCTGGTCAACCCCGAGTAAGGAGCCTCCGCATGTCCGAAGCCAGTAACGCCAAGCACGGTGCAAACGAACAGCCCCCGGCCAGCGTCGCGCCGGTCGACGAGTCCGCTGCCGCGTTCGTCTCTGCGATCACCGGCGGCCTTCCACTCACCGCCCAGGTCTTCTTCGCCGTGGTCGAGGCCAACGGCACGCTGGTCCGGGGGGTCGGTGCGGTCTCGTCCGCCCGCCTCGGCGTGGGGACGTACCAGGTGGTGTTCAGCCAGGACGTGACCGGCTCCGCCTACCTCGGCACCATCGGGCTGACCGGTAACGCGGGCACCTCACCGGCCGGGCAGATCGCGGTGGTCGGCCGTAACGGTATCCCCGCAGGGGCGTACGTCCAGACGTTCAACGCGACCGGTGCCGCCGCAGACCGCTCCTTCCACCTGAGCGTCCTCTCCTGAATCGCTGACCCGTCGGTCCCCGTGGCACCCCCACGGGGACCGACCGGGGTACGGGAGAGGCAGCTGCCATTGCTGTCGGCCCAGCCGGTTCATCCTCATTGGAGCGGGGAGACGGAAATGTCGCCGGAGTGTGGCAGTGTTACCGCCCGTGTCGATCCGTCGATGGTTGCTGGTCGCGTTCGGCGGCTTCACCGTCATCCACGCCGTCGGGCTGACCTTCGGCTCCCCGATCCTGTCGTACGCGGAAGTGTCAGCCTGGGCGGCGCTGTTCGCCTACGCCGTACTTGCCGGTCGTACCGTCCCGCCCCGGGTTCACCTCGCCCTGTTCTGCGGCCTGCTGGCGTTGGGGCTCCCTGCGGGTGCCGAATTCTTGGCGCACGGCGCCTCCCTGGATGCTGGTGGCGGGTACGGCGAATCGGCGGGGTGGTTCGCGTACTGGCCGGCCCCGCGTCCACCGAACCTGTTCGAGACGCTGGGGCTGCGCCCATGGCAACTCGCCCTACTGCCGGTCGGCTACGCCGGCCTGACCGTCGCGGTGTTCGGGTTGCCGGGGCGACGGTCGGCCCGTACCGCCCTCGTCGGTGGGCTGATCGGTGGCGCTCTCGCGATCGGTTACGCCGGACTGCGACTGTGGAGCCAGGGATCGGGCGAATGGCGTGGTCAGACGACGGCGCTGTTGGTGTCGTTGACCCTCACGGTCGTGGTGTTCGCGGCGGCGGGAGCCGCGTTGGCCCGGGGCGGCCAACGGCTGGCTGGCCTCGGCCTGGCACTCGGTGCACTGGCCATCGTCGAAATCCTGGACCGGGCGCTGGCCTGGTGGGCCTTCAGTCCGTACGGGTCGTCCCGGGCCGGCGTCACTATTACGGTTGCGGTGGCCGTCGCTGGTCCCGGGACCGGCTACCTGCACGTCGCGGATGCCGTCTTCGCTGTCGTACGGTTACTCGGTGCGATGCTGGTCGCCGTGGGCTGTCTGTGGACGGCTGGCCGGACGACTGGCCGGACGTGGTGGTCCTTCGGCGAGCGGAACAGGCCGATGTGACCCTGTCGACGAGGCCTCCGGTGGGGCGTAACCGGTAGTCCGACCGGGTATGTCACCAGGCATGGAACATTTCACGATCGCCACCGTGGCGGAGAAGAGCCCAGACTTCCGACAGGTTCTGTGGACCGGCAAGCACACCCAGCTGGTCATCATGACCATCCCGCCGGGGGGTGAGATCGGTGAGGAGATCCACGAGAAGAACGACCAGATTCTCACCTTTGTCAGTGGAGTTGGCGAGGCCCGGGTGGCCGGCGAGAAGAAGACGGTCACCCAGGGGGATCTCGTCGCCGTGCCGGCTGGTACGAAACACAACTTCGTCAACACCGGCCCCAACCCGCTCGTGCTCTACACGGTCTACGGTCCGCCCGAGCACGCCGATCAGGTGGTGCACCGGACGAAGGCCGAGGCCGAAGCCGCCGAGGAGGCCGGCCAGGACGAACCGCCTGCCACCTGATCCGGGTTGATCCCCCGTGCTCGGGGAGTCATGCCGGGACACGCCGACGAGACTCCGGAGTCAGTCCCTGATCACGGGGATCCTGGTAGGTGGGGCTGAGCGGGGCAGAACTGGGTATCCGGGGGGACGTGCCGGACGTACCCATCTCCGACTACGGGTTTCTGTCGGACTGCCGCTCGGCCGCGCTGGTCAGCCGAGGTGGCTCGGTCGACTGGTGGTGCCCGGACCGCTTCGACGGCCCGTCGGTCTTCGGCCGACTGCTGGACCGGGACGCCGGCTACTGGTCGCTGCGACCGAAGGAAGGCACGGACCCGGACGGGGAAGATCCGGACGAGGAGGATCCGGACGGGGAGCGGGCCCGGACGGAACGGGGTTATCTCGAGGACGCCCTGGTGCTGCGGACCGTTCACCACACCGGCACCGGCAGCGTGGCGGTCGTCGAGGCGTTGGCCGTGGAACCGGGGGCGCGTGGTCACGAGATCGGTCGGCACTCGCCAGCCGTGCTGGTACGCGTCGTCAAGGGGCTCACCGGCACGGTACGGATGCGCCTCGACTTCGTACCCCGGCCGGAGTACGGGCTGCTCACGCCGTACCTGCACAGCCATCCCGACCGGGTGGTGGCCGCCGCCGGTCCGACGACCCTGACCCTGCGGGCGCCGGTGCCGTTGACCTGCGAGCCCGGCCGGGTGCACGCCGAGTTCGACGTGACCGCCGGGCAGGTGCTCGGCTTCGACGTGGCGTACTCCCCGGCGTACGGCACCGGGCCGCCCGCCGAGCTGGATCCGGTGGCGGCCGTCGCCGACACCGCAGAGGGCTGGCGGGCCATCCGGGAGACCCACCGCTACCAGGGGCGCTACCCGGAGCTGGTCCGGCACAGCGCGCTGGTCCTGCAGGGGTTGACCTACCAGCGCAGCGGCGCGGTGGTGGCCGCAGCGACCACCTCGCTGCCCGAGCAGATCGCCACCGACCGTAACTACGACTACCGGTATGCCTGGCTGCGTGACTTCTCGTTCACCATGAACGCGCTCTGGGTCGGCGCGTGCCCGGAGGAGACCTCCCGGCTGTTCGGCTGGGCGGCCCGGTCCGCCGGTCGGATCGGGGTCGGCCCGGTGCCGATCATGTACGGCGTCGAGGGGGAGCGGGACCTGTCCGAGCACGACATGGACAACCTGCGGGGGTACGCCGACAGCCGGCCGGTGCGCACCGGCAACGACGCGTGGCGACAGCGGCAACTCGACGTGCTCGGTGAGGTGCTGGCCGCCGCGTACCGGCTGCGGGAGCAGATGCACGAGTTCGACGAGGAGCTACGGGAACTGCTGGTGGGCCTGACCGAGCAGGCCGCCGCCACCTGGCGGGAGACCGATGCCGGCATGTGGGAGGCTCGGGACGAGGAACGGCACTACCTGTCGTCGAAGGTCATGTGCTGGGTGGCGCTGGACCGGGCGGTACAGCTGGCACCGTTGCTCGGCGAGCGGGCCGACCCGCAGCGCTGGGCCGCCGTCCGGGACGAGATCCGGCTGGCCGTGCTGCACAGCGCCTGGAACGACGAGACCGGGGCCTACACCGGGGCGTTCGGCTCGCCCGAACTGGACGCGTCGGCGCTGATCCTGCCGCTGGTGCACTTCCTGCCGGCCACCGATCCACGGATGCGGGCCACGATCCACGCGATCGAGACCCGGCTGACCGTCGACGGGCTGGTACGGCGTTGGTCCGGCGATCCGGCCGGCTTCGTGTTGTGCACCTTCTGGCTGGTCGAGTGCCTGGCGCTGGCCGGCGAGTACGACCGCGCGGTAGCGCTGTTCGAACGTACCGCCGCGCATGCCAACGACGTCGGCCTCTTCGCCGAGCAACTCGCCCCCGCCACCGGTGAGCACCTGGGGAACACCCCGCAGGCGCTGTCCCACATCGGTCTGATCAACGCGGCCTGGCGGCTCACCGAATCGGCCCCCGCCGGTCGATGACCATCCGGGAGACTGCTGCCGGAAACCTCGTCCGAGACCCGGCCGGCGGGGTATAACTGGCCTCATGGCTGCCGACCAACCCACCGTGATGTTGCCCGGCGAGGTCCGGATGCCGCTGGTCGGCTTCGGTACCTGGCAGGCGACCGGACAGGCCGGCTACCAGGCGGTCCGGGACGCGATCGAGACGGGTTACCGACACATCGACACCGCCACCATGTACGGCAACGAGGCCGAGGTCGGCCGGGCGGTGCGGGACAGCGGCGTGCCCCGGGAGGACATCTTCATCACCACCAAGCTCCCGCCCGAACGGGTCGGCCAGGAACAGCAGACGCTCGAGGCGAGCCTGGCTGCGCTCGGCACGGACTACGTCGACCTGTGGCTGATCCACTGGCCACCACCGGACGCCGCCGGCCTGGCGACCTGGCGGGAGCTTCTCGCCGCCCGGGACACGGGCCGGGCCCGGGCGGTCGGGGTGAGCAACTACAGCACCGACGAACTCGACGTGCTGATCCGGGCCACCGACGAGGCACCTGCGGTCAACCAGATCTCGTGGAGCCCGGCGCGGTACGACGCACAGCTGGTCGCCGAACACCGGGACCGGGGCGTGGTGCTGGAGGGCTACAGCCCGTTCCGCAAGACCGACCTGAACGATCCGGTGCTGGTCCGGGTGGCCGAGGCACACGGGGTCACCCCGGCACAGGTGGTGCTGCGGTGGCACCTGGACCACGACATCGTGGTCATTCCGAAGTCGGTGACGCCGGAGCGGATCAGGGCGAACTTCGACGTGTTCGGGTTCTCCCTCACCGCCGACGAGATCCGCGACATCGACGCGCTCGCCGCCTGAGCCGCCATCCCCGGTTTGTGGCCTGCTGCCGCTACGGTGACTGCTTACAACTGAGGGGGCGGAGACGGGGGAGGATGCGGTTGAGCGACTACTACTTCGGGGATGGCGGACCGGTCGCGGAATGGGCACCCAGCGGCGGGCCGAAGCCGGACTTCGCGACGTGCCTGCTCTATCTGGACCGGGGCGACGACCTCGAGCACATCGCGCCGCTGCTACAGCTCTGGTACGACGAAGCGTCCCGGTTGCTGTTGCCGTTCGTGCAGCCGCTGGGCGCACCGGAGCCGACGAGGTCACTGAGCGCCTACGAGGAGAACGCCGAGGGACGGGGGCGGCGCCGCCGGCCGGGAACCTGGGCGGAGGGACTGACCGAGGACCTGTTCCAACTGTCGGCGCACTGGTTCGACGTCACGCCGTCGTCGATCGCGTCCGAACTCGATCTCTACGTCTTCCGGTTCGCGCAGCGCCGGCACGTCAAGCTCCAGGTGTCGATCGGTTTCCAGGACCGCCCCGATCGGCTTCCGCTGGTACTGCCGGCCCTGGTGGAGTTGACCCGATCGGTGGCGGACGTGGCCGACCCGTCGTACGGCGAGATCGTGGTCAACGCGGAGACGGTGTCGCCGGCCACGATGCTGGACTCGGCGTTGTACCGGCCCAACGAGGAGTCGGCCCGGACGAGCCGGACCCGGTTGCGGGGCTACGAGTGGGTGACGGTCTGCCCGAAGGAGCTGACCCCCGTGGTGGGCGGGGTGTCCGCGTTGCGGGCCGGCGGTGCGTTCAGCGAGGTGCTGCCGTTGGCGCACGGTGGCGCGTTGCTCCGGGCGACGGAGTCGCCAGCGGACTACCGGGCCGACCGGGTGCGGGCGGTGTTCCGGGCGCTGGCCCCGGTCCTGCCCTCCGGGCAGCCCTGCGACCTGCCCGGGCACGATCTCAGCCGGGTGGTCTTCGCCGATGCCCGTAACCCCACCCCCAACCTGGATCTCGGTCCCGGGCTCGCGCCCGGTGCGGGGCCGCGCCGGTCCCCGCTCGATCCGTTGGACCTGGGCCTGGTGTGAGTGGATGGGCCGGGCCGGTACTGACCGGCCCGGCCCATCCGATCAGCCGAGGGTGCAGGCTTCGCCGTTCAGGGCGAACGCGGTCGGTGCGGTGTAGGCGCCGTTGAGGGTGCCCTGGTAGCCGAACGAGGCGGTGCCGCCCGGGGCGATCGCGCCGTTCCAGCCAAGGTTCCGGGCGGTGACGGCGGACCCGTTCTGGGTCACGTTGGCGTTCCAGACGTTGGTGACCTGCTGCCCGGTCGGCAGGCTGTACTGCAACGTCCAGCCGTTCAGTTGGCTGGGGCCGGTGTTGGCGATGGTGACGTTGGCGGTGAAGCCGGTGCCCCACGAATTCGACGCGTACGTCACCCGGCAGGTCCCGGTCCCCGGGCTCGGTGGCGGGGTGGTCGGCGCGGGGGTCGTCGGTGACACCGTCGGGGTCGGGTTGCCCCCGCCGTTGACCGTGGCGGAGAACGAGTCGACCGCCAGTCCGACCCCGCCCTGCCAGGGCTCGAAGCCGGCCTGAATGCTGGTCAGGTACCAGGCGCTGGTGATCGCGCCCCGGTTCCGTACGTCGTCGACGAAGTCCAGGATGCTGAAGTTCCAGGAGCTGATCGCGGCGGGGGCGAGGTACGAGATGACGTTGTTCGAGCCGTTGCTGCCCCGCCACACCTCCCAGGTGCGGCCACCGACCGTGGCGTTACCGACCGGGGAGCCGATCGGCTGGATCGGGCCCTGACGGGTGAACCAGATCATGATCTCCATCTGGTTGACGCCGTCGGTCCGGGGCGTCGGGTCGAGCCAGATGTCGTACGAGGCGTTGAAGGTCGCGTCGCCGACGAACCGGTAGTCGATGCTGCTGGTGGCACTGCTGATCTGTCCCACCTGGATGGGCAGGTTGGTGCCGGGGGAGCAGGTGGTGTAGTGGCAGCCGATGAAGACCGACGGGTAGGACACCGGTGCGCCGTTGGTGGGGGCGGACCCCTGCTGGGTGGTGATGGTGAAGCCGGTACCGGTGACGTCGATGCACTGCTGGGCGGTGGTGCCCCAGCGGTTGTTCTGGACCACATACCGGCCACCGATGGTGGTGGTGCCGTACTGCTCGCAGATCCGGGTGTCGGCGGGTACGGGGCCGGCGGCGGTGACGATGGCGGGATTGGTGACGACCGTCGCGAAGAGTGAGCCGGTGACGAGCAGACCGGCCGCCGCGATGGCGTGGATCGGGCGTTTCATGACGCTCCTTGTCGAGGGATTGGCGGCTCTCCAGCCGAGACGACGGAATCGGAAACGCATGCCCGGGAGCGCTCCCATGCCCTTGTATAGGTTCACATCCATGAAATAAATTGGCAACCGTGCCCGGTGGGGAGGGGAGTGCGACGCGCCGGGCGCGGCGGTCGTGGCGGGTCGGTTTTGGATACCTGTTGTCATGGAAAGATGGCCGACTGTAGGGAGTCGGGATGCTCGCCCCAGGTTCGAGGTACTCGGACAATGGCGGTGACCTGGTTACATCTGGGCGGAACTTTCGTCGCGCGATTGCGCGGAGTAGTGTCTTGCCTTCACGGCGTGCCGATTCCCCTCCGGAGGCGTCACCACCATGCCCGGATCCACCCTGCGCATCCTTGTCGTCGGCGCGGGCATCGCTGGTCTGGCGGTCGCTCGCGCGTTGCGACTTGCGGGTTTCCGACCCGAGGTCGTGGAGAGACTCCCCGCTTCCCCGGGCACCGGGGGCGGTATCTATCTGCCCGGGAACGCGGCCCGGGCGTTACGTGAGATCGGCCTGGACAGTCCGGTCCGTCCACTCGGGCAGGTGATCGGGCGCCAGCGGTTCTTCGACGCGGCAGGGCAGGAGCTCTGCGAGGTCGATCTCGCCCGGCTGTGGTCCGGGGTCGGCGAGTGTCGTGCGCTGCCGCGCTCGGAACTGCACCGGGTGCTGCTCACCGGCGCCGGAGGTGAGGTCCGGCACGGCGTCGAACTGCGACGGTTGGACCTTGCGCCGGAAGCCGTCACGGTCACTTTCGGTGACGGTCGGCTGGCCGAATACGACCTGGTCATCGGTGCCGACGGGCGACGCTCGGCAGTCCGTACCCTGGCCGCCCTCGGCGGCTCGGCGCGCCCGGCGGGTCAGGTCGTCTATCGCAGCGTGGTCACCGGTGGCCCACGGGTGGTCGACTGGACCTCACTGCTCGGTCAGCGGGCCGGTTTCATCGTCATGCCGATGGGGGCGGGACGGCTCTACTGCTATGCCGACGAGGCCGGCACGGTCGCGCCGAGGGACCCGAGGGCCCGCCTACGCGAGATCTTCGGAGACTACGGCGGTCCGGTGCCGGCGGTGCTCGACGCGATGGAGACGGTCCGCGTGGAGACGACCAACGAGGTCGAGTTGGGACGTTGGTCACGCGGTCGGGTGGTGCTCGTCGGGGACGCCGCCCACGCCACCTCGCCGACGCTGTCCCAGGGGGCGGCGATGGCGCTCGAGGACGCGGTGGTCCTGGCCGACGCGCTGCGTCGGTTCGACGCCGTCGACGAGGCGCTGAGCAGGTACGAGAGCCGCCGCCGGCCGCGTACCAAATGGGTGCTCGACCGGACCCGGGACCGGGACCGGACCCGCGACGTGCCGCCGGCGCTGCGCGATCCGTTGCTCCGGGGGCGCGGCGGGCGGATTTTCCAGGAGCACTACCGTCTGCTGTTGGAACCGGCGTGACGGGGCCTGACGAGGTGGCGGGAGGCACCTACGACGGCGCGTCGGGCACCCGACGATGCCCCCGCCGCAGATGGGGACTATTCTGCCTGCGAGGTACGGCTTGCAGATCATCAGCACGTGCCGAGTGGGACTAACGAGAACCGGAGGCCACTCGTGACCACCGTCGCACCCAAGCCGATCGTGACCCGGCCATGGCCGGTCCGACAGCCGGTCAAGGGCTCGGCATTCGCGCGGCTGCTGCGTACGACGGACGCGAAGCAGATCGGGATCATGTATATGATCACCGCGTTCGTGTTCTTCATGATCGGCGGCTTGATGGCGCTGATCATGCGGGCCGAGCTGGCCCGACCGGGAATGCAGTTCCTGTCGCCTGAGCAGTACAACCAGCTCTTCACCATGCACGGCACGGTGATGCTGCTGTTCTTCGCGACGCCGATCGTGTACGCGTTCGCGAACTACATGGTGCCGATCCAGATCGGTGCGCCGGACGTGGCCTTCCCCCGACTGAACAGCTTCGCCTACTGGCTCTACCTGTTCGGCGGAACGATGGCCATGGGTGGCTTCTTCACCCCCGGTGGTGCGGCTGACTTCGGCTGGTTCGCCTACACGCCGCTGAGCAGCGTGGAGCACACCCCGGGTGTCGGCGCCAACCTGTGGATCCTGGGTCTGGCCATCTCCGGTCTGGGCACGATCCTCGGCGCGGTCAACCTGATCACGACCATCTTCACGCTCCGTGCACCGGGCATGACGATGTTCCGGATGTCGATCTTCACGTGGAACATCCTGATCACCAGCCTGCTGGTGCTCCTGATCTTCCCGTTGCTGGCCGCCGCGCTGTTCGCGCTGGCCGCGGACCGACTGCTCGGCGCGCACGTCTACGACCCGGCGACCGGTGGACCGCTGCTCTGGCAGCACCTCTTCTGGTTCTTCGGACACCCTGAGGTCTACGTCATCGCGCTGCCGTTCTTCGGCATCATCAGCGAGGTCATCCCGGTCTTCTCCCGCAAGCCGATCTTCGGCTACAAGGGTCTGGTCGCGGCCACCCTCTCCATCGCGGCGCTCTCCATGAGCGTGTGGGCGCACCACATGTTCACCACCGGCCAGGTGCTGCTGCCGTTCTTCAGCTTCCTGAGCTTCCTGATCGCCGTACCGACCGGTATGAAGTTCTTCAACTGGATCGGCACCATGTGGCGCGGCCAGATCAGCTTCGAGTCGCCGATGCTCTGGTCGATCGGCTTCCTGGTGACGTTCCTCTTCGGTGGCCTCACCGGCGTGCTGCTGGCCAGCCCGCCGCTGGACTTCCACGTCTCCGACTCGTACTTCGTGGTGGCCCACTTCCACTACGTGCTCTTCGGCACCATCGTGTTCGCCGTCTTCGCCGGCATCTACTTCTGGTTCCCGAAGATGTTCGGTCGGATGCTCGACGAGCGGCTCGCCAAGATTCACTTCTGGCTCACCATGGTGGGCTTCCACATGACCTTCCTGGTCCAGCACTGGCTGGGCAACGAGGGAATGCCCCGTCGGTACGCCGACTACCAGGCGATCGACGGCTTCACCGAACTGAACATGATCTCCACGATCGGATCGTTCATCACCGGTATCTCGACCCTGCCGTTCATCTACAACGTGTGGAAGTCGTACCGGACCGGCCCGGTGGTCGAGGTCAACGACCCGTGGGGCTACGGCAACTCGCTGGAGTGGGTGACCACCTGCCCGCCGCCGCTGCGTAACTTCGACCAGATGCCCCGGATCCGCTCCGAGCGTCCCGCGTTCGACGCCAAGTTCCCCGAGTTGGCAGCGGGTGGACAGTCGATCGCCGGGCCGCCCGAGGGGGGCGCGAAGCCGCTCACCAGTGAGTCGGACCACGGTGCCAGCTACACGGAGGACGTCGCGTCCAACGTCGACCGGAACTGACCGATCGGCACCCGCCAGGCAATCAGGAGGGCGCCGCTTCCCGACCCGGGAAGCGGCGCCCTCTTCGTTGTCTGCGCCCTCTTCGTTGTCTGCGCCCCCGCTGGGCGGGCGGCCAGCGGTCAACGGGTCATGCGGGGCTGACCACCGGCACACCGTCGAGTTGGACCCCGGCCTCGGCCAGTTGGCGTAGCGCGACGTCGGTCGTCGGGCGGGACACCGCAGCGGTCAGGTCCAGCAGCACGGTGGTGGCGAAGCCCTCGCGGGCGGCGTCCAGCGCGGTGGCCCGTACGCAGTGGTCGGTGGCGATCCCGACCACGTCGACGGCGTCGACGTCGCGCTCGTGCAACCAGGTCGCCAGATCCGCGCCATCCGTGGACAGCCCTTCGAACCCCGAGTAGGCGGCGGCGCGTTCGCCCTTGTGGAAGACCTCCTCGATCCGGCCGGTGCGGAGGTTGGGGTGGAACTCGACGCCGTCGGTGCCCACCACACAGTGCATCGGCCACGAGTTGACGAAGTCCGGCGGATCGCCGAAGTGCGATCCGGGATCGACGTGGTAGTCCTTGGTGGCCACCACGTGATCCCATCGGTCCGGCTGGTCCGCCAGGAGGCGGGAGATCCCCGTGGCCACGCCGGCCCCTCCGGCGACGGCCAGCGAGCCGCCCTCACAGAAGTCGTTCTGTACGTCGACGATGATCAGTGCCCGGCTCATCGAAGCTCCTTACCGTGACTTGCGAATC
This sequence comes from Micromonospora sonneratiae, assembly GCF_042679305.1. Lineage (NCBI taxonomy): Bacteria > Bacillati > Actinomycetota > Actinomycetes > Micromonosporales > Micromonosporaceae > Micromonospora > Micromonospora sonneratiae. The sequence goes on along the minus strand of NZ_JBHTMP010000008.1, from coordinate 132,359 downwards.
TGGAAAACCGGATCAGGTGGCGGGAACGATGGTGACCGGGATTGCCGGATCACCGGCGGAGAGCTTGAGGCCCTCCCAGGGGATGGAGATCAGGCACTGGCGCAGGTGGTCCCGTGACTCGGCGAGCGCGGGTCCGGTCACCGGCTCACCACCGATCACGTACGACCGCTGCAAGGCCCGGTCGTTGGGCAGGCGGTCCGGCACCCCCTGGGAAACGACGATCTCCTCGGTCGCCGTGCCGGTCGGCTTGTGCCGCCGTACCGCGATCTTGCGTCCGCCGACCGTCGCCTTGTTCTCCGACCGCTTGACGACCGGCCGGCCGTCCACCTCGACCAGCTTGTAGACCAGCCCGGCCGTGGGCGCGCCCGAGCCGGTGACCACGGCCGTGCCAGCGCCGTACATGTCCACCGGCTCGGCGGCCAGCGCGGCAATGGCGTTCTCGTCCAGATCGCCGGAAACGATGATCTTCGTTTCGGTGGCGCCGAGCGAGTCGAGCAGTTGCCGGGACTGGAGGGCCAGGACCGACAGGTCCCCGGAGTCGATCCGGATCGCCCGCAGGTCGGTGCCGGCGACCTCGATCGCGTTACGGATGCCCTGGGTGATGTCGTACGTGTCCACGAGCAGGGTGGTGTTCTTGCCCTGGGCGGCGACCTGGGAGGCGAACGCGGCCGGCTCGTCGTCGTAGAGCAGGGTGAAGGCGTGCGCGGCCGTGCCGGCCGTCGGTATCCCGTACCGCTGGCCGGCTGCGAGGTTGGAGGTGTAACCGAAGCCGGCCAGGTAGGCGGCCCGGGCGGCGGCCACCGCCGCCTCCTCGTGCACCCGACGGGCACCCATCTCGATGAGCGTACGGCCCCGGGCTGCGGTCACCATCCGGGCGGCAGCGGCGGCCACCGCGCTGTCGTAGTTGAGCACCGACAGGATCAGCGTCTCCAACAACACGCACTCGGCGAAGGTGCCGGAGACGGTCAGGATCGGCGAGCCGGGGAAGAACAGCTCACCCTCGGCGTAGCCGTCGATGTCGCCGGTGAAGCGGTAGCGGGACAGCCAGGCGGCGGTCTCGTCGTCGACCACGCCACTGGACCGCAGGAACGCGATCTCGGCCTCGTCAAAGCGGAAGTCGCGGATCAGGTCGACCAACCGGCCGGTGCCGGCCACCACACCGTAGCGCCGTCCGGTCGGGAGCCGGCGGGCGAAGACCTCGAAGACACAGTGCCGGTCGGCGGTACCGTCCCGGAGGCCGGCACTGATCATCGTCAGCTCGTAGTGGTCGGTCAGCAACGCGGGACGAGAGGTGTTCACCTGCCCAGCCTAGGGTCTACCCTCCGGACTTGCCGTCGTGGTCCGGCATCGCGCGTAGCGCCGACCAGAGTTCACCGCGCCCGGTCACGCCGAGCTTGCTGTAGACCCGTTGGAGATGGTTCTCTACGGTACGGGTGGAGATGTAGAGCTCCTCGGCGATGTTGCGGCTGGGCAGCCCACCGGCAGCCAGGCGGGCGATCTGGCGTTCACGCTCGGTCAGCGTCGGTTGCCGCATCGAGAAGATCGGACTCCGTACGTTGTCGCAGCGCCCCAGCAGGTCCCCGAGGCAGACGTTGGCCGCGTGGGCCTGCGCCGAGCGGGACGCCCGGAACACGGCGACCGCCGAGGCGGCTGCCTCGGCGGCGTAGACGTTCAGGTCGAGTTCGGCGAAGCTCTCGGCGACGGCCAACAGTTCCTCGCCGGACCGGGTGACGGCGGCCCGGGCGTGTCGGGCCAGCAGCGGCGGAAGCGGCCCTTCGACCCGCTCGGACAGTTCGGTCAACCGCTGCGCGACACTCTGTCGATATCCGTCGCCGGTGTCCCGGCCGACCTCGGCGTCGGCATGGCCGAGCCGGACCAGATCGTGCAGGGCATGCACCTCGTGGCCGGCGAACCCGTCCGCCTGTAGCCGGTGGACCAGCTTGCCGAGCTGCGCGACCGCGCCGGGGAGGTTCCCCTCGGCCGCCAGCACCGCCGCGCGGGCCTGCTCCCGCCAGGGGTAGAGCACCTCCATCCCCGTGATGTGCAGGAAGTCGGATTCGTTCATCGCGGCGACAGCCTGTGGCAGGTCGCCCCGCAGCGCGGCGGCCTGGGCCCGTTCCGCGTTCGCCAGCCCGGCGAAGGCCGGGCTGCCGGCCAGCACCGCGCAGGCACCCAGGCTGAACCGGAGTGCGTCACCGGTCTGGCCGCGTAGTCGGGCTGCCTGCGCCCGCAGGATCGACAGGTAGCCGGAGCCGAGCCGGAAGTCACCCGCGTCGGCGAGGTCCGCGAACTCGTCGGCCACGATCGCGTCGATGCCCGTCAGGTCGCCGGAGAGCGCGAGCCGGGTGCCCCGGGCCAGCTCCAGCGCGAGCTGGAGGTACGGCATGTCCGGGCGCCACTGCGCGGCGTCGGCTTCGACGCTGGCCAGGGCACGTCCACTGCGGGCCAGTTCACCCCGGGCGGCCTGAAGGTGGGCGATGGTGCACTGGGCGAGCCCGCGGGCCGCCACCGATGCGGCCGGCCGGTCCAGCACCCTCCGGCTCAGTTCGAGGGCCCGGTCGCAGTCCAGCCGGTGCAACCGCATGATCGCCTCAAAGGCGCGCACCCTCGCCCGGTGCGCCAGGTCGGGCATCTGGTCCGCGGCAGCGGCGATCGACTCCACGGTGGATTCCTGACTGAGCCCCCAGTACGACACCATGCCGTGCACGGTCAGCCACCGGCTACGTCGCTCGCCGCTGGTGCCGATCTGGTCGGCGACCGAGTCGAGTACCTTGATCGCCTCCGTCGGCTGGTCACCGAACATCAGGATGGTGGCCAGCAGTTCGGCGGCCTCGTAGCTACCGTCGATGTCGAGCGCGGCCCGCGCCAGACGCCCGGCCAGCGGCACGTCGTACTGCCCGAACGCCTGCCGGGCTGCCTCGAGCAACTGGCCCCGGTCGCTGGCGGTGTTGGAATCGAGCCGCCACACGGCTATCCGGAGCAGGTCGTCCCGCCGTCGGGCGCCGGTCGCCTCCACCAGGTCGGCGAGTTGCGCGGTCAGCTGCCGGGTACGGATCACCGTGCACCGTTGCCGGGCGACCTCGCCGTAGATCGGGTGGGCCAGCACCAGGTTCCGCCGCCGGTCGTTCTCCACCAGCTGGATGAATCCCAGCTTCTCGGCCACCTCCGCGTGTTTGCAGAGGGCCAGCTTCTGGAGCAGCCCCTCCCCGATGGGCTCGCCCAGCGCCACCAGCTCCACCACGGTACGGACGTCCGGATCGAGCTGCTCGAACCGCGTGTCGATCAGTACGTCCAGGTCGGTGCCCAGCTTCGGCTGGCCGGTCCAGTGCAGTACGCCGTACCTCTCGACCACCTCGGCGCTGTTCTGTGCGGCGGTGACCAGCTCGCGAAGCAGCAGCGCGTTGCCGTTGGAGAGGCGCATCAGGTGGTCGGCGGTGGGTTCGTCGATCTGCTGGCCCAGGATCGCCTCCGCCAACGCCTTCACGTCGTTGCGGCACAGCTCGTGCAGTTCCATGTGTCCGACCAGGTCGTCCGTCCACAGTGCACGGACCGGTAGCGGGATCTGTGCGCCGCTGCGCATGGTGCACAGCACGGTGGCGTTGTCGGATCGGGCGATCAGGTAGACCAGGGCGGCGGACGAATCGTCGAGCAGGTGGACGTCGTCGACGGCGAGTACGATCTGCCGGCCGGCGGCCTGCTGATGCAGGGCATCCACCGCCCAGCGCAGGATGCCGGCGGGGGAGAGGCCGGCCGGTTGATCGGTCGGCAGCACCTGGGCCAGTCCCCCGAAGGGGAGGCCGGAGGTGGCGATGCTGGCCGACGCGGTCCAGGCCGCATAGCCGGATTTGGCTAGCTTCTCGACGATGTGGGCCAGCAGCCGGCTCTTGCCGATGCCCGCTGGGCCGCTGAGAATCAGTCCATGACCGCCCACCCCGGTGACCGCAGCCATCACCTGGTCGAGTTCGTCCCGGCGGCCGACGAAGTTCCACAGAGCCATTCGCGCAGCATATAGACCGTACTCGGTCCGCGTGCGACTGGTGACGCACCGAAGTTGAGTAGCGGTAGGGTTACCAGTAAGTACCCGCAGTGGTCGTGGTCTGTAGGTATAGAAACGTAGCGTTTCGATATCCGGCTTTCGTGCCTGAATCGTCATTAGCCCGACATCCTCATAGCCCAACCAGCTGGGCCGTGTCGTCCAAAGGTGAGGGAGGCCGTGAATGGGGTCCCGGCGTCGCCATGTAGCCCCTGCGTCCCAACAACGTGGTCCCAGTTGGCAGCCGGGGTGGGAATCGCTGGGTGCGCACGTGACCGTGGGTGGTCCACAGTTCGATGAGCCGGTGGCGGTCGTGGCTGCCGGCCCCGAGGGTGGCCGCCGTAGCGAGGTGCTCGGTGCCCTGCTCGATGTCCCCGCTGCCGCGCTCCGGGTGCCAGCAGGCAGCTATCTCGTGATCAGCCACGGCCCCGAGACGGGCCGGGGTGACGCCTACCTGCCCGGGCACGATGAGCCCTACCCCTACCTCGCGGAGCCGTTCGGTGCCGGACCCGCACTGGCCCGACCCCCGCGTCGGGTGGAGATGACACTGCCCGACACTCTGCTTCGGCACTTCGCCGTCGTGGACACCCCGGACACCGGCACGCTCGGACTGCCAGGTGGCCGGGTGCTGCTCGACGGCGTCAGCCGCGCCGGTGCCCTGCTCTTCGTGGTCTCCGCCGAGCAGACCCTCGCCGCAGCCGATCTGGAGTTGCTGGCCGGAGTGGCCAAGGACGATGTCACGGTCTTCTTCGTCGTGACCCCGGCACCCGGCTCCAGCTGGTCCGGAGTCCACGCCGACGAGTATCCGGCCGACGAGTATCCGGCAGACGGACATCCGGTCCACGGACCGGTGGACCCGACCGCCGGCCTGGTCATCGAGCAGGACATTCCGATCGACCCGGTCTCGGTCGTCTGCGACGCGCATCGGGCCGCCCTGCTGGCGGCCGTACCGGGGCTTGCCGCCGCGCAGTGGTTCGCGTTGGACCCGGCCACGGGCGACACCGCGTACCTGCGCCGAGCGTTGCAGGACTGGGCGATCGACGAGAGCCTGCGCCGGGCCAGCGGCAACCCACCGGTGATCGAGAACATCACCCGTCCGGTCCGGATCCGGTCCGACGTGCACGACTCCGGTTGGGCGGACCGGCTCGACGGCCTGGCACGCACCTGGGCCCACCGGGTGCGACAGCATCTCGCGCTCGACCTGGCCAACATCCATCTGCGGTGCGTGCAGGACCTCATCTTCGGTACCGGCTGTGCGGGACTGGCCGAGGCGCTGGACCGGGAGATGCACGCGCTGTCGCTCTGCGCGATGAACGAGAGCGAAGCCGCCGTGGACCAGATCCTGGACGAGATCATCTCGCTGGTCTTCAGCGACGCCGCCGCTGACGACGCCCGGCGTCGGGTCGCAGTCGCCGTACGCCTGAAACTGGCCGACCGCCCACGGAGCCGCAGCCTGGAGCGTGCCCTGCTGGTCACCGCCCTCGGCGGCGTGGAGGGTATGGCCGGAGCGGACGCGGTGGCCGTCCTGCCGGCCTATTCCGGTGCGGTCGACGCGACGATCCTGCCGCCGCTCGGTGTGGGCCTGCTCGGCGGCTGCTACCAGCACTGGAGTCGACCGGGCAACCTCAGCGCCAGTAGGGCCAGGTCGTGGCTGCAACGGGTGCTGCGTGAGGTCGAGCTGCAGTTGTCGCGGGAGGTCAGCCGCCGGTTCGAGGAGTTACGACTGGCCCTGGGCTCGGTCGTGGTCGATGCCGTCGACAGCAGAAGGATGCTGGCCTAGTGCCTGGTCGACCACGGTGCTCCGACCGCTGGAGTGTTCCGGGTAATCGGTTCCCGGGAGACGGTGGCACGATGGGGGACGTGACGGCTCCACAGGTTGCCCCGGTTGAGACGCTGGACCCAGAAGAGGTGCCGGTCGCTGACCGGCCATGGGTGACGATCGTCTGGGACGATCCGGTCAATCTGATGTCCTACGTCACCTGGGTCTTCCAGAAACTCTTCGGATACAGCCATGAGAAGGCCGAGAAGCTGATGCTGGATGTGCACCACAAGGGCCGGGCGGTTGTGTCCAGCGGCGCCCGGGAGCGGATGGAACACGACGCCTCCCAGTTGCACGCGTACGGGCTGTGGGCGACGGTGGATCGCGCGTGAGTACGTTCCGTCGGCAGGGTGAGCATTGCGTGGCCGATCTGGCCGCCGACGAGGTCCGGGTGTTGCGCAAGGTCGCCTCGGAGGTCGTGGGGCTGCTCACCGAGGGCTTCGATCACGACGACCCGGTGGTCGGCCGGCTCTTCCCGGACATCTACCCGAAGGATCCGACCGATTCAGCCGAGTTCCGCCGGTATACCGAGGGGGACCTCAAGACGGCCAAGATCGACCAGGCGGGTGCGATCCTGGCCGCCCTGCCCGATACCGCCGCCGGTGAGGTACGCCTCGACGCAGAGGCGGCCGAGGCGTGGTTGCGTGCCCTGAACGACGCCCGGTTGGCGATGGGGGTACGGCTGGAGGTGAGTGGTGACACCGACCTCAGCACCGAACTCGATCTGGCGATGCGTGAGGATCCCGGCTCCAGCCGTGTCTTCCAACTTTCCGTCTACGCCTACCTCGGCTATCTGCAGGAGTCCCTGCTGGAGGCGCTTCTGACCTGACGCCGCGCCAGCCCCGGGCGTGGCGCGCTCCCGGTTGTCAACCCCGGGTGCGGCGTGGTGGCAGCGGTCAGCCCCGGGCGTACGGGCTGCCGGTCCGGCTGCCGGTCAGCCGCGGACGGCGCGACGCTGGAACAGGCGGGCCGACAGCAGGTACGCCACGATCAGGATGCCGCCGAACCAGGCCAGTGCCAGTAGGGCGCTGTTGCCGATGGGGGTGCCCATGAGCAGCCCACGCACCGTCTCGATCATGGGGGTGATCGGCTGGTTCTCGGCAACGGCGTGCAGCGCGGACGGCATCGTCTCGGTTGGCACGAAGGCGCTGCTCAGGTAGGGCAGGAAGAGGATGACGAAGGTGAAGCCGCTGGCGCCCTCGACGCTGCCGGCCAGCAGACCGAGGGTCACCGCCAGCCAGGACATCGCCAGGATGAAGAGCAGCAGCAGGCCGATCACGGCCAACCATTCGATCGGCTCGGCGCTCGGCCGGAATCCCATCAGGAACGCCAGACCGATGACGATCGCGGTGGCGAAGGCGTTGCGGGCCACGCTCGCCACCACGTGTCCGGTGAGCATCGCCGAGCTCAGGATCGGTAGTGACCGGAACCGGTCCACGATGCCGGTGACCATGTCGTTGGCCACGCTGACGGCGGTGCTCGACGCGCCGTATCCCGTACAGAGCAGGATGATCCCGGGTACGACGTAGTTTATGTATTCGGCGAAGCCGGTCGTGATCGCACCGCCGAATACGTACACGAACAACAGCAACAGGATGGCGGGCAGCATTACGGCCAGCAGCAGGGCGTCCAAATTGCGTCTGGTGTGTCGGAGACTGCGACCGATCATCGTCACTGAATCGCTGACCGCCCAGTAGAGGCTCGAATTCCCGGTCATCGGTGGTCCGCCTTTGCATCGTTCGACGAGGATCGGCCGGTCAATGCCATGAACACGTCGTCCAGGCTGGGACGGTGGGTCGATATCCGTTCGACGGTGACGTTCAGTTTCGCCATCCGGTCCAGGAGGTTGCTGACCTGGGCGGCGCTGCCGTCGGTGGCGACGGTCACGGCCAGCCGTGCCGGATCGGTGCCGGTGGTGACCCGGTCGACCTCCTGGCAGGCCCGCTCGAAGTCGTCCCGGTCGTGCAGCGTCAGCTCCAGGCGTTCACCGGCGAGTTGTGACTTCAGTGAGTCGGTGGTGCCGTCGGCGACGATCCGACCGTTGTCGATCATCGCTATCCGATCGGCCAGTTGATCGGCCTCTTCGAGGTACTGCGTGGTGAGGAAGACGGTCGTCTCCGCCGCGACCAGCTCTCTGACCACGTCCCACATGCCCTGGCGGCTGCGTGGATCGAGCCCGGTCGTGGGCTCGTCCAGGAAGATCACGGATGGCCTGGCCAGCAGGCCGACCGCCAGGTCGAGCCGTCGTCGCATGCCACCGGAATAGGTCCTGACCAGACGCTTCCGGGCGTCGACCAGGTCGAACTGCGTCAGCAGCTCGTCGGCCCGGCGACGGGCACCCCGGCGGCCGAGATGGCAGAGGCGGCCCATCATCAGCAGGTTCTCCTCGCCGGTGAGCAGTTCGTCGACGGCGGCGTACTGCCCGGTGAGGCTGATCGCCCCCCGGACCCGTTCCGGTGTGCGGAGTACGTCGTGGCCCGCCACGGTCGCCGTACCGGAATCGGGTCTGATGAGCGTGGACAGGATCCGTACCAGCGTCGTCTTGCCGGCTCCGTTCGGGCCGAGGAGCGCGAAAACCGTGCCTCTGCGGACGCTCAGGTCGATGTCGTCGAGGACCTTGTTTGATTTGTACGCCTTCGTGATGCCGGTCGTTTGTACGACCGATTCGCCGGTCATCCCGTTCCTTTCCAGCACTGTCGGTCATGAAACTGTTTATGTCATACACGCTTCAGTGTAGGTTATACACAGTTCTAGGATGGGGGTCAAGACGACCGAGGGACACGGATGACGAACGACGACAACGCCGAGCACGAGCTGCCGCGGAGCCTGGAACTGCTCTGGGGGCTGCGGGAACCACCGCGCCGGGGGCCCAAGCCCGGACTGAGCCTGGAGCGCATCGTCCAGGCGGCCATCGAGCTGGCTGACGAGGACGGACTCGGCGCGCTGTCCATGAGCCGGATCGCCGAACGGGTCGGCTTCACGACCATGTCCCTCTACCGCTACGTGGAGGGCAAGGACGAACTCCTGATGCTCATGCAGGACGCGGCCGGTGGAACGCCGACGCCCGGGGTGGCGGACGACGGCTGGCGGGCCGGTCTCGAGCGGTGGGCCCGGGACTACCTGCTCATCTTCCGGCGGCATCCGTGGCTGCTGGAGGTGCCGATCAGTGGGCCGCCGGTCACCCCGAACGGCCTGGCCTGGATGGATCGCGGACTGCGGGTCCTCGGCGACACCGGCCTGACGTACGGTCACCGGCTGGCCGTGGTCCAGCTCCTCACCGGGTACGTCCACGGCGAGGCGCACTTCTCCCGGGAGCTGACCAGGGCGACGGTCGTCGGGGACTACGACCTCACCCGGTACGGGCGCATCCTGCGGAAGGTGACCGACGCCGACCGCTATCCGGCGCTGTACGAGATGACGTCGGCCGGTTTCTTCGACGAGATCGGTGACTACGTCGACGCCGAGGACTTCGAGTTCGGCCTGCAGCGGGTCCTGGACGGAATCGAGGTGTTCATCCGGGAGAACGCGGGACCGCCACCCTGTGCGTCCGCCGACGCCGGGACGGCGAACGGAGCTACCGACGGGCGGTGAACCGGGCCGGGCTCCGGACGGGCCGGGAACGGGGCGGCCGACGAGGGTGACGGTCGCCACGTGAAAACGTCCCGTGGCAACGGGTAGGCTGGAAGGCGTGCTGAGTATCGACCGGTCGATCGTCGACGCGATCGTCGCGCATGCTCGTCGGGACCACCCCGACGAGGCCTGCGGCGTTGTCGCGGGACCGGCCGGCAGCGACACCCCGACTCGGCACATCCCGATGGACAACGCGGCGCGCTCGATGACGTTCTACGAGTTCGACTCGATGGAGCAGTTGCGGGTGTGGCGGGAGATGGACGACCGCGACGAGGAGCCGGTGGTCATCTACCACTCGCACACCGCGACTGAGGCCTACCCCTCGCGGACCGACGTGTCCTTCGCCGGTGAACCGAACGCGCACTACCTGCTGGTCTCCACGCGGGACGCAGACACCGAAGAGATCCGCTCGTTCCGCATCGTGGACGGCGTGATCACCGAGGAACCGGTCCGCATCCTCGACGCCGACAGCGTCGACGCCACCGTGGACCAGCACGCCGTGCAGTCGTACATGTTCGGGCAGAGCCCGGCGACGGTCGACTACGAGTGTTCCGGCCGCTGACCTTCAGCAGCTCAACGCCGTACCCGTAGTCCCCCTTTTCCACGACGCCGTCGTTTCCTAGGAGCAAGACATCATGGCCATTGAGGTTCGTATTCCCACCATCCTGCGCAGCTACACCGGCGGCGCGAAGGTAGTCGAGGGCGCCGGAGACACCCTGGGTGCACTCCTGTCCGACCTTGACGGCAAGTTCTCCGGCCTGCGCGGTCGCCTGGTCACCGAGGAGGGCGGCCTGCACCGGTTCGTCAACGTCTACGTCAACGACGAGGACGTGCGCTTCCTGGGTGCGCTGGACGCCAAGCTCGCCGACGGTGACAGCGTGACCATCCTGCCGGCCGTGGCCGGTGGCGCATTCGGATTCGCCGCAGCGGCGGCACTGTCGGGTCGTCGTACCCCGGCCACCGGCCGCTGAGGCGGCCGTCATGGCGCGGTACGACAGCCTGCTCGACGCCTGCGGCGGTACGCCGCTAGTGGGTCTGCCCCGCCTGTCGCCGACGGTGCCCGATGGGGCACCGTCGGTGCGCCTCTGGGCCAAGCTGGAGGACCGGAATCCGACCGGCAGCATCAAGGACCGGCCGGCCCTGTTCATGGTCCGTGAGGCCGAGGAGTCCGGGCGGCTTCGGCCGGGCGACACCATCCTCGAACCGACCAGCGGCAACACCGGGATCGCCCTGGCGATGGTGGCCAAGACCCGGGGGTACCGGCTGGTCTGCGTGATGCCCGAGAACGTCTCGGCCGAGCGGGTGCAGATCCTCCGCATGTACGGCGCGGAGATCATCTTCTCGCCGGCGGCCGGGGGCTCCAACCAGGCGGTGGCGACGGCCAAGCAGATCGCCGCCGAGCACCCCGACTGGGTGACCCTGTTCCAGTACGGAAACCAGGCCAACGCCCGCGCCCACTACGAGACGACCGGCCCGGAACTGCTGCACGACCTACCCACGATCACGCACTTCGTGGCCGGGCTGGGCACCACCGGCACGCTCATGGGCACCGGACGGTTCCTGCGGGAGAAGGTCGACGGCATCGAGATCGTCGCGGCGGAGCCCCGATACGGGGAACTCGTCTACGGGCTGCGCAACATCGACGAGGGCTACGTGCCCGAGTTGTACGACGCCAGCGTCCTGACCCGCCGGTTCTCGGTCGGCACCCGGGACGCCGTACTGCGTACCCGGCAGCTCGTCGAGGTGGAGGGAATCTTCGCGGGGTTCTCCACCGGCGCGATCCTGCACGCCGCGTTGGCCGTGGCACACGAGGCGGTACGGGCCGGGCGACGGGCCGACGTCGCGTTCGTGGTGGCGGACGGCGGCTGGAAGTACCTGTCGACCGGGGCGTACGGCGGCACCCTGGCCGACGCCGAGGAGGCTCTGGAGGGCCAGCTCTGGGCCTAGCCCGCCCGTCGCGGTTGCCCAGTGGGATCGCCCAGTTGGCTGGCTGGTTGCCTGCCCACGATCAATGGCTGGTGACCGGGCCAGTGTGTGGCGACCGGATCAGTGCGTGGCGACCGTCAGGGCCAGGCTGACTCCGACCGGCACGGTCGCCAGCGCCAACGCGATCCAGGGCAGTCGTCCGTGTCGGGACACACCGAACGCGACCACGGTCAGGCCGATGCTGGCCAGACCGAGGCCGGCCAGGGTCGGTTCGTACCAGCCCGGCGCGGTGCCGGACAGGACGCTGCTGAGTCCGCGCGCCGCAGGCCCGAGCCCGACGATGCCGAGCCCGGCGGCCCAGCCACAGATGCTCAGGCCCCGTTTGTTGGCGCTGCGGGGCAGGGGACGCCGGGGCAGGAAGCGGTGTCTGCCGGTGGCGGACTGTGGTGTCCGGAACGGTGAGGGCCTGGTCGGAGGCGGGGTGACCCGGGTCGCCACCGCCACCGGTGCCGAGCTGAACCTGGTGGTGAGCGATGGTGCTCCGCGTAGGGCGAAGACTCTGTCCGGCCTCGGGGGCGACGTAGCGAACGGTCGCTTCGTGATCTCGGACGGTAACCTGCCGACTTGGGTGGGCACCCGTTCACCATCCTGGTCCGTTGTCTGACTCGTTGGCAACTACGCCATGCCTCACGTAGTGCAACGGATGTGTACGTCTGGCGTAACGCCCGATTTGAGGCTATTGCCCCTACGTGTGGTGGGTCTGCGGGTGGGTCGCTGTCGCCTTGACGACAACTCGGAGCAGATCTTCTGTTCCCGTACACGTCGCGGCGTAGGCTGCCCACCGTGGCAGACTCGCCGAAAACGATCTTCGACGTAGCGGGGAGCGCGCTGTTTTCGGCCGCGAGTGAAGTCGGGATAGCCGGATGCGATTGACCGTTCTGGGATGTGCCGGCAGTTTCCCCGGCCCTGAGTCGGCGTGCTCGGCGTACCTTGTGGAGGTCGACGGCTTCCGACTCCTGATCGACTTCGGGTCAGGCTCGTTGTCCGCCCTGCAGCGCTATGCGGGGTTGAACGCCATCGACGCCATCCTCCTTACCCACCTGCACTGCGACCACGTTCTCGACGCGGTCACGTACGTGGTGGTACGACGCTACGGTCCGGGTGCACCGTACCCGCCGCTGCCGGTCTACGCGCCCGCCGGAGCCCCGGAACGCATCGCCCAGGCGTACAGCCAGGACGAGGGGCCGGTCGACGACGTCTACACCTTCTACGGGCTGCAACCCGGCAGTTTCCCCATCGGCCCGTTCTCGGTGACCGTCGACCGGGTCAATCATCCCGTGGAGACCTATGGCGTACGGCTGGAGCACGGTGGCCGGGTGCTCTGCTACTCGTCGGACACCGCCCCCTGCGACGCGCTGCTGAGGTTGGCGCACGGTGCCGACCTGTTCCTCTGCGAGGCCAGCTACCTCGACGGCGTCGACAACCCGCCGGACCTGCACCTGACCGGGCGCGAAGCGGGTGAGACGGCGACCAAGGCGGAGGTCGGACAGCTGCTGCTCACCCACCTCGTCACCGCGTGGGGCAGCGAGGCGCTGACCTTCGAGGCTGCCTCCTCAGCCTTTGCCGGCCCGATCGAGGTCGTCCGGCCCGGCGCCTCCTACGAGGTCTAGCCAGCCGGGTCCAGCCCCCGGTCCAGCCCACGGTCCAGGCCGGGCGGCGACCCCGGGCGGTCGGGAGAACCCCGGCAGGATCCCCGTGATCAGGGAATGACCGCGTGTCGCGACGGCGTGTCGCGCAACCATCTCCCCGATCATGTCGATCTTGGGGGGTGACGTCGGAGCCGGTGGGGGCACACCCGGCAGCGGCCGGATTCGGTCAACACATAGGCTTCCGACATGGCACGACCTGACGGGCGGCAGCCCGACCAACTCCGCGCGGTGACCCTGACCCGACAGTGGAGCATGCACCCGGAGGGCTCCGTGCTCGTCGAGTTCGGTGCCACCAGGGTGCTCTGCACGGCCAGTGTGACCGAAGGGGTGCCCCGCTGGCGCAAGGGCTCCGGCCTCGGCTGGGTGACCGCCGAGTACTCCATGCTGCCCCGGGCCACCACCACCCGCTCCGACCGGGAGAGCGTCAAGGGCCGCCTCGGTGGGCGTACCCATGAGATCTCCCGCCTGATCGGGCGCAGCCTACGGGCCTGCATCGACCTCAAGGCGCTCGGCGAGAACTCGGTCGTGCTGGACTGCGACGTCCTACAGGCCGACGGGGGCACCCGGACCGCCGCGATCACCGGTGCGTACGTCGCCCTGCACGACGCGGTCAGTTGGCTGGCCAGGCGCAAGGCACTGGCCGGCAAGCCAGCCTCGGTGATGCGCCGTTCGGTGGCGGCGGTCAGCGTCGGCATGATCGACGGAGAACCCCGCCTCGACCTGTGCTACGAGGAGGACGTGAACGCCGAGGTGGACATGAACGTGGTCTGCACCGGCGACGGCGACTTCGTGGAGGTGCAGGGTACGGGCGAATCCGGGGTGTTCGCCCGCCAGCAACTCGACGCCCTGCTCGACCTCGGGGTGGCCGGTTGCGCCGAACTGACCGAAGCCCAGCGAAAGGCACTGGCCGCATGACCCGCGTGCTGTTGGCGACCCGCAACCTCAAGAAGCTCGCCGAGCTACAGCGCATCCTCGACGGCGCGCTCGGTCCACATCGGATCGAGCTGGTCGGGCTCAACGACGTGCCCGAATACCAGGAGGTTCCGGAGACCGGTCTGACCTTTGGCGAGAACGCCCTGCTGAAGGCGCGGGAGGGCTGCAAGTGGACCAGCCTGCCGACGATCGCCGACGACTCCGGACTGGCTGTGGACGCGCTCAGCGGCATGCCCGGGGTGTTCAGCGCCCGGTGGTCGGGGCGGCACGGTGACGACCGGGCCAACCTGGAACTGGTGCTCGCCCAGATCGCCGACGTGCCCGACGAGCACCGGGGTGGTGCCTTCGTCTGCGCGGTGGCGCTGGTGCTGCCCGGCGGCAAGGAGCACCTGGTCGAGGGCCGCCAGAGCGGCCGGTTGCTGCGGGCGCCGCGCGGCGAGGGCGGATTCGGCTACGACCCGATCTTCCTCGGGGACGGGCAGGACCGGACCAACGCCGAACTGACCCCGCAGGAGAAGGATGCGGTCAGCCACCGGGGCAAGGCGCTCCGGGCGCTGGCCAAGGTGGTCGCGAAGGTACTGCCGGTCTCACCGGGCTAGGCATTCCGGCTGAAGAACGTCGCTGGGCGGGGGTGCCTCGACGGCACCCACCCCTGCTATCCGGCCGCCGGCTGACAGGCCGAATCAACCCGGGGCCGCTGGCCTCAGTCCAACCAGAAGATGATCGCCTCGCCGGCTTCCGCCGCAGCGGCGAAGTACGGCGGCAGTTCGTCGTAGTAGCCCCGAACCCAATCCAGCCCCTCCGGGCGGTCCCACCCGTTCGGGTAGATGGCCTCCCGGGTCAGCTCCGCCGGATCCAGGTTCGCTGTCAGGTCGTCGTACGAGGTGCGGGCCAACGCCGCCGCTGCCGCGCGTACGTCGTCGGGCGGGAAACAGGCGGGCGGCCCGTAGCCCCAGTCCAGCTCGTACTCGTCCGGGTCGGAGTCGTCGTCTTCGTCGTCCGGCAGCTCGCCGAACAGGACCGGTCCTGGGAGATCCGCCCGGTCGAGGAGGAACAGGATCGCGTGCCAGGCCTTGTCCGTGCCGAGGTGTCGCCGGGCCGATGCGGGCCGGGGCTCGGTGTCGGTCAGGGCCCGGGCGACCTCGTCCTCCGCCCTCCAGACCTTGTTGGTGTACTCGAAGGCCCAGGCCGGATCCGCCAACGCGCGAGCCAACTCGGCCGGTGTGACCCGTAGATAGTTGCCGTACATGCCCACGGCGGCACCCTAGAGCGACAGGCCGACAAACCGTCGGCCTCGCTGGCCTGAGCGGTCAGCAGGGGCCCCTTCCTGTGCGGAACGACAGGAAGGAGCCCCTCTTTTCAGGCCAACGGGCCGACCTCGGCCTCGATCGCTGCCCGCAGTTCCCGGCCGGCGACCACGCCACGGGCGGCCTCCATCGCCGGGGCGAGGAAGATGTCCGGCCCGGGTTCCCCGGCGAACTGCCGTACGGCGGCCACCGCTGCCTGTCCGGCCGGTGACGGGGTGAGCGGGGCCCGCAACTGCAACCCGCGTACGGCAGCGAGGAGTTCCACCGCCAGCAGGCTGGTCAGGTTGTCCAGGACCGTACGGAGCTTCTTGGCCGCCGCCCAGCCCATCGATACGTGGTCCTCCTGCATCCCGCTGGTCGGCAGCGAGTCCACCGACGCGGGGGCGGCCAACCGTCGGTTCTCCGCGACGATGCCGGCAGCGGTGTACTGGGCGATCATCAGGCCCGAGTTGACCCCGGCGTCGGGGGACAGGAAGGCCGGCAGGTCCCGCGAGCGGCACACGTCGAGGAGCCGGTCCACCCGGCGTTCGGAGATCGAGCCGACCTCGGCGGCGGCGATGGCCAGGAAGTCGGCGGCGAAGCCCAGCGGCGCGCCGTGGAAGTTACCGGTCGACTCCACCCGCCCGTCGGGCAGCACCACCGGGTTGTCGACGATCGAGACCAGTTCCCGGGCCGACACACCCTCCACGAAGGAGAGCGTGTCCCGGGCGGCACCCGCCACCTGGGGAGCACACCGCATGGAATACGCGTCCTGCACCGCATGGGCCAGGTCGTCACGGTGCGAGTCCATGATCGTCGAGCCCTGGAGGAGCCGGTGGATGTTGGCGGCCGAGACCGCCTGCCCCGGGTGCGGGCGGATGGCGTGCAGTTCCGGCCGGAACGGGCGTTCCGAGCCGAGCATCGCCTCGATGGCCAGCGCCGCGGTCACGTCCGCCATGGTGAACAGGTGCGTGGCATCCTCGATCGCCAGCAGCAGCATGCCGAGCATGCCGTCGGTGCCGTTGATCAGCGCCAGGCCCTCCTTGGCGGACAGCTCGATCGGCGACAGTCCGGCCCGGTGCAGGGCCTGCGCCGCCTCCTCCCGGACACCGCCCTTGCCCACCGTCCAGCCCTCGCCGAGCAGCACCAGCGCGCAGTGCGCCAGCGGCGCCAGATCACCGGAGGCACCCAACGAACCGTGCTCCGGTACCCACGGGGTGACGTCGTGGTTGAGCAGGTCGACCAGGGCCTGTGCGACCAGCGGTCGGACCCCGGAGTGGCCCAGCGCCAGGGAGCGTACCCGCAGCAGCATCATCGCCCGGACCACCTCGCGCGGCATGGCCGCGCCGACCCCGGCGGCATGCGAGCGGATCAGGGCGTGCTGCAACTCGGCCCGCCGCTCCGGGGCGACGAAGGTGTTCGCCAGTGCCCCGAACCCGGTCGAGACGCCGTACACCGGTCGCCCGTCCCGCTCGATTTCGTCCACGATGGTGCGACTGGTGACCATCGCCGCCACGGTGGACGGGGCGAGGGACACGGTCGCGGTGCCCCGGGCCACGGCCAGCACGTCGGCCGGGGAGATCCCGGTGGGCTGGACAATCACGGCGCTTCGTTCGCTTCGCTCACTCATTGCGGCACTCCGTTGTGCAGGACCTTGCTGATCAGTGGAACTCCCGGCCGGTAGGCCAGGTGCAGGTGGGACGGGGCGTCCAGGACGACCAGGTCGGCCCGGGCCCCGGGACGCAGCACACCGACGTCATCGCGGCGCAACGACCGCGCGCCGCCGGCCGTCGCCGCCCAGACCGCCTCCGCCGGGGTCATCCCCATCTCGCGTACGGCCAGTGCGACGCAGAACGGCATCGACGAGGTGTACGACGAGCCGGGGTTGCAGTCGGTGGCCAGCGCCACGGTGACCCCGGCGTCGAGCAGTCGGCGGGCGTCCGGATAGGGGGACCGGGTGGAGAACTCGGCGCCCGGCAGCAGCGTCGCCACGGTCGTCGTCTCCGGGCCGGACACCCAGTCCACAGTGGTGGAGGCCAGCGCCTCGATGTCGGTGTCGGACAGGTGGGTGCAGTGGTCGACGCTGGCCGCCCCGACCTCGACGGCCAGTTGTACGCCCGGTCCGGGACCGAGCTGGTTGGCGTGCACCCGTACGCCCAGACCAGCGGCCTGCCCGACGGTCAGGATCGCCCGGGTGTGGTCGGCGTCGAACGCACCCCGCTCACAGAACACGTCGATCCAGCGGGCGTACGGCAGGGCGGCCCGCAGCATCGGCCCGCAGACCAGGCCCACGTAGTCGTCGGGCCGGTCGGCGTACTCGGTCGGCACCACGTGCGCCCCGAGGAACGTCGTCTCGCTGGTGAACTCACGGGCGATCCGCAGCGACCGGGCCTCCTCGGCGACGCTGAGGCCGTAGCCGCTCTTGATCTCGATCGTGGTGGTGCCCTGCCGCAGCGCCTCGCGGTGCAGGCGGGCGACGTTGGCGCGGAGTTCGTCGTCGCTGGCGGCCCGGGTTGCGGCGACCGTGGTGCGGATCCCCCCGCCGGTGTAGGGCTGCCCGGCCATCCGCGCCGCGAACTCGGCCGCCCGGTCCCCGGCGAAGACCAGGTGTGCGTGGCTGTCCACGAACCCGGGCAGCACCGCCGCGCCCCCGACGTCGATCCGTCGATCCGCGGCCGGGGCGTACTTCGCAGGGCCGACCCAGGCGATCCGGTCGCCCTCGATCAGTACCGCCGCCCCGCGTCGGATGCCGAGCGGTCCACCCTCTCCGGTGCCGGCGACGTTGGTCACCAGTTCGCCGATGTCGTCGACCAGCAGGCTGCTGTCGGTCCGAGGGCTCATGAGGTCACCTCGCTCACTGTGGCCAGGGCATTCATCGGGTCACCGCCGCGATCGACTCCCGGAGCGCGGCCGGTACGTCGATGGTCACGTGCCGTCCGTCACGGACCACCGGCCGGCCGTCGGCCACCACGTCGGTGACGTCGGCCGCACCGGCTGCGAAGAACACACCGACCGGTGGCACACCGGCGGTGCGTACGCTGTCCAACCGCACCGTGACCAGGTCGGCCCGCTGCCCGACCGCGATCCGGCCGGCGTCGGTCCAGCCCAGGGCCGCGTGGCCGGTGGCGGTGGCGGCGACCAGCAACTCGGCGGCGGTGAAGTGACCGCGTTGCCGGGTACGCAGCCGTTCGTCCAACTCGACCGCCCGGGCCTCCTCGAACATGTCGATCACCGCGTGGCTGTCGCTGCCGAGGCTCAGCGGACTGCCCGCGTCGACCAGTTCCCGGGCGGGCCCGATGCCGTCGGCCAGATCCCGTTCCGTGGTCGGGCAGAAACAGGCGCCGGTGCCGGTCCCGCCGAGCCGGGCCAGGTCGGCGTCGGTCAGGTGGGTGGCGTGCACGGCCGTCGTGGCCGGGCCGAGCACACCATGCTCCGCCAGCAGCTCACTCGGGGTGCACCCGTACCGGGCCAGGCACGCCTCGTTCTCCGCCGGCTGCTCCGAGAGATGGACGTGCAACGGTTCCCCGCGCTCGTCTGCCCAGGCGGCCACCACCGCCAACTGCTCGGCGGGCACCGCCCGTACCGAATGCACCGCCGCACCCACCCGGGCGTTGCGGCTGGTTGGTGCGAAGGCGGAGGCCCGTTCGGCCCAGCGGTACGCGTCGCCGTCGCCGAACCGGCGCTGTACCCCGGTGAGCGGCTGCCCGTCCACCGTGGCGGTCAGGTAGCAGGTGTCCAGCAGGGTGATCCGGATGCCGGCCTGGGCCGCCGCCTCGACCAGCGCCGCGCTCATCGCATTCCGGTCGTGGTAGCGGCCCCCCTCGGGGCGGTGGTGCAGGTAGTGGAACTCGCCGACGCAGGTGATTCCGGCCAGCGCCATCTCCGCGTACGTCGCCCTGGCCAGGGCCAGGTAGCTGTCCGGGTCGAGCCGGTCGGCGACGGCGTACATGAGGTTCCGCCAGCTCCAGAAGTCGCCCCGACCACCGTGGGTACGTCCACGCAGCGCCCGGTGGAAGGCGTGCGAGTGGGCGTTGGCCAGGCCGGGCAGGGTCAGCCCGGGCAGCCGGACGGCGTCGGATCGTGCCGGTGCGCCAGCGGTCACCCCGGTGATCCGCCTGTCGGCGACCTCGATCAGCACGTCGGCCGTCGGTGCCGAAGTGTCCGGCAGCCAGGCGTACTCGGCGAAGTAGGCGGTCATCGACACAACTCCGTCAGCACCCGGGCCAGGGCGGCGACCCCGGCGGCGCAGTCTTCGTCGGTGGCCGACTCGGCGGGGGAGTGGGACACCCCGGTCGGGTTGCGTACGAAGAGCATCGCCGTGGGTACGTGTGCGGACAGCACGCCGGCGTCGTGGCCCGCCCCGGTCGGCAGCACCGGTACGTCCAGCAGGTCCCGTAGCCGTCCGGCCAGTCCCGCGTCGAAGCCCACCAGGGGAGTCACCGACTCCTCGGTCACCGACAGCTGCGTACCGTCCCGGTGGGCCCGTTCGGCTGCCTTCGTCCCGAGCGCCTCGACCAGGGCGGCCAGGGTGTCCGGCTCGGCGGCCCGGGCGTCCAGCCACCCGGTCACCCGGGCGGGAACGGCGTTCGTCGCGTTCGGCTCGACCCGTACCCGGCCGATGGTGGCGTGCGCGTCGCGTAGCCGGGCCTCCTTGTTCGCCGCCAGCACGGTGAACGCGTAGGTGAGCATCGGGTCCCGGCGGTCGGCCATCCGGGTCGTACCGGCGTGGTTGGCCTCGCCGGTGAAGTCGAACCGCCACCGGCCGTGCGGCCAGATCGCACTCGCCACCGCGACCGGTGAGTCCAGGTCGACCAGTGCGCGGCCCTGCTCGACGTGCAGCTCCACGAAGGCCCCGACCCGGCCCAGCAGGGTGGGGTCGGCCCCGGCCGGCCGGTCGCCCAGGGCCTCGGCCAGGCTCACCCCGGACTGGTCGACCAGCGCCGCCGCCCGGTCCGGGGCCAGCGCGCCGGTGAGCAGCCGTGACCCGAGGCAGGGTACGCCGAACCGGGCCCCCTCCTCCTCGGCGAACGCGACGATCCCGACCGGCCTGGTCGGGGCGACCCCGGCCCGGCGTAGCTCGTCGACGGCCAGCAGTGCACTGACGATGCCGAGCGGGCCGTCGTAGGCACCCCCGTGTGGCACCGAGTCGAAGTGGCTGCCGGCCAGTACGGCGTTCCCGTCGGCCGGGTCACCCCACCAGGCGAACAGGTTCCCGTTGCCGTCCTCGGTGACCGGCATCGACCGCTGGGCGGCCTGATCCCGGAACCAGTCGCGTAGCCGCAGTTCTGGTTCGGTCCAGGTGTAGCGCAGGTAGCCGCCGGTGTTTTCGTCCCGTCCGATCGGCGCGAGCTGGTTCCACAGGTCGCGGAACCGGTCAGGAAGGGACCCTTTTTCCACAGAATGCGATGACAAGGGGCTCTTCCTTACTACTCGGCCATCGGAACGCGGACACCGGTGGCGTCGGCGACGCTGCGGGCAGCCTCGTAGCCGGCGTCGACGTGCCGGATGACACCCATGGCGGGATCGTTGGTGAGCACCCGTTCGATCTTCTGACCGGCCAGCGCGCTGCCGTCGGCGACACAGACCTGGCCCGCGTGGATGGACCGCCCGATGCCGACCCCGCCGCCGTGGTGGATGGAGACCCAGGACGCGCCGGAGGCGGTGTTGACGAGTGCGTTGAGCAGCGGCCAGTCGGCAATGGCGTCCGAGCCGTCGGCCATCGCCTCGGTCTCCCGGTACGGGCTGGCCACGCTGCCGCAGTCCAGATGGTCCCGACCGATCACCACCGGGGCGGACAGTTCGCCGGAGGCGACCATGTCGTTGAACCGCACCCCGGCCCGGTCCCGTTCACCGTAGCCGAGCCAGCAGATCCGGGCCGGCAGGCCCTGGAAGGCGACCCGCTCGCCGGCCAGTCGGATCCAGCGGGCCAGCGACTCGTTCTCCGGGAACAGGTCCAGCACGGCCCGGTCGGTGGCCGCGATGTCGGCCGGGTCGCCGGAGAGCGCCGCCCAGCGGAACGGACCCTTGCCCTCGCAGAACAGCGGCCGGATGTACGCGGGCACGAAGCCGGGGAAGTCGAACGCCCGGTCGTAGCCGCCGAGCTGTGCCTCGCCCCGGATCGAGTTGCCGTAGTCGAACACCTCGGCCCCGGCGTCCAGGAAACCGACCATCGCCTCGACGTGTTTCGCCATCGACGCTCGTGCCCGTTCGGTGAACTCGGTCGGCTTGCTGGCCGCGTAGTCCGCCGCGTCGGCCAACTCCACCCCCTCGGGCAGGTACGACAGTGGATCGTGGGCACTGGTCTGGTCGGTCACGATGTCGATCTCGACGCCCCGGCGGAGCAGTTCGGGGAAGATGGTGGCAGCGTTGCCGACGACACCGACCGAGAGCGCCCGGCGCTCCTGCTTCGCCGCGACGACCAGCGCCACCGCCTCGTCGAGCGAGGCGGCGACCGTGTCGAGGTAGCGGTTCTGCACCCGGCGAGTCAGCCGGGCCGGGTCGACGTCGACGATCAGGCAGGCCCCGCCGTTCATGGTGACGGCCAGCGGCTGTGCCCCGCCCATCCCGCCGCAGCCAGCGGTCAGGGTCAGTGTCCCGGCCAGGGTGTCGTTGAACCGTTTCGCGGCAACGGCGGCGAACGTCTCGTAGGTGCCCTGGAGGATGCCCTGGGTGCCGATGTAGATCCAGGAACCTGCGGTCATCTGGCCGTACATGGTCAGGCCGAGCTGTTCGAGGCGGCGGAACTCCGGCCAGGTGGCCCAGTCCCCGACCAGGTTGGAGTTGGCCAGCAGCACCCGGGGTGCCCACTCGTGGGTACGTATCACGCCGACCGGACGGCCGGACTGCACCAGCATCGTCTCGTCGTCCTTCAGGTCGCGCAGCGTACGGACCAGCGCGTGGTATGACGGCCAGTCCCGGGCGGCGCGTCCGGTTCCGCCGTAGACGACCAGGTCCTCGGGGCGCTCGGCGACCTCCGGGTCGAGGTTGTTCATCAGCATCCGCAGGGCGGCCTCCTGCGGCCAACCCCGGGCGGTACGGGTGGTGCCGCGGGCGGCACGGACGGGTTGGTACATCTCGGGTCTCCTCCTTAGCCGAGGAACAACTGACGACGGGCGGCGGAGGACTCGAACGCCTCCAGCCGGCGCTGGGTCTCCGCCGGCATGGCGTCGCAGATGGCCTGGAGCACCACCATCGCCAGCGCCATCGGGGCGGTGTGCAGGTCGAAGACGAGGTGCGCGCCGACTGCGGCGGGCAGCACGATGTCGGCGTACTCCGTCGCCGGACTGACCGGGGAGTCGGTGATCGCGACGATGCGGAGCCCAGCGGCGCGGGCCTCGCCCAGCGCGTCGAGCGTCTCCCGGGGGTAGCGGGGCAACAGGAACGCCAGCAGGGCGCTTGCTCCCGCCGCGCCGGCCTGCTCCAGCCGGTCGGTGAGGAGGCTGCCGCCGTCGTCGAGCACCCGGACGTCCGGGTGCACCTTGGCCGCGAAGTAGGCGAAGTACGCGGCCAGCGGCGCGGCGGCGCGTAGGCCGACTACCGGCAGGGGACGGCTGGCGGCCAGCAGTGCTCCAGCGGCGGTGATCGGTTCACGGTCGGTCAGTTGCTCGGTCAGCCGGGCGAGGTTCTCGCGTTCGGCCTGAACCGCCCGTTGTAGTTCGTTCTCGGCATGCTCGGCGGTGCTGGTGTTGTTGAGTTCACGTAGCCGGCGACGCAGCGCGGGGTAGCCGTCGAAGCCCAGTGCCATCGCGAACCGGGTTACCGAGGGTTGGCTGACCTGGGCCAGTTCGGCCACCTCGGCGGCGGAGAGGTACGCCGCGGCGGTCGCGTGCTGCACCAGACAGTGCGCGATCCGGCGCTGGGTCGGAGTGAGCCGTACGCCGTGGAACAGATCGAGTACCCGCTCAACGGGCACCACGGCAGCTCCGTTATTCATGCTGCGACTCTATGCATGAGAACTTTCATTAGGCAATCGTCGCGAACCGGTTGGTGGGTGCGGTTGAGACGGTTGCTGGACAGATCGGTGAGCGCTGTCTCGGTAAGATCCGCACGTCGGGTGAGCGGGGAGGGGTAGACATGCAGCCGGATGGTCCGTACAGGTTCACCGAGACGATGGGTGTCTGCCTGGTAGGCAAAGCCTGGTGGGCCGTCGACGGACAGGGCCGACCCGTGACGGTCGCGGTGCTGGAGGGCGCTGCTGCCGCCGATCAACGTTGGCGCGAGGCATTTGCCAACGCGGCCGAGGCGATGTCGAAGGCCGCCACCGGTCCCCGCTACGAACGGGCCGACTTCTCAGCCAGCTACCCGTGGGTGGCTTACCCGTCCGAGGGTGGACTCGGCGCCCAGCACCTTTTCCGGGCCCTCGGTATGGAGTTGCACCCCGAACCGGGCACCCCGCCGTCGGTGACGCCGACGACCGGGCCGTCCGCGCCGGTGTCGCTACCGTCGCAGCAGGCGTCGCCACAGCCGGAGCCGTCTCAGCCGGTGTCCGCGCCACCACAACCGGTATCTTCGCCGCCCCAGCCGGCGATGGGCCCAACAGAGCCGGTGTCCGCGCCACCACAGCCGGTTTCCGTACCGCCGCAGCCGATGTCGCTACCGTCGCAGCCGGTTTCCGTGCCACCGCAGCCCGTTTCCGTTCCACCGCAGTCGGTGTCCGCGCCGCCCAGCGTGGGCGGAGAACGTCAGCCGTGGCCGGCGGTGACCAGTCCAGTGCAGGAACCGTGGTCCGCCGATCCTGCGCCGTACGACCCGTTCTCCGCCCCGGTACGTCGGATCCAGCCATCACCACCGCCCAAGCGGCGGACCGGGCTCTGGGTCGCGGTCGTGGCACTCGTCCTGGTGCTTGTGGCCACCGGGGGCGGACTGGTGTTCTGGTTCGGCTCCGGGACGAAGGAACCGGCCGCGCAACCGGAACCTGGCAGTTCGGCTTTCCCGCCGGCGGGCGTGACAGGCCCCAGCCTGAAGCCCTGGGCGCTGTTTCCGCCGAACGGTCCGGAGGAGCGCTCGTTGGCGACTGCGGCACCATCGCTGGTCTTCATCGAGGCGGTCTTCACCGGCTACCTGCGGGATCGGGCGACCAAGGCACCGGTGCGTGCGACGCCGATCACCTTCAATCGTCGGTGCAGCGGCTTCGTGGTGACCACCGGCGGGCACGTGCTCACCAGTAGTTCCTGCGTGCAGCCGTCGGCGGAGACCGTCCGCCAGATCGCCCTCGACGCGGCTGCCCGGATGCTGGTGCGGGAAGGGACGCTCGCTTCCGGGCAGGTCGACAACTACATCAAATCCAACCTTGAGAAGACCGAGTTCACGGGAATCGATCCGGGGTCGGCGCCCACCAGCCAGTTGTACGGCCAGTTGAACGATGCCAAGGGTAATGCCGTCGGGGATCCGGCGATTCCGGCCGAGCTAGTCAAGGCGCGGCCGGCAGAGAGCGGCAATACCGCACTGATCAAACTCGCCAGGGAGAATCTCCCGGTTGTGGAGTTGAGCGGTTCGGCCGAGGTCAAGGATGGTGGCTCGCTGCTCGTGGTCGGTTTCGGTACGGACGACACCGATTTCCGTACGGCCAGCTACACGCCGCGGCCGAAGCTGGTGACAGTCACCGGAACCGCTCGGCGGGGCGACGCGTCGATGTACCGGATCAATGACGACGTCGGTGCCAACTCCCATGGAGGACTGGCCCTTGACCCGAGTGGTCGGGTCGTCGGGATGGTGGATCAGGATCTGGCGCGGCCCGACCGGGCGAACCGAGTGGTGCTACCGACCACCAGCCTGCTTGAACTGCTGACGGAGTCGGGTGTGAAGAACGAACTCGGCGCCCCGGACAGGGCGTACCGCGACGGGCTCGACGCGTATTTCGCCGGACGGCACTCGACCGCCGTTTCGCAACTGGAGAAGGCCGCCACGGAATCGCCCACCAACCTGCTGGCGCAGGCGTACCGCCAGATTGCCGCTGAGCGCCAGAAAGCGGAGGACGACTCGTCGGGACGGCCAATCTGGCCGATTATGCTACTCGGCGGAGTCGCTGGAGCACTGATCGTCGGGCTCGTCGTGCTCATCGTGCGCATGACGATCCGTCGTCGCTGAGGCCGATGCGGAGCGTCTACGGTCCTTTCGGCTCGATTGTGGACTCTCCGTAGCCTCGGTCGTCTGCACCGCGTCGTCGCACGGCTGCTAGCGTCATGTAATTGACGGGTCAGTTGCGACTGAAAGGTTCTTGCGGCGTGTCATCCCCTTTCGCCGTTCGACGCGCCGATCCGGACGTCGCTCGCCTGAGACCGCTGTCACAGCTGCTCTCGATCGTGCTCGTGTCGGTCGTGGGTGTCCTTCTGGTACATGTGCTGCTCGAAACATGGGCACAGGTCCTGACCGGGCCCACGAGCGAGGACCCACGGGTCAATCTGGAAACGGCTGCGCAGTGGCCCAAGACGCTCAAATCCGGGCTCTACCTCCTCCTAGCCGCACTCACGGTCGTCAAAGTCGCCGTCGACCGGCTGTGGCGCCGCTTCCAGACCGGCGCCGATCTGGCGCTGCTCGTGCTGGGCCTGGTCATGGTGCTGGCCGGTGTGGTCAACGATTCCTCCCTCACGCTGATGGGGGAGGCGCTCTTTGTATATTTCCGTGGCGTAGTCATCTTCTACGCTCTCCGTGCTGCAGACCTCGACGAGACAATGGTCCGCCGGCTGCTCCTGGTAGTGGGCGCGGTGATCGGGCTGAACGTGCTGCTGGCCGTCATACAGATGGTGGTGGGACGGTCCGCCTACTCGGTACTCGGCTGGGTAGACCTGACCTGGGCGGAGCAGAGCCGGGCGCAGGGTTTGCTGTCCCACCCGAATCACCTCGGCCACGTGCTTGGTCTCGCCCTACTCGGGTTCATTGCGTGGGTGACGGTCAACCGGGTCCGATTCGCCTGGTGGGTGGTCGCGAGCCTGGTCGCGCTCGCGCTCTCCGCGAGCCAGTCGCGGGAGTCCCTGCTGGGTGTGCTGATAGCCGGGGTGCTGGTCGCGATACTGGTGCCGCAGGGCGCACGTCGGGTGATGGGTATCTGCCTTGTTCTCGTCGTCTGTACGGTGACCCAGATCGTCGCCCGGCCCGACAATCGTGCGGAGTGGGAGCGACGGATCAGTAACGTCGTGGCCGGGATCTACCATCCGGCCGGCAGCGAGCGCAGTCCGCAGAGCACGTCTGCGGCCACCAGCAGCAAACCCGCGCCGAGCACGGTTGAGCCTAAGCCGACTGCTTCGAAGGCCAGCGCTGGCACGGTTGAGCCTAAGCCGACTGCTTCGAAGGCCAGCGCTGGCACGGTTGAGCCTAAGCCGACTGCTTCGAAGGCCAGCGCCCCCGCGACCCCTAAGCCGACAGCCAAGCCCTCACCAACCAGCGTCGGACGTCCCTCGCCTGCGCCGCCCCGCGAGATTCGAGTGTTGTACCTGCAACAGGTGGTCGACATCCTGCCTCGTCAACCGCTGCTCGGCTTCGGCATCGGACAGTTCGGCGGCGTCGTTGCACAGAAGAACAACCCGGACTGGCACAAGAATCCGAAACTGGGGCCCGGGGGTTTCAATCGATACGGCTTCCAGGCCGTCCAGATCGACTCCTTCTGGCTGCATCTCGTCATGGAGGTGGGAGTCCTCGGACTGGCGGCGTACCTAGCCTGGCTCGTGCTGATTGTGCGGCCCTTGATTTCCCCGCTGATGCGGGCCCGCCGTCGGAAAGCGGTGCATCGCCCGCCTGTCACTGCGGCGATGGCCTGGGGCATCGCCGCGATGGTGTTCAGCGTAGTCGCGGCGTTCCTGTCGCCGGCCTTCGAGGATCCGCTCTTGCCAGCGCTGCTCTGGGCGATCGTCGGTATCGCCTGGTGGGCGCAGCGTCGTGCCAAGGAGCTCGAGTCCCTTGTCTACACTGCGGACACGGCGCAGTTGCCCACACTTCGTGGCCCTTCCGATGATGGGGACGCCGATACACAGGTTCTGTCGACTGAGGAGATTCTTGCCACGGCGCGGAGGATGCGACGACCGTCGCCGTCGGACTGAGCGAGCGGAGTGAGGCCCGGGAATCGACCCAAACCGCGATGATCTATAGGCGGTGGTGTGCCGTAACCGTGAAGGTTAGACTCTCTGCTGCTCAGGACGTCGCCGACAATTGTCGCTGCGAAGGTGGCCAGTACGGGGGTGACGGGAGTATGGGCGTATTGGGGCACAGCCCGGCGGGCCGTGGGTTGCCGGGCCGATGAGCCATCGACCGACGTCCGCCTCGACGCAGCCGCCCGCCGGCACCTCCACCGCGATTCCCGGGAAAGACGGCGGCCCGGCGACTGATCGCCAAGCATTCAAGGCGGTTGAGTCCGCAGCACCAGTGGCGCCAGCGATCTCGGTCTGCATCGCGGTTCGGGACCGTCCGGTCCTCCTGGTCCAGGCAATCAACAGCGTTCTCGCCGGGGCGTTCGGCGACTTCGAGATCGTGGTGGTGGACGACGGATCCGTGGTGCCGGTCCAGGAGGCATTGGCCGAGGCGGGTCTCTTGGCCGACCAGCGCATCCGGCTGGTCCGTCAGCGTGCGACAGGGATCAGCGCAGCGCGGAACATCGCGCTCAGAGTGGCCCGTGGCCGCTTCGTCACCGTTCTCGACTCGGACGACGAGTTGACTGTGGACGGTCTCAGCCGCATCCATGAATTCCTGACTGCCACCGGGGCGGGCTGGCTATACACCGACTACGAGGAGATCACCGGACACGGTCATAGTAAGATCATCAGGCTGCCCACGTATCGGACAGCGCGGAGAATGCTCTGGGCGGTCATGCTTCGGCCGCGACTGCCGTTCAAACACTCCGGCATGTCGGTCGACCGGACCCTTCTCGAAGGGCTTGGGGGCTACGACGAGCAGATCCCGATCAAGGTCGACGTCGAGCTGATTCTCCGCGTACTCAGCAGCGGCCTACAGCCCCAACATCTTCCGTATCCGGTCGTCAGGTTTCACCGGCATGGCGGCAACATCAGTCGCCGCCGGCTGGCGGGACTTTCCGTGTGGTACAGGCTCATTCAGAAGTACAGCATGCCACGAGTTCCCGGCATCGCCCTGTCCGTCGTCGCGTTCCGTGCACTTAGTGAACTAGGCAAGTGGCTTGTGACCTCGGTCCGTCGGTGATGCCTGCACTCTGTCGGCCAAGCTGGTGCGGGAAGCGTCGCCGGGAGAGCGGACAAGCCTCTGTGGACGGTAGGACAGTGGCGACCGGCCGTAGGAGTGGGTGATCAGCGCCGTGGTGACGACGCGAGTACCGTGCGGTAGACCTCGGTGATTCGCTGTGCGACGAGACGCTCATCCAGCCAGGAGACCTGCTCACGCCCGTCGGCACGTCGTCCGTCAGTGAGGATCTCCGCCGTGCGGTCGGCCAGTTCCGCCACCAGGCGGGTGTGTGTCATGCCCTCGAGTGGTCCCGTCGGGTACCGGACCACGGCGCTCGGTCGTACGCCGTCCAGGACCTCCGCGACGTCCCCGACGTCCACCGAGACGACAGGAAGGCCCATCGCGACGGCCTCCTTCACGACGGTGGGTGATCCTTCACTGCCTCGATGTGAGGTGAACAGCAGGACGTCGGCGGCATCGTACTTGCGTACCAGGTCGGTCTCCGACTGACCTTCGGCATGCAGGACCAGTTCCTGTACTGAATCGTCCCGCCGCTGCAGTTCGGCGATGACTTCACGGAAAAGGCCGTAGTTCTTCACTGGACGGGCGGGATCGGCACCGAAGAGCACGACCTTGGCGGTGGGGGCAATCCCCAGCTTCTGTCGGACGGCGAGCCGGTCACTCGGTTGGAAGAGTTCGAAGTTCACTCCGTTGGCGATGACGTGACCCTCGGGATCCCCGGCCGTCTCGGCAAGTCGACGGGACACGTAGATGCGGGCCCGGCTGGTACCCCAACCAAGTCTGGTCATAAGGCGCTGACGTGGGACGTTGATGTCACTGCCGTACAACGACAGCACCGTGGCCGGATGGCCGGTAAGGCGGGCTGCTGGCGCGGCCATGCCGTAGTGCACGTGCACGATGTCGTAGTCGCCCTGTCGGGCCCGCCGCCGCACCCGTGGCACTGCGGTGAAGTAGTCGTGCTTACCTCGGGACTGGGCGATCACCTCCACATCGACATGGTGTCCGAGTGCCCGCACTGCGGAGACCTGACGCTGCACGAAGATGCCTCGATAGCTCCCGTTCTCGGGCCACAGGTTGGTGACCGCCAGAATGCGGAGCGGGCGGGCCGGCGGTAGCGCCTGTGGTCGGGCGCCGGAGGCTGCGGTCACGGAGTTTCTCCCTGAAGGGCTGGTGATTCGGGTCGAGGGCCGGGATCCTGGCCGGCGCGCGACGTGCGACCCTGGCGTAGCAGCCAGAGCAGCCGCCGCAGGTCGCCACTGAGCACCGCCAGGGCCACTACGAGGACGGTGCCGGCAACCACCGCCGTCGACCACGACCAGTTGAGCAGAAGGTCGAGTTGTGTGACCAATGTGCCGATGGTGATCAACGTGACGCACCGGGTGAGGACGCCGGCCCAGGTTAGCTGATGGATCCGCCAGATCGCGACGATGGGAATGAGCGCGGTGATCGTGGTGCCTACGAGGTAGCCGATGGCCACCCCCATCGCGCCCATGGACCCGGCGGTGGCGATCACGACGCTGAGGCCGACGAGACAGCCGACGACTGCGGAGACGACCGGAATGCGCGCCTGCGCGGGTGCCCCGCTGGCCAGGGCGTTCACCGAAGGTACCTGCAGGATGCCGAAGTAGGAGGCGCAGAGCATGATTCGGAGAACTCCGGCACCGTCGGCGTATTCGCTGCCGCCGTAGAGGCTGAGGATGAGCGGTGCGGCCAGAAGACCTACCAGGAAAACTGGCGTCATGGTCACGGCGAGACCCCGGGTCGAGGCGTCCACCTGCTTCCTTACCGCCGATCGGTCGCCCGACCCGTGGGCGCTGGCCATCGCCGGGAAGAGTGCCAGTGCCATCGCCCTCGGCAGGAAGTACAGGGGCGCGATGAGGGCGACCGCCGCCGCTAGGAAGGCCACCTCGGCCGGTGCGGCGAACTGTCCCGCGAGAAGTTGGGTCGCCTGGAGGAACCCTGCGCTGGCGAGGGTCCCGATGCTGCCGAGAACGGCGAACGTCAGCACCTGACGGCGGTCGAAGGAGCCCTGCTCGGTCACCCCTTCCGACCGGCGGTGCCGGCGTAGTTGACGACGGCACAGCACGGCGAACGACCCGTAGCCCAGGCACAGCGGTAGGAGGTAGGCGCTCTCCCCGGTAACGATCACGACCACGGTCGTGACGATCGCCAACAGTGACGTGCCGAGTTCGATCCGGGCGTACTGGGGGACGAGGCTGTGACCGTACATGGCAGCCTTGTCCAGGGTGTAGAGCGAGTAGGTGGCGGTCAGGAGCGCCAACGAAGTGGCGTCGAGCGGGTCGAGTTGGTGGAGTCGTCCCACTACGAGGGCGCTGAGCACGCCGAGGCCGACCGACGATGCCAGTCCGAGACGGGAGAGGAACCGGTGTGCGGCCCAGGCACCTGCCACGTCACCCGCGCCACGATGGAAGGCGACGAACTTGGCGATGCCGCTGGAGAGACCGCCGGGCAGGAGCAGGCTGGCGATCATGCTGGCGGCCAGCATGATGCCTACGAGACCGTAGGTCTCCTGGTCGGTGGCGCGGCTGGTGAGGGAGCCATGGACGATACGGGTGACTCCGACCGCCACCAGCGCGAGCATCGACAGTGCGCCGGTCCGGATGAGGGCGGAAGCTCGGCGGTCGGCAGGTGCCCTTGTCGCGGCGTTCACTGGAGGTGCCGCGACATGTGCGAAATCCTCATCCTCACGTGTTGCTGCGAAGTTCGAGTGACGGATCGTGATGGGCGAGCGTTGAATGATACATGCACACCGTGATTCCGCAGATGGCGGCTAAGCTGTGCGTTTGGAGCCGACATCGTAGGATCGCCGGGGGCCGCCCGTTGGTCCTCGTCGCGCTGGCGTCGCTGCTTCAGTTGGGGACGATGATGGCCGAAGACGTGCGCGGCACCACGGTACGGGCCCGACCTGACCGCTTTGCCATTCCTCGGCGGATGCCGGTACACGTGGGACCTTCGACCAGTCGGACGCGTCGGCCCTCCGGGCGAATGTGGATCACGGTGCTGGCTGTGGTGACGTTACTTCTCGCGGCTTGTGGGGCCTATGTTCGTTCCCAGCGCGGTGATGCGCAGGAGGGCGCAGCCCCGGTCGTGCCCGACTGGCCCGCGCTGCGCAGCCTCATGCCATCGAACGTGCGGATCGGTACGGCGGTCGACGGACGGGTGCTGGCCACCGACGCCCGGTACCGTGCGGTACTCGGCAGGGACTTCAACGCTGCGACCGCCGAGAACGCCATGAAGTGGAGTCAGCTGCAACCGACTCCGGGCACGTATGTCTGGCAGGTCAGCGACGACCTGGTGGCCTTCGCCGAGGAGAACGGCCTGGCGATGTACGGGCACACCCTGGTCTGGCACAGCAGTGTCCCGTCATGGGTGTCGGAGTCGTGGTCGGCGGAGGAACTGGGGGAGTTGCTCAGGCAGCACGTCACGGCCGTCGTCTCCCGATACCGTGGAAAGATCTGGGCCTGGGACGTGGTGAACGAGGTGCTGGATGAGGACGGCTCTCTGCGGGACACGATCTGGCTGCGCAAGCTCGGCCCGGACTACATCGCCGACGCCTTCCGCTGGGCGCATGCGGCTGACCCGGATGCCCGGCTCTTTATCAACGACTACGGCACCGAGGGACGCACCAGAAAGGCTGACGGTCTGTTGCGGCTGGTCAGCAAGCTCAGAGCCAGCGGGGTGCCGATCCACGGGGTGGGCTTCCAGAGCCACCTCCAGTGGGACAAGGCGCCGGTGGAGGTGGCGGGTAACCTGCGTCGCTTCGCGGACCGGGGGCTCTCGGTCGCCATCACCGAGTTGGACGTCCGGATCCAGTTGCCGGTGACGCCGGAGAGGCTGGCCCGCCAGGCGATGCTCTACGAGCAAATGTTGGCCGCCTGCCTGGCCGTGTCCACCTGCGAGTCGTTCACGCTCTGGGGTTTTACTGACGCCAGAAGCTGGATTCCGTACAACTACCCGGGCTACGGCGCGGCCTGCTTGTTCGATTCAGAGATGAAGCCGAAGCTGGCGCACAGCGCGTTGGTGGATGCGCTGCGGGAAGACCGGACCGGGGCACCTGGCGGCTGAACCGTGCGACCCGGCTGCGGACTGGACACCTAGGCAGGGCGCCCGTGTAGGCATAGGGTCACCTCGCGGTTCCCATCCGATTGGTGACCAGAAGAGGAAAGCCGTGTCCACGCACATCGACTTCCGCTCGGGCGGCTCTCCGCAGCCACCGGCGGCCAGTGACACCGGCGTCATCACGCCCTCAAACGGCATCGCGCGTGCGGCGTTCGCCCGGCCGGTCGTACCGCGGGTCAACTGGCACCGGCCCTATGTGGCCTGGCTCCTTCTGTTGGACTTTCTCAGTGCCCTGGCGGCGAGCCGGACGACGATCGCGTTGCTCGACAAAGCCGACGCCGGATTCCACGATCCGGACGTGCCGGGCGGCGTCGACGGACTCTTCGTGCTGGTGGCCAATTTCGGTGTTCCTGCCGGATGGATGGTGCTGCTCGCGGCGTGCGGAGCCTACGACCGGCGCGCGCTCGGGATCGGAACCGAGGAGCTCAAGCGGGTGGCACGGTCCAGCGTCGCCTTGGCCGCCACCGTGTCCTTCCTCGCGCTCGGTTTCAAGAAGGACCTCTCCCGAATGACGGTGGTAGTGGTCATCCTGGCGGTTCTGGTCTACAGCCTGACCAGCCGGTTTGTGGCCCGTACCGTTCTGCAGTACCTGCGGCGTACCCGGCGACGCGGGGGGCAGAAGACGCTGCTGGTCGGAAAGCTCTCCGACGCAATGGCGCTCTACGACATCGCGACGCGGAACCCGGGTGCGGGCCTGCAACCGATCGCCATCCATCTGCCGCACTATCCCCGACCAGGTGAACGGGTCACCGCGCCCGTTCCCGTCTACGTGGGTTGGGAACTGGTGCCGCTGGTGCAGCAGATCGGCGCGGACACCATTGCTGTGTGTGGGCCGGCCAGTCTGGAGTCGTACGAACTGCGTCGGCTGGCCTGGCAGCTTGAGGGAACTGGTCTCGACCTGGTCGTGGTGCCCCAGGTCACCGACGTCACCGGCCCCCGGATCCATGTCCGGCCGGTCGAGGGGCTGCCGCTGCTCAACGTGGAGGAGCCGACGCTCTCTGGACTCTCGTTGCTGGTCAAAGGGCTGCTGGACCGGCTCACCGCCCTGGGCGGTCTCGTCCTGATGAGCCCGGTGCTGATCGCGATCGCGCTGTCCATCAAAGTCACCGATCCCGGGCCGGTGATGTTTCGGCAGACCCGGATCGGCTATCGGGGCAGGGCCTTCAAGGTCTGGAAGTTCCGCACGATGTACACCGATGCGGAACAACGGCTCGAGGCGTTGCGAGGACAGAATGAGAGCGACGGTCTGCTGTTCAAGATCCGTGATGATCCACGGGTCACGCCGATCGGCCGTTACCTGCGCGCGTTCTCGCTGGATGAACTGCCACAACTGATCAATGTGTTGATGGGACAGATGTCGTTGGTCGGACCACGACCGTTACCCACCGAAGACGACGACTACAAGGGGGATGTCCGTCGGCGGTTGCTGGTCCGACCCGGGATCACCGGGCTTTGGCAGATCTCCGGTCGCTCGGATCTCAGCTGGGACGATGCCGTCCGGCTCGACCTGCACTACGTCGACAACTGGTCGCTCGCCTACGATCTCGGAATTCTCTGGCGTACGGTGAGCGTTGTCATGGCCCGGCGGGGCGCCTACTGACCGGCAGGGCAATCTTCGAAGCACCTGACCGATACGGGTGCCGGCCGTGACACCCGTGTGATGGGTTGACGGTGGCGCCTCGCCGGACGGTCGACTCCGGCGCCCTATTTCGCGGCGCTCATGATCTCCGAAACCGCGTCGCGTCGTACGGCATCGTAGAAGGTCTTCGCCTTCTCCTCGTTCGCGAAGACCACGCTCTCGCTGCCGACCTTGCCGGTACCCCTGGTGGGGCTCGTCATGAAGACCAGGTTCCCGCCACGCAGGTTACGCAGCTGGGACGCGGTGTCCATGAGGGACATCTTCTTGTCGACCGAGACCGACTTCGAGGCGGCCTGGATGAAGTCGTTCAGCTTGCCGGGGTTGGTGAGGAGTCCGCCGGACGCCGCCTTGTCCAGGATCGCCTTGATTACCTGCTGCTGGTGCCGGATGCGGGCGAAGTCGCCGTCCGCGAACTGCTTACGCTGGCGCGCGTAGTCGAGTGCGGTCTCGCCGTCCATCCGCTGCATCCCCTGCTTGAAGGTGCGGAACGGCGGGTGGATCGAGGTGAAGGACTTCTCGGAGTTGATGTCGATGCCGCCCAGCGCGTCGATGATTTCCTTGAAGCCGGCGAAGTCGATGATCACGACGTGGTCGATGTGAACCTTGGTGAACTTCTCCACGGTCTGCACCATCAGCGGAACACCGCCCCAGGCGTACGCGGCATTGATTTTGGCTTCCCGGCCGCCGTGCTGGCCGTCCTTCGATTTGGGTACCTGCACCCAGGTATCCCGGGGGATCGAGATCAGTTGTGCGCTTTTCCGGTCCTGCGGAACATGGGCCAGAATGATCGTGTCGGTACGGGAACCAGTGGTCTTTTCCGGGTCACGGGAGTCGCTGCCGAGGATCATTATGTTCATGGCCTCCTTGGCCACGATCTCCGGGCGATCCGCCTGGGGTACCTCCTCGAAGGCGTCGACCCGTTCGATGCCCGACTCGACCGACCGGAGGTAGAGCCCTCCCGCGACGGCACCTCCCACGCCGAGTAACGCCAGCACCAGTAGAGTGATCAGGACGATTCGACGTCCCTTACGGCGTCGCGGTTTCTTCGCCTCGATGGGCTCTACATCGGAGGGTTGGTCTTCCGGGACGGTCGTTTCGACTTCAGCAGACTGCTGACTCTGCGGCATACGGCGATGGTACTGACTGGTCACCGACGCCCGATGCCCCGCCGTGGTCGATGTCCCGCTTCCGCGCAGATCCTCGCCGGAAACGTGGTAGAACCATGTGGATGAATGCCCTGCAGTTCCGCCGGGCGATTGCCCGTAGCCCGTTTGCGCCGGTAGCGGCCTTTCCCAAGCGGCTGCTGCGCGTTGCCCGGCACAACGCCCGGGTGCTCGGGGTGTCAGCTCGATGGCTGGTCACCTCCCGCGAACATCACAACTACACCTACGACCTGACCCGGCTCAGCCGCGAGCACCTCGCCTGGTTCGTCAGCGTGATCTGCGTCGTACCGGTGAAACAGATCCGGACATACCTCGCCGAGATCGAGGCCGACGACGATCTGCGTACGCACATCCAACGGGCGACGGCGGCCTCGGCGCGGCGTGGCCTGGCCGACCGTCAGGTGCGCTACGCGCGACGGATCGGCTGGTACGCCATAGTGCGGGCCACCCGACCGGCCCATGTGGTGGAGACCGGCGTCGACAAGGGGCTGGGCACCTGCGTACTGGCCTCGGCCCTGCTACGCAACGCCGCCGAGGGGACACCCGGCCGGCTCACCTCGCTGGACATCAACCCCGAGGCCGGCTACCTGGCCCGCGCCGAACCCTGGGCGAGCGTCGTCGACCTGGTCGTCGGTGACTCAATCGCCTCGATCGCCGAACTGGACCGCCCGGTCGACATCTTCCTGCACGACAGCGACCACAGTGTGACCCACGAACGGCGTGAGTTCGAGGCGGTCGAGGCCAAGCTCAGCCCGGACGCGTTGCTGCTCACCGACAACGTCACCATCACCAACGTGCTGGCCGAGCACGCCGAACGCACCGGCCGTCGGTTCCTCGCCTATCGGGAGACCCCGGCCCGGCACTGGTTTCCCGGTGACGGGATCGGTGCCGCCTGGTGACGGACGCATCAGGCGATTCACAGTCCGGTGCGGCTGTGGAAAGCTGCTTACATGCGACTGGCGTCGATTCACACGTACCCGATCAAGGGGTGTCACCGGCTGGACCACGACGGCGCGTCGGTGGAACCGTGGGGCCTGGCCGGCGACCGACGCTGGATGATCCTCGACGAGGACGGGGTCGGCGTCACCCAGCGTGAGACCACCCGGCTGACCGCCCTCCGGGCGCAGGTCCGGCCCGGCGGCCTGGAACTGCGGGCCGCCGGATTGCCGACCGTGGAACTGCCCGAACCGGTCGACGGGGACCAGGTCGAGGTCCGGGTGTTCCGGAGTACGACGCCGCTGCCGGCCCGGTTCGCCGGGCCGACGGCCGACGAGTGGCTCGGCGAGCTGCTCGACCGTAAGGTGCGGCTCGTCTGGCTGGGCGACCCGACCGTGCGTCCGGTCAACCCGAGGTACGGCGAGCCCGGTGACCGGGTCAGCTTCGCCGACGGCTATCCGGTGCTGCTGGCCAACACCGCCTCGCTCGACGTGCTCAACGGTTGGATCCGGGATTCGGGCAGTGAGGAAGGGCCGCTGCCGATGGCCCGGTTCCGGCCCAACCTGGTGGTCGACGGTGCCGAACCGTGGGCCGAGGACGACTGGCTCGGCCGGCGGCTACAGATCGGCACGGTGGTTTTCCGGGCGGTCAAGCCGTGCGACCGCTGCGTGGTCACCACCACCGACCAGGAGACCGGTCAGCGGGGGCGGGAGCCGCTACGGACGCTGGGCCGGCACCGCAACGTCGACCAGGGTCTGCTCTTCGGCCTGAACCTCGTACCGGACGGCACCGGCGAGGTCCACGTCGGCGACGAGGTACGCCTGCTGCCCTGACGGAGACCGTCCAGCAGCGTGGTCGAAGCGGCTAGGACAGGGGCAGCCACATCATGATCTCGTCACGGTCGTCGCCGGCGGCGACCCGGAGCGCGCCGGGCAGCCGTCCGACCTCCTTGTAGCCGCATCGCTGGTAGAACCGGTCCAGCCCGTGGCCGTCCCGTACGGTGATGTGCAACGCCTCGTAACCGATCTCCCGGCCGAGGCGTTCGGCCTCGCGCATGAGCGCCATGCCGTAGCCATGGCCCTGCCGGTCCGGGTGGACGATCACCCGTTTGAGGACGCAGTAGTGGTCCTTGAGCGCGAACCGGTTGTCGGCGAAGAACAACATCGCCGCGGGCTGCCGGCCCTCGTATCCGACCAGTAGCCGGTCCGGACCGTCGGTGACCCCGGCGAAGGTCGCCTCCGCGACCGGCTGGACCTCTTCCGGGGTGACCGGTGCGACGAAGCCGACCGCACCGCCGGCATTCGTCGCGTCCACCCACAGCGTCACGAGCTGCTGACGTAGCTCGGGGGTCAGTTCCGGGTCGAGCGCGAAACGCAGGGGCATGTCGGTAATCCTGACGGCTGCCGGGCAGCGCTGCCGAATGTCAGCAGGTCATCGTGACAGTGCTAACAGTCGGTGACCGGCGGCCGGTCGTACCGACGTGATTGTGCGGGAGGGGGGAGTCGAACCCCCACGCCCGAAGGCACAGGAACCTAAATCCTGCGTGGCTGCCATTACACCACTCCCGCTGGCACCACGAGTCTAGAGCGTCGTGCTGCGGTGCTGTTAAGCCCGCCGCCCTGTCGAAGTACGTTCGATACGGTGCCGTGACTTACCGGGTGGTCGTTTCCTCAGTCCAGACCGAGATCCCGGCGCAGTTTGGCGACGTGTCCGGTGGCCTTGACGTTGTACATCGCCTTCTCGATCTTGCCGTCGGCGTCGATGACGAAGGTCGAGCGGATGACCCCGGTGACCGTCTTGCCGTACAGCTGCTTCTCGCCGTACGCGCCGTACGCGGTGAGTACCGCCTTGTCGGTGTCCGAGACGAGCGGGAAGGTGATCGCGTCGTGCTCGCGGAACTTGGCGAGCTTCGCCGGCGTGTCGGGGGAGATCCCGACCACCTCGTAGCCGGCGGCCTGCAACGAGGCCAGTGAGTCACGGAAGTCGCAGGCCTGCTTGGTGCAGCCGGGCGTCATCGCGGCGGGGTAGGCGTAGAGCACGACCTTGCGGCCACGCAGGTCCTTCAGCGAGAGCGGGTCGCCGGAATCGGTGGACAGGGTGAAGTCCGGCGCGGTGTCGCCGGGCGTGAGGCGGGTGGGCGCGGTCATGGTTGTGACCCTACCGCCGACGGCGGGCCGTGGTCCGGGCGGAGCGCCGACCCCACCGCATGCCGCCGATGTCCGGTTGGGCGACATGCTGCCAACTATTGGCAACAGTACCCATCGATAAATACGCTGATCGTTCTCGGCAGGGGACGACCCGCCGTAGGCGATGTGGGGAGGTGTAGTGGAAAACCTCGCGATGCACATCTCGAACGGGATCATCGACGGTCCGGTCGCTGCGGCGTTCGCGGTGTTCGCCCTGGTGGTGCTCGCCCTGTGCGTGATCCGGGGCCGCAACGACCTGGATGACCGGCTGGCACCCATGGCCGGTCTGGTCGCGGCGTTCATCTTCGCCGTACAGATGCTCAACTTTCCGATCTTCACCGGCGCGGTCAGCGGCCACCTGCTCGGCGGTGCGCTGGCGGCGGCCCTGGTCGGCCCCTGGGTCGGCGCGCTCTGCGTGGCGGTGGTGCTGGTGGTCCAGTCACTGGTGTTCGGTGACGGCGGGGTCGCGATGCTGGGGCTGAACATCACCAACATGGCGATCTTCGGTACGGCCGCCGCGTACCTGCTGATCGCACTACTGGTACGGATCCTGCCCCGTACCCCGACCGGGGTGGCCATCGCGGCGTTCGTCGCCTCGGTGGTCAGCGTCGTGATCGCCTCGCAGGGGTTCATCCTCCAGTACTGGCTCGGCGGCACCACGGACGTCGGCAACACCCTCGGTGGACTCGCCGGCACGATGGCCGGCGTGCACCTGCTGATCGGCATCGGTGAGGGACTGATCGCGGCCACCACCGTGGCCACCGTGGCGAAGGTACGCCCCGACCTGGTCTACGCCCTGCGCGCCTTCCGGCCTGTGCCGGCGGCTGCGTCCGTACCGGCCCGGACCCAGGGAGGTGCCCGGTGACGAAGCGTTCCTGGGGATTCATCGTCGGCGGACTCCTCGTCGCCCTGCTGCTGGCCGGAGTGGTCAGCAACTTCGCCTCACCGCACCCCGACGGTCTGGACTCGTCGCTGCGTAGGGGCTGCACCTTCGACGCCGAGGACAACATCACCGGCGGTGACTGTCCGGCCCGGGCGGCCAAGGACCACGAACTCGCCGACCTGCCACTGGCCGACTACGGGGTGAAGGGCATCGACAACGCGTACCTGTCGACCGGGTTGTCCGGGGTGGCCGGCATACTGCTGACCTTCGGCGTCGGTGTCGGGGCGTTCTGGCTGGTCCGGCGGCGGCCCACCACCGGGACCGGTGCCGGTACGCCCACCGCCGGTGCCGGTACACCCACCGCCGGGACCGGTGCGGGTACGCCCACCGACTCGGCGGGTTAGGAGGTCTGCCGTGGGTGCCGGGCATGCGCACGTCCTCTACCTGGACCGGGCATCACCCGTACACCGGCTCCCGCCCGAGGTGAAGATCACGGCGATGGTGGCGTTCACCCTCGCCGTGGTCGCCACCCCACGGGAGGCGCTGTGGGCCTTCGGCGGGTACGCCCTGCTCGTCGTCGTGGTGGCGGGCCTGGCCCGGGTGAGCGCCCGCTGGCTGGCCACCCGTGCACTGATCGAGTTGCCGTTCGTGTTCTTCGCGTTCGCCCTGCCGTTCCTCGGCACCGGTGAACAGGTCACCTGGCTGGGACTGCACCTGTCCGTCGACGGGCTCTACGGAGGCTGGAACATCCTGGCCAAGGGCACGCTCGGCGTACTGGCGTCGTTGCTGCTGGCGGCGACCACGACGATGCGTGACCTGATCGTCGGCCTGGACCGGCTGCGTTGCCCGCAGATCCTCACCCAGATCGCCACGTTCATGCTGCGCTACCTCGACGTGCTGGTCGGCGAGGCCCGCCGGATGCGGGTGGCGCGGATCTCCCGCGGTGACGATCCCAGGTTTCTGTGGCAGCTGCGCGGCTTCGCGGCCGGCGTGGGTGCATTGTTCCTACGGGCCTTCGAACGGGGGGAGCGGGTCTACCTGGCGATGGTCTCCCGGGGCTACCAGGGCCGCATGCCGGCGGTCTGGCAGGCCGCCGGGGCGGCCACCGCCGGCCAGTGGTTGACCGCCGCGTCCGTGCCAGCCTGCGCCGCCACCATCGCCGCCGTCGCGGTCGGCCTGTCATGATCGGGTACGTGGAGAGCCCCTCGCTGGACGTGCGTGGGGTGCACTTCGCCTACCCGGACGGCCGGGTCGCCCTGCACGGGGTGGACCTGACCGTGCCGCGTGGCGGCCGGGTGGCCCTGCTGGGGCCCA
This sequence comes from Micromonospora sonneratiae, assembly GCF_042679305.1. Classification (NCBI taxonomy): domain Bacteria; kingdom Bacillati; phylum Actinomycetota; class Actinomycetes; order Micromonosporales; family Micromonosporaceae; genus Micromonospora; species Micromonospora sonneratiae. The sequence goes on along the minus strand of NZ_JBHTMP010000008.1, from coordinate 91,619 downwards.
ACGGCGCCGGTAAGACCACCCTGGTGCTGCACCTCAATGGGATCCTCACCCCGGTCACGGGGACGATCGAGGTCGGCGGCCTGACCATCGACCGGGACCGGGGCCGGCTGGCCGAGATCCGGCGACGGGTCGGCATCGTCTTCCAGGACCCCGACGACCAGCTCTTCCTGCCCACGGTCGCCGAGGACGTGGCGTTCGGCCCGGCCAACCTCGGGCTACGGGGAGCTGAGCTGGCCGTCCGGGTGGACGAGGCGCTGGCGGCGGTCGGCATGAGCGAGCACCGCGACCGGGCTCCGCACCACCTGTCCTTCGGTCAGCGTCGGCGGGTCGCGGTGGCCACCGTACTGGCGATGCACCCGGAGATCCTGGTGCTGGACGAGCCGTCGTCCAACCTCGACCCGGCGGCACGCCGTGAGCTGGCCGGGATCCTGCGCGGGCTGCCGGTGACCCTGCTGATGGTCACCCACGATCTGCCGTACGCGCTGGAGTTGTGTGACCGGGCGGTGATCCTGGACCAGGGACGGATCGTCGCCGACGGGTCGACGATCGATCTGTTGACCGACGACGTACTGCTGGCCCGGCACCGGCTCGAACTGCCCCACGGCTTCGACCCGAAGACCGCCGTCGCGAAGGCCGCCGCTGGGGAGACGGCCGCTGCGAAGACGGCTCCTGGGGAGACGGCCGCCGCTGCGAGAACGGCCGCTGGGGACGGGACCGGTCAACCGCCGGGTCGCCCGGCGGCGTCCGGCTCGGCCGGATCCTGCTGACCAGCGGGAACAGGACTTTCCTGGCCGGCGGGAGTCGGATCTCCGGTGCCGGTCGACGCGATGCCCGCCGCACCGGCCCGGCCGGCGGCGCGCAGCCGCAGGACGCCGGCGAGACCCACCCCGGCACCGGTCACGATGGTCAGTGCCACCACGAACCGGGCCGGGGTCGCCGGCCAGGGCACCGGGACGATGGAGCGGGCGAAGGCCGCCGCGTTGGTGACCCCGGCGAACAGGGCCAGACAGGCACCGGCCAGGGCCAGGGCGAAGTCGGCTGCCGGCCTTCGGGCCAGGGCGTACGCCCCGGCGGCCAGCGCACCGAGCCCGGTCAGGACCGCCCAGATCTGCCCGGTCAGCAGCCCCTGGAGCAGGTCACCGAAGCCGGTGGCACCGGCGTCGAACTCGCGCGCGACGGCGAAGGAGATCGCCGCGACACCCCCGATGGCGGAGAGCACCGCCAGGGCGATCGTGCCCGTGCGGCTGAGCCCGGTCTCTTCGCCCGGAGTGACGGGGTCCGTCACCGGGCCGGATGCCGGGACCGGCGTCGTCGGGCCCATGGTCGCCCGGCCCAGGGCCGCCACCAGGACGGCCAACAGCAGGGTGATCGCCCACCAGAGCAGCGGGCTCGGTGGCGGCACCCAGTCCAGGGTGCCCCGGATCTCCAGGGCGCTCGTACCGTCGCGCAACGGCACCGCCCAGTCTCGGATCCGGTGTTCCCGGCCCGGGTCGACCTGGGCGGCTCGGGGGAGGCCAGCCTCCCGCCACTGGGTGCGCTGGTCGTGCCAGCGAGCCACCGGTTCGGTGGAGACCCGTTGCCACGAGGGGGCGGTCGCCGGATTGGCGTTGGCCGGCAGGGTGGTGTCCCCGGCCAGCGTACGGTTCAGGTAGGTCGCCGGGGAGTTGACGTTCTCGTACACCCCGTCCGGTCGGACCGCCAGGTACGGCTCACCGGAGTAGCCGAGCACCTCGATCGTGCGGCCGGTCCGGTTGACGAGTTCCAGCCGGGCACCGGCCTCGATGACCCGGACGGTGAGCTCGGGTACGGCCGGCGTCACCTCCCGTACCTCGGTGCGGTAGTCGGTGCCGTTCGGCGCGTCGGCACCGTGGGCCCACGCCGGGGTGGCGAAGGTCAGCGCCCCGACGAGAGCGGCGACGACGGCGGACACGACCCGGCCGACGGTCCTGCCCGGACCGCCGGCCGAGATCGCCGCACCGCGTGAGGTCATTTGCCTGCCGCTGCCACAGCCGCCGTGATGGCCTCGGCGCTGCTCTGCACCTCTTTGCCGTCGACCAGGACGGTCGGGGTGGCGTTGACGTTCGCCTTGGCCGCGCCCTCGGTGACGTGCCGGGTCCACGACTTGTACTTTCCGTCCCGGACGCAGGAACCGAAGCTGTCCTGGTCCAGCCCGACACCGGTGCCGATGCTGATCAGCTCGTCGTTGCTCAGACCCGGCCCGCCCTCGGGCGGCTGCCGGTCGAACAGCGCCTTGGCGTACTCGCGGAACTTGCCACCCTCGGCGGCGCAGCCGGACGCGGCGGACGACCGGGTCGAGTACTCGGTGGTCGAGAAGCGGTCGAGGAAGGCGACCGGTCGGTAGATGACCTTCGCCTTGCCCTCGGAGACGAGCTGGTCCAACGTGCCACCGATCTGCTTCTCGAACTGTCCACAGGCCGGGCAGATGAAGTCCTCGTAGACGTCGATGGTGACCGGGCCGGAGCCCACAATGATGCCGGTCCCGTCGGAGGTGGCGCCCTGCGGGGCGGTGTAGTCGCCGTTCTTCTGGCTGGCGTAGATGCCCCAGCCGACCAGGCCGGCGATGACCAGCGCCGCCACCGCGATCACCGAGGTCCACAGGGTGCGTTGCCGGCGACGTTCCCGGGCCATCTGCTCACGTACCACCCGGGCGGCGGCGCGCTGCCCCTTACGACTGCTCATTGTTCTCCTCTGGGAGTGTTCCACCCGCCAGCCAGGTGTCGACGGACAGCGGTGTGCGGGGCCAGATCAGCAGGATCCCCGCCAGAACCAGGAAGCCCACGTCCCGGAGGATCTCCGTTCCGTAGGTGGGACTCTGCCCGGCAGCCAGTTCGCCGCCGCCACCGAAGCACCCGCAGTCGATGTTCAGGCCCCGGGCCCAGGCAGAGATGATCCCGGCGATGAAGACGACCAGCAGTGCTGCGGAGAAAACCGCCGACAGTCGGGTGGCCAGTCCGACGAGCAGCAGCACCCCGAGGGCGAGCTCCACGAACGGCAGCGCTGCGCCGATCACCATCGCCAGGTCGTACGGCATGACCTGGTAGGCGTTGACTGCATAACCCGAGGCGGCGAGGTCACTGACCTTCGAGCCGCCCGCGACGATCCACACGGCGGCCAACCCGAGACGGGCTGCCAGACCGATCCAGGGTTGCGCGATACGCCAGCGTGGGCGGATGCCGGTGGTGAGAGTCACGGCCATTGGTCGTACCGACCCCCCTTGGAAGTTCCGGCTGTGCCAGGTCTCACTTTCACTGTGCCGGTTCCGTTGTGCCCCGTGGTCGGGCCAGTCGTCCCGTACCGTCCGGGTCGAGTGGCCCTTGCTTATCGGGCCGGCTGACCCATCCCAACGGCGAAACCGACGAAAGCGGCTAAACTAGTCGGCCTGGCGGACCTGGCGGACCCGGCGGGGCGATCGGGTGGTTCGGCGGGCGCCGGGTCAGCTGGCCAGGGCGTCGCCGACTGCTTCGACCAGGTCGGCACGGGCCCGGGCCACCCGGGACCGGATTGTTCCCACCGGTACCCCCTCCACGGCGGCGGCCTCCGCGTAGGACAACCCCAGTACCTGGGTGAGCACGAATGCTCCCCGGCGCTCGGTGGGCAGCCGGCGCAGCAGGTCGGCGACACCGAACTGCCCGGCCGGGTCGGGGTAGGGGTGGTCGGTGTGCGCGTTCGCCGCCAGCCGTGCGTCGAGCCGCCGTCGTCGTACCACGACGCGCAGGTGGTCGGCGCAGGCCCGCCGGGCGATGCCGAGTAGCCAGGTACGGGCACTGGATCGCCCCTCGAAAGAGGGTAACGCCCGAAACGCCCGAAGATAGGTCTCCTGGGTCAGATCGTCGGCACTGTCCGGGTCGACCAGTGCGGCGGCGAACCGCCACACCTCCGCCTGGGTGGCCCGGACGAAGGCCGCCTGCGCCACCGGATCCCCGTTACGGGCAGCCAGCGCCCAGTGGGTGGCAGTCTCCAACGCGGAGGTGGTCGCGTCGGCCGTACCGGCCACGGAGTCACGCTGGGCGGGGATCACGGCAACCCAGGGTACGCGGCCCGCCCGGCCAGCAACGGCGGGTTCACGAAACGCCCGCCCCCGGACGGAACTTTTCCGGCCCGCCCGCCGACTATCCATACATGACCTGCGACAAGGTGCGAATCGCATTGTCGGCTCGACTGGACGGGGAGGACCCGCAGGCGCCGGCGACGGTACTGGACGGCCACCTGACGACCTGCTCGGGATGTCGGAACTGGCTGGCCCGGGCCGAACAGGTCACCCGGCTGGTTCGGGTACGGGTCGCGGACGTGCCCGATCTGACCGCCACGGTACTGGCGGCGGTCGCCGCCGACCCCAGGGCGGCAGCCGCCGAGCGGCAGCGCCGGGCGGCCACGGCGTACGGCCGCCGGCAGATCCTGCGGGTCGCGGTGGCGGTTGCGGCGGTCGCGCAACTCGCCGTCGCGCTGCCCATCCTCCTCGCCGGGCTGGGGGTGGCGGCCGATCCGCACACGAGTCGCGAGATGGCCTCGTTCGACGTGGCGTTGGCGGTCGGTTTCGTACTGGCCGCCTACCGACCGGAACGGGCCCAGGCGTTCGTGCCGGTCGCCTTCGTACTGGCGATCTGCCTGGCCGGAACCAGCGTGATCGACATCGCCAACTCGACGACGGCACTGGTCCACGAGATCGGACACCTGGCCGCGGTCGTGCAGGCCGGACTGCTCTGGGCGCTGGGCCGGGTCAGTAGGCGAATCGACCCGTCGGTGTCCGCCGTGGTGCCGGCCGGTCGAGGGTGAGCCGAGGTCGCGCGGCGGCCCGTGCTTCGGCCAGCATGTCCTGCATGACTGTCGCGAAGCATCGCTGGGCGGCGCGCGCCGCCGCGACCCTCGGCCTCCTGGTGACGGCGCTGGCCCTGCTGCTCGGTGCCGGTGTCCCGGCCAGTGCCCATGCGGTGTTGGCCAGTAGCAGCCCGATTCCCGACACGGTGCTGGCCAGCGCGCCCACCGAGGTGGTGCTCACCTTCACCGAGCCGGTACGCAAGGTGCCCGGCAAGATCCGGGTGCTCGGCCCGGACGGGAACCGGGTGGACCGGGGGGAGCCGACGTTCAACGGCGCGGTGGTCAAGATCCCCGTCGACCCGACCGGTCCACGTGGCACATACCTGGTGAGCTACCGGGTGATCTCCGCGGACAGCCACCCGGTGGCCGGCGGCTACACCTACTCGGTCGGGGCACCGTCGACTCCGCCGACGGCGGCGGGTGAGGGAGGCGACGAGGTCAACCGGGTGGTTGCGGTGGCGGTCCCGGTGGTCAAGTACCTCGGGTACGCCGGCCTGGTCCTGCTCGTCGGCCCGGTGCTGGTGCTCAGCCTGCTCTGGCCCCAGCGGCTGTCCCGCCGCCGGCCGGCCCAGCTGGCCTGGACCGGGGTGGGACTGGTCGCGTTCGCCACCCTGGCCGGGCTGTGGCTACAGGTGCCCTACACCACCGGCGGTGGCCTGTTCAGCGTCGGCGGGACCGAGCTGGGTGACGTGCTCGGCAGCACGTTCGGCGCAGCCCATCTGGTACGGCTGGGCATCCTGGTGGCCGCCGGCATCATCCTGCGACCACTGCTGACCGGACCGGCCCGCCGGGCCGACGGGGTGCTGCTGGCCATCCTCGGCGGTGCCGCCCTGCTGACCTGGCCCATCGCCGGGCACCCGGCCGCGTCACCGGTGCCGGCGGTGTCGGTGGTCGTCGACGCGGTCCATCTCGGCGGTGTGGCCCTCTGGCTCGGCGGCCTGACCATGCTGGTCGCCGTACTGCTGCGCCAGGCCGACGACCGGGAGTTGGAGGCGATCCTGCCGGTCTGGTCCCGGTGGGCGACGGCAGCCGTGTCCGCGCTGGTGCTGGCCGGCACCGTCCAGGCGTTGATCGAGATCGGTACCCCCGGCGCCCTGGTGTCCACCCGGTACGGCTGGCTGCTGCTGGCCAAGGTGGGACTCTTCGCGGTGGTGATCGCGGTGGCGGCGTACGCCCGGAGGATGGTGCAGCGCCGGACGGCCGCCGAGCAGCCGGGCCGGATGCGGCGGGCGGTCTGGGTCGAGTTGGGCATCGGCGCGGTGATCGTCGCGGTGGCGGCGGTGCTGGTGCAGACCACGCCGGCCCGTACCGTCGACGCGAATGCCCCCGGTGCGACCGCCGCCTTCTACGCCACGACGCTGACCAGCAACATCTACACGCTGGAGCTGGTGGTGGATCCGGCCGCCCGGGGCAACAACACGATCCACATTGATGTCTTCACCCCGGACCGCAAGCCGCTGCCGGTGGTCGAGTGGCGGGCCACCGCGGCACTGCCGGCGCAGGGGATCGAACCGATCGAGATTCCGCTGCTGCCCCTCACCGACAACCATGCCACCGGTGAGATCAGCCTGCCCGCACCCGGCGAGTGGCAGATGCGGTTCACCATCCGGACGTCCGACATCGACCAGGCCACGGTGACCGCCACCGTACCCGTCAAGTAGCAGAGGAAGGTCTGCAATGACCCGTCTCCGTCGTACCGCGACCGCCGCGGTCGTCCTCGCCCTCGGTGCTGTCGCCACCGGCGTGCTCGGCTTCGCCGCGCCCGCGTCGGCACACGTGTCGGTCAACCCGAGTGAGGCGACCCAGGGCGGCTACGCCCGGTTGGCCTTCCGGGTGCCGACCGAGAGCGACACCGCGTCCACCACGAAGGTGGAGGTCAACCTGCCCGCGGATGCCCCGATCGCCTCGGTGACCACCATGCCCGTACCAGGCTGGAGTGTGGCGGTCGAGAAACGCAAGGTCGATCCGCCACTGGAGGTGCACGGCAGTCAGGTCACCGAGGCGGTATCGAAGATCACCTGGACGACAACCGACCCGGATGCCGCGATCAAGCCGGGAGAGTTCCAGGAGTTCCCGGTCTCGATGGGGCCGCTGCCGAAGGCGGACAAGATCGTCTTCAAGACCCTCCAGACCTATTCCGACGGCAGTGTGGTGCGCTGGATCGAGGAGCCGACCGGTGGGGAGGAGTCCGCTCAGCCGGCGCCGGTGCTGAAGCTGGCCCCGGCGGCGAACACCACCGCCACCTCGGACTCCTCCTCGCCCGCGCCGGTGGCGAAGGCGGACACGGATGGCGGCGACAGTTCGGTGGCGCTGGGGTTGGGCATCGCGGGCCTGGTGGCCGGGCTGGCCGGTCTGCTGCTCGGCGGGCTGGCGTTCGCCCGTACCCGATCGGGGGCGGCGAAACCGCCCGTTGCCTGATCTCCTCCGCCCCGGCAGTGGCCCGCCGACGTGTCGGCGGGCCACTGCCGTTTTGAGTCTTACTCTTACTGAATAATCCGTGTTTGGTCCGTTTCGCTCTGTATGGTCGTCGAGGTACTGCGACCAGGAGGGGAAGACGCGGATGCGGTTCGCGCGCACGATCACCGGAATACTGCTGCTGACAATCGGACTGCCAGGGCTACTCGTCGGCGGGGCACTGTGGATGGTGCTACAGCACCGTGACGCGAGCGGGACGTTCAGTGCGAGCCTGGAAAAGGTGAACACGCCGGGACACGCGGTCGTCGTGCCCGACCTGGACGCGCTGCTGGACCGGGACATCCCCTTCATCGCCACCGGCAAGACCCGGTTGCGGATCGCCGTACGGCACGACGAGGGGCCCGCCTTCATCGGTCTCGCCCCCGCCGCCGAGGTGGCCGGCTACCTCGCGCAGGTGCCGTACGTCACGGTCGACCGGGTGGCGGTGACGAAAGGCCCGCTACCGGTACGGCTGAAGCCGGCGATGCCGGTGCAGGCCAGTCTGCCGGGACCGGGCACCACCCAGCTTCCCGGGCCACGACTGGCCGCCCCGTTGGCGCAGTCCTTCTGGCACAGCGAGGGCTACGGGATGCTCGACCTGAACCCCGCCGACGTACGGGGGCGGCAACTCAGCCTGGTGATCATGCGTACCGACGCCGAGGCCGGGATCAAGGCGGACGTGCGGGCCGAGGTGGGTGCGGGCTGGCTCGACCCGACCGCCTGGGGCCTGCTGGCCGGTGGCGTCGTGCTGAGCCTGCTGGGCGTGGCGAGCCTGGTCTGGCCGGTGCGTCCCCGCGAGGTGATCTTCGTGGTCGAGCCCAGCCAGGTGCCGGTGCTGGCTGCCCGGGTGGGGGTGTCCTCGTTGAACGATCTCGGTCGACCAGGTAAGCAGCGCACGGACGAACCGGTGTCGGCCGACAGCGACCCGACGCCGGTCGAGCAGCCGGCTGAGCGGCCAGTCGAGCAGCCAGCCGATTCCGGGCCGGTGGCCGGAGCCGCAGCGTCGAGTTCGGTGGACGGGTCAGGGCCCGTCGACCAGTCGGTGTCGGAGGACGTGGAGAGCGGGTCCGAGCCGGTCGATCGGGCGGTCCCGGCCTGGCCGGTGGAGTCGCTGGAGACCGTACCCTCCCGGCTGGTTCGATCGGCGGATCTGGTGGCCCCCTCCCGGCCGGCGACGCTGGCGGACCTGGCACCGTCCCATCTGGCGGTCGACGATCCGAGTCACGGTGGTCGGCCGCCGGTCACGCTGGCTCTCACCTGGCCGGCACCCCTGCCCGGACAGGCCGGCCTGGTCGTGCCCAGCCGGTCCGGTAGGGAGGCCATCGGCCGTGCGACGGTCAACCGGCCGAGGGGCTGCAAGGCCGCAGGTGGGGCAGGGGCTTCCGAGACGATGGTGCCCCGTGCGGCGTCGGGGGAGAACATGCCTGCCCGGCAGGGCACGGTGGTCGACGCGCCGCCCGACGAGACAGACGATGCAGGCCCTGCGAACGAGGTCGGCAACGCGCTGTCGGAGAGCATGGCCGATGCGACTCGGCGGCGGAACAGCGCAAAATGGGATGCGGCGACGGGTGCCTGAGGGCGGGCGGTGCCGGCTGAGGGCGAGCCGCCTGAGGGCGAAGCCGGCTGAGAGCGATACCGCCTGAGGGTGATGACGTTGCCTGGCGACGGACGTGAACCCATGGGCTGATGGAGGTTCCCGGTCACGGCGAGTGGCCCTCCGCGCTGCCGAAGCGGAGGGCCACTCTCACCGGGGGATCGGTGGACCGAAGGAACGCTGCGTTGTTGGCGATAGATTACCCGGCATTAGGGAGACTGGATAGATCTGTCCATTTAGTGCAAGTTTGGCTACCGGGGACATGTCGCGGCGGTTCCGTGACGCGGCAGTTCCGTGGTCGTGATGGATCCATGGTCGCGATTGATCCATGTTCGTGGTGGGTCCGTGGTCGTGATCGGTCCGTGTCGCCGCAGCTCCGCCGGTCCGGTACCCGCCCGGCCCGGCCGCCGTGTGGACCTTCCGACCACGTCGCATCGGCTGCTCAGCGTGTCGTCTGTGGCTCAGCGTGTCGTCGGGACGGTCGTCACCGGGCGGCGGGTGGGTAGCACCACCAGTAACAACACCGCCAGCAGCACGTACACGTTGCGCAGGAGGAACTCGATCGGGGAGTTGGTCCGCTCGGTGGCCACACCCCAGTCGTAGAACGAGACCACCCCGTACACGACGCAGACGTACACCCCGATGGCGAGGGCCAGCAGCGGTTTCCGGCGGCCCTGCCCGCGACCGTTCAGTCCCGTCGACGGCGTTCCCAGCCCGGCGTCGGCCAGCACCACCACCGCCGGGATGAACCAGTAGACGTGGTGCGTCCAGCTGATCGGGCTGGCCAGTGCACCGACCAGCCCGGTCAAGGTCAGGCCGGCGAGTTCGTCGCCTTCGCGAGCCGCCCGGGCGGCCCGCCACAGCCCGTATCCGGCGATGATCGCCACCAGCGCCAGCCACAGCAGCTGATGCGGCTTGTCCGGTGTGGAGAACCTGCTCAGCAGTCCGAACAGCGACTGGTTGCCGGTGTAGTCGGTCCGCCCGACCCGGTCCGTGGCCCACAGTTCGTGCGTCCAGAACCGCCAGGAGTCGCCGGGCGCGACCGCCCCGGCCAGCAGGGTCGCGACGGCCGCCGTGGCGCTGGCGGCCACGGCGGCCCGCCACCGCCGGCAGGCCAGCAGATAGACGATGAAGATGCCCGGGAACAGCTTCAGCGCCGTCGCCAGCCCGATGCCGACGCCGGCCCAGCGTGACCCACGGGGTACGGCGAACAGCAGGTCGGCCAGGATCAGCACCACCAGCAGCATGTTGATCTGACCGAAGGTGATGGTCTCCCGGGTGCTCTCCACCGCGAACACGAGCGGTACGGCCAACCCCACGACGAGCCAACGGGACACGTCGTGCCGGTCGGCCACCGGGGCGAGCAGCCACTTGGTGGTCACCACGACCGCGACGACCGTGAGGATGGTGAAGATCGCGATGGTGAGGCCGAGCGGGAGGTCGGCGAACGGTCGTAGCAGCAGGGCGGTCAGTGGCGGATACGTGAAGTAGAGCTCACCCTGCACCCGATCGGCCTGCGCGTAGTCGTAGAGCGGGTTGCCCTCCGCCCACCAGCGCATCGCGCTCATGTAGATCCGGAGATCGAAGAAGTTGTGCGGATTGACGATCAGGTACAGCAGCGGCATCAGGGCGGCCAGGGCGACCACGCCGACAAGTCGACGTGCCGTACTACCGCCGGGATCGTCCTCGGCGGTGACAGGGGGCGCGGCTGGATCTGCTGGCACGGGGAAACCCTAGCGGTCGGTTATGGCCGCTGTGCTGAGGCGCGGGGTGCTGGGCTGCGCGTAGTCTGTGTCAGTGGCTGATCTTCTTGTCTGGATCGACTGTGAGATGACCGGGCTTGATCTCGGCAAAGACGCACTGATCGAAGTTGCCGCCCTGGTCACGGATCCCGATCTCAACGTGCTCGGTGAGGGCGTCGACGTCGTCATCCACGCCGACGACGAGGTGCTGGCCGGGATGCCGGAGATCGTGCGGACGATGCACGAGCGATCCGGGCTGACCGAGGAGGTGCGCCGTTCGACGGTCACCCTGACCGAGGCGGAGGACATGGTTCTCGACTATGTCACCAGCTTCGTCAAGGATCCGCGCAGCGCGCCGCTGTGTGGCAACTCCATCGCCACCGACCGGGGTTTCCTGGCCCGGGACATGCCCCGGCTGGATGCGCACCTGCACTACCGCATGATCGACGTGTCGTCGATCAAGGAACTGTGCCGTCGGTGGTACCCCCGGGTCTACTTCGGGCAACCGGCCAAGGGACTGGCGCACCGGGCGTTGTCGGACATCCGGGAGAGCATCCGGGAGTTGGAGTACTACCGACGGACCGTCTTCGTGCCGTTGCCCGGTCCGGACGTCGAGACCGCCAAGGCCATCGCGGCCGAGCTGTAGCGCGCGGTTGGGGGTAACCCGCTCGACGCGGGGGGCAGGGTTGTGGCTATCATTGGTCGGCACCCGCCCGGAGGGCAAAGTTCCGGGTAGGTCGACATGGTGGCTGTAGCTCAGTTGGCAGAGCACCGGGTTGTGGTCCCGGGTGTCGAGGGTTCAAATCCCTTCAGTCACCCCAAATAGTGATCAGCCCCCCTCGGATCCGAGGGGGGCTGATCACTATTTGGGGGACCGGGGCCTCCGGTGAGATGAGCGGTGCGTCCGTACCCGGTAACACCGGAGGCCCGCCCCGATGTTGCCGGGCGGGCCTCCGGTGGACGGGATGATCAGGCGGTGGGCGAGCTGGGCGGGTCGCCCGAGGGGTCCGTGTCGGGGGCGTCCGTCGGAGCCTCGTACGGGATCGCGCTGCCCTTGACGTACTCTTCCCAGCTCATGTTCCAGTCGGTCCAGCCGTTACCGTTCTGCAGCTTCCGCTCGGTGCCCTTGACCGTGATCGGGTCACCGACCCGGGTCTGGTTGAACAACCACGCGGCGTTGGCGGTCGACATGTTGACACAGCCGTGGGAGACGTTGCGTCGGCCCTGGTCGCCCACGGACCAGGGTGCGGCGTGGATGAACTCGCCGCCCCAGGTCATGCGCTGGGCGTACTCGATGTCAGTGATGTAGCGGTTTGCCGGGTTGGGGTCGTCCATCGTGTTGAAGACGGTCTTCTTCAACTTCTCGATGATCACCATCGTGCCGCTGGAGGACGGTGTGCTGGCCTTGCCGAGGCTGATCGGGATGGTCTTGATGACCTTGCCGTCCTTGGTGACCGTCATCTGCTTGGTCTTGTTGTCCACGACCATGATCACCGAAGAACCGACCTTGAGGTCGACGGTGAGGTCGGAACGCCCGTACCAGCCCTCGCCCATCGGCAGACCGCCGACCTGAGCCTTGTACGACAGCTTGGTGTTCGCCTCCCAGAAGGTCTTCGGCCGGTAGTGCACCTCGGTCGGCTTGATCCAGTGCCAGATGCCCTCCTGGGCCGGGGTGGCCTGCACCATCAGCCGGCGCTGCACGTCGGCGCGGTACTTCTCCGGGATCGCCCGGCTGAAGCTGAGCCGCAGCGGCATGCCGACCCCCACCACGGCACCGTCACCGAGGAAACTGGTCACCCGTACCTGGTTGGCAGGCTTGGCCATCGTGGTGAAGGTGCTGGTCGCCGTCGTCGGTTTGCCGTCGCTGCCGGTCGCGGTCACCGTCGCGGTGTACGTCGTGCCGTACTGGAGTTGACCGTTGGGTAGCCAGGTCTTGCCGTCCGGATTCAGCTTGCCCTCGACGGCCTTGCCGGTCGCGTCCTTCAGTTCGACGGCCGGGTTGGTGGCGTCCTGGACGGTGAAGCCGATCTCGGTCGACGCCGGTACGTCCTTGGCGTCCGCCGCCGGGGTGGTGATCGTCGCGGAGGCGGACGTCTTGCTGTCGCCGTCGCCACCGCCGCGCCAAGCCGGTGAGGAGCCGCCGTCACTGCTGCAGGCGGCGGAGGTCAGTGCCACCGCACCGGCCAGGAAAGCCGCCACCAGTGTTCGGGTGCGCCTCCTCGAGTCATGCCGCACCGATTGGTTTCGACTCACTCGCATGTTTCCCCCACAGTCCCGGTTGCCGTGACCCATCGTCTCTCAATGACGCGCCACGGCAAATCTCGGTTGCCGGCCGTGAACAAGAACACCGGCCGAGATTAGACGGACATATCGGATAAGCGTTATTGGTCGCTAGTGAAATGGCCTGTCCGGCGGAAAAAGCTCCCAACCGGACAGGCCATGGTATTACTGCTCAGCTAGCCGGAGTGGTCGTGGGGGCGGCAGCCGGGGCACCCAGTTCGGCGGGTACGGGCAGCGCGCTGCCCTTGACGAACTCCTCCCAGGACAGATCCCACGCCGTCCAACCGTTGCCGGATGCCAGCTTGCGTTCGGTGCCCTTGACGGTGATCGGGTCGCCGACCTTGGTCTTGTTGAACAGCCACTGTGCATTGGCCGTGGAGACGTTGACGCAGCCGTGGGAGACGTTGCGTCGCCCCTGGTCACCCACCGACCACGGTGCGGCATGAATGTACTCGCCGCCCCAGGTCAGACGCTGTGCGAACTGGATGTCGGTGACATAGCGGTTCGCCGGATTCGGGTCGTCCCGGGTGTCGAATACCGTTGCTGCCTTCTTCTCCATGACCACCATCGTGCCGCTGGAGGAGGGAGTGCTCTTCTTGCCCAGACTCACCGGCATCGTCTTGATCAGGTTGCCGTTCTCGTAGACCGACATCTGCTTGGTGGAGTTGTCGACCTTCATCTCGAACCGGCTGCCGATCTTGCCGGTGGCCTTCCGGTCGACGTTGCCGTACCGGCCATTGCTGAGCGGAATACCCTCCAGCGCGATCCGTACGGTCAGCTTCGTATCCGGCTGCCAGTACTCCGGTGCCCGGTAGTAGGCCTGGGTGCCGTTGCTCACCCAGTGCCAGGTGCCCGGCTGCGGTGGGTCGGACTTCACGAACATCCGCTTCTGAACGGCAGCCCGGTCCTTGGTCGGAATGCCGGGAGAGAACTCCACCACCACCGGCATCGCCACGCCGTACGTCTTGTCGTCGAACAGGTAGAGCCCCGAGCCGATCTGCTTACCGGGCTTGGCCATCGTGGTGAAGGAGGTCGTCTTCGTCTCCGTCTGGCCGCCCGGGCTGGTCGCGGTGACGCTGGCCGTGTAGCTCTTCGAGTACTTGAGGGGACTGTCCGGCACCCAGGCCGAGCCATCCTCCCGCATCGAGCCGGTGACCTTCCCGCCGCCGTCCACGGTCAGTGTGACGTCGGTGACCTTTCCACCGGTGACGGTGGTGCCGATCTCCGTACTGACCGGCAACTTCGTGCCGCCGGTCCCCGGGGTGATGGCGAGGCTCAGCGGCTCAGTCGGCGGAACGGCGCTCGGACTGCTCGGACTGCCGGACGAATCGCTGCTCACGAAGCGCGGCTCGGTGCCGCACCCGGTCAGACCCAACGGCACCAACGTCGCCAGGGCGACAGCAGCCGCCCAGGTCCCCGTGACCTTGCCCATCCCCACCTCAGTTTCGCTCGCATGCTCGGAGCACATCGTGCCCGATCCACGCCAGGAATTTCTGTCCCCCCTGGGAACTCTGCCGGGTTTCCGCCCGGGAGTCCGTTGAACGGATGAGGCCGGCCGGGGGAGGTGGATCTGATTGGAGCCCCCCGGCAGGGGCGTGTTAAGGTTTTCCCCGTTGCCAGCGAGCGCCGCTAGCTCAACTGGCAGAGCAGCGGACTCTTAATCCGCGGGTTCGGGGTTCGAGTCCCTGGCGGCGCACCAACGATCAAGGCCCTGACCTGGTGTTTCACACTGGGTCGGGGCCTTTTTCGTGCCTGCTGGCCGGTGGTGGTGGCTCGGTGGGTGCTCGGGAGCCGTTGGACCTGTTGGCGTCGGTTGGACGCGCTCGGGTCCTCGTCGACGTCCGGGGTCAGGTCACCGATTTGTCTCCCGTTTGATTCGGTCGATGAACCGGTTGGTGTGCCGCCGGCTGGTGACAGTGATGAGCCGGACCTTCGCTCCATGTTCCTGGAGCAGGTGACGGACGCGGGGGCGCATGGTGTGCCGGTAGCCGAGGATGTAGCGGACAAAGCTCCAGGTGATCCGGTCGTAGACGCCGTCGGTGGGGTGTTGGCCGCCGTGGTAGCGCCACCGGCGTTCGGCGATGCCCCACAGGCATGTCCTGGCTGGCAGGTCGAGAAAGATCACGGTGTCGGCGGCGGCGAGCCGGATCGGCAGGGTGCCGGCGTAGTTGCCTTCGATGATCCACCGCTCGCCGGTGATGAGTTTCTCCTGCTGGGCGGCGAGCTCGTCCTTGGGTACGGGATTCCACTGCTTGTCGTAGTAGAGCGTGTCGAGGTGGATGAGCGGTGCGTCGAGGATCTGCGCGAGTTGCCGGGCGACGGTGGATTTGCCGCTGCCACCGCAGCCGATGATGGCGATTCGGTCCACGGCTTTCAACGCTAGCGGCGAGACGCGCCGGCCTGGCGCGACACGGTGGCTGACTCGTTTGCGGTCAGGCGTGGCCGGAAGCGGCCGGTCGAGATCCGTGGGCGAGCTGGGCGGCTGTCTCGAAAGCCACCGTCCAGGGGAAGGCTTCCTGCCGCTCGTTGCCGCTGCCGGGCGGGTGCGGTTCCCACTGGTCTTCGGGGCCGAGCAGGACGCGTACCCCTTCGCCACGGAGGCTGGCCACGGCGTGCCGGAACGGTGCCCGGGCGGCGAGGGCGGCGTTGACGAACGGGACGATGACGGTCGGCACCTGCCTGCCGATCAGCTCGGCGACCGAGGTCATGGCGTAGTTGTCGGCCAGGCCGAGGGCGATCTTGTTGATCGAGTTGTAGGTCGCGGGGGCGATGACCAGGGCGTTGGTGGCGGGAAGCGACCGGCGGGTTCCGGGCGACGACTGGTAGGTCGACCGCACCGGATGACCAGTGAGGCTCTCGATCGGCTGCGGGTCGATGAAGTCCATCGCGCTCGGTGTGGCCGTGACCGCCGCTGTCCAGGATCGCCTCTGGGCGGCCTTGACGAGCTGGATTACGTCTGCGGCGGGCCCCGCACCGCAGACGACGATCTGGAGGTGACCGCCGGTCATAGCCGGATCCCGGCGTTGCGGGCGAAGCCGGCAGCGGCGGTGCGAACCGACCCCGTGGCGAGCATGGCGAGGTCGCCAGCGATGCGCTGGACCGCCGGCCGGCAGCGGATCTCCTCGGGTGCCACCTCGTACGCGGTGCGCAGCGCGCTGAGGCCACGCTCGTAGCGTCCCCACTGCGTGTAGGCGCGTGCCACGTCGACATACAGAGACGCCCGGCGCTCGGCCAGGGTCACCTTGTCCAGCGGCACGGTGCGGGCGATCGCGATGGCTGTTCCGGCGTCGCCGAGGGTCAGCGCGATGTTGACCCGGTGCAGTAGGACATTGGCGGCGCCGAAGCCGGTCCACCGATCGTTGCCGTCGTAGCCGAGTCGGGTCGCGGCGCGGGTTGCCTCATCGAGCAGCGCGTGCGCGGTGCCCCGGTCGTCCCGGCGGGCGGCGGCGATGGCCCCCCGAAGGACGAGAGCGCCGTAGACGGCCACCGCATCGGACGACGCGAGGCGGGTGTCCCGGTCGAGCGAATCAGCGGCGTTGCCGGCGAGGGCCACCGCTTGGGCGTCGTGGCCGTTGCCCATGAGCGCGTGGGTCATGATCCGGGCGCTCGCGGCGATCGCCACCGGGTTCTGGCTCTTGGCCGCGGCCCGGTTGCTCCGTTCGGCCGCTACCAGGGCCATCCCCTGATCGCCAACCTTGAGTAGGACGCTCCCGGCGACGTGGTACAGCTCGGCGGCCAGCACCTCGACCTGCGAGCAGTGTTCGCCCGCTACACCGGACCTCACCGCATCGAGGGACGGCAGTAACGCCACCAGCCGATCGAGTACGTGCGCGTACCGGCACGCCTGATAGTCGATCTTGGCACCGGCGACAGCCCGGGACAGCTGCGGTACGGACAGTGCCGCACCGTCGGGGTGCGCTGGCGCGACGAGGGCGTCGAGCAGCAACGCCACGTTGGGCGCGGCGGCGACGCCAACCGCCGCTCCGCGTAGAAGCTGCCTGCGCCGCACGTCACCATCCGAACCTGAGTCGCCGTCACCGTTGTCGCCAGTATCCGCATCCCGGCCGGTGTCCGGGCCACCCGCACCTACAAGTGCACCGTCGGTGCCGGCCGCGCGCAACGCATCGAAGCGTTCCCGTACCTCAGGTGTGGCGCGGGACAGCACGGTGTCCAGCGCGGCCTGCATGTCCGCACGGGGGAGCACCTTGTCGCCCTGGCTGCTCCACTTGGCCACGGTCCGCCGCGCCGCGCCGAGGTGCTCGGCGAAGGCGGTCACGCTCATCCGCAACGCCTTGCGCAGCGCGTTCGCATCCTGGCCGGTCCAGGTCGTCACCGTAGCCATCGCACGTCCTTCCGGAACGGACAGTCACCGGTGGACGTGATGGTAGCCGCACACGCGGTGACCACAGGTGCACCGCCGGTGCACCGGCGAGACATTCCGTCCGTGCACGGCCCAAGCGAGCCTGGATGTGCCGGCGCGCCCGATCTCCAACGGCGCGCCGGTGGGCCAGCGGCAGCTTCACGGCAGGGAGATCCAGATGGACGTGTCGATCGGCGACAGGTCGGAACGCGACCCGACGCACCGGCAAGTGCTCGCGCCGGGCACTCCGTCGACCGCACGGGTGACTCCCCGTTCGCGTACCGCCAGCAGGGCTGCGTGGGCGGGTGACCGGCGGTCTGCTCCCCACCGCCGGCCGACGGCGGTGGGCTTGCCGGTACGCCGGCAAGCCCACCTCGCACCGATGCCGGCATCGGCCGGGGGTCGGCCATGACCGTGTACGTGTCGCGGTACGCCGTGACCGGCGAGCTGGCGACAGACCGCGCAGCGGTGGTCCCGGCGGCGGTGGGACCGGGCTCGGCCGACCCGCCGCTGTTGACGCACGTCTGGCGGGTCTTGTTCGAGCAACAGGCACGGAAGTGCCGCCGCCGATGAGTACGGACGGAACCGGTGCTGCCGAGCAGCACCGGCCCGTGCCGGCGGAGCATCTGCCGTTGCGTCCGCTCTGGCTGTGTCGCCGCTGCGGGCAGCCCTGGCCCTGCGGACGGGCGCGGCTCGTACTGGTCGCCGAGTACCGCGACAACACAGTCGGTCTCTTCCTATACCTGGCCGGCCTGCTCTATGAAGCCATCGACGACCTTCACCAGCTCGATCCGAGCACCGGCGGCGATGTCAAAGGCCTGTTTGACCGGTTCCTCGGCTGGCCCGCCCGACACCACGGTGGGGCTGAATCGCCCCGATGACCGCGATCTTCCGCCGTCTCATCGCTCTCTCCTTTTACCGCCTCCTCGGCCGCGACCACTGATCGCTTACTCCTCCGCGACGTCTGGTGACGTCGGTGCCGTGCCGGTAGGTTCGACCTCCTGAGCTCTCGTCGTCAGGTGGAGGAATCCGGCAGCGTGTCGCACGTCGAGAAGATCACTACGGAGCTACGTACGCTGGCCGCCGGGGTCGAACGTGCCCAGGCCCTGGCTGCCGCCGCTGATCAGCAGGCGCAGGAGATCGCGCTGCGCGCGGCGGGTGCCGGGTTCGCCGCGGTCGCCGCCGGTGTGGCGCGGGTTCGCGGAGCCATCGCCACCGTCCGGGGTGGACTGGGTGGTCTCGCCGGGGCTGTCGGTGATGCCGCGAAGGTGGCCGCTGGTGTCCCGGAGCAGGCCAGTCCGGGGGAGACGATCAGCGGGCTGACGCCGGTGCAGAGTGCGGTCGACGGCATCCGTGACCAGACTGCCGCCACGATCACCCAGGTCGGTGAGGCGCAGCAGCTTGTCGTCGGGGTTCTGCAGGGTGGGCAGCCAGGGCCGCTGCTGCAGGCCCTGGAGAGCATCAAACAGGTGCTCGTCATGCTGGTTCAGCGCACCGCCACCACCCGCCAGGCGGTTGACGCGGCGATCGCCGAGGCACGCCAGTTGGGAAACTGAGCGGGGCTGGCGGTGCCGTACCGACCAGCCCTGCCTCGGATCCCACACCGTCCCCCGGCAGGGGCGTGACGACGCCGTGGACGCGCAAGCCGACCGGAGAGCACGGGGGCGCGCCTACCGGTCGGCGGACCCGGATTCCTCCGAAGGAGGACGAACGCGTGCGGCGCTCCCTGGAACTGGAGAACCAGTGCGCCGATACCGTCGCTGCGGAGGGGTACCGGCTCCACCAGAACCCGACCCGGCAGGAGGTCGCTGATGCCCGTCTCGGTACCGGTGATTCCGGGAAACCGGGCAAGGATCCCGACTACCTGATCGAGGGACACGTCTTCGACTGTTACTCCCCGATGCCGGCGAAGAGCGTGCGAGGCGTGTGGAGCGGGGTATCCGACAAGATCGACAGCGAGCAGACCCAACGGGTGGTGGTGAACCTCCACGACTGGCGTGGCGATCTCCCGGCGTTGCAGAGGCAGTTTGACGACTGGCCGATCGCAGGGTTAAAGGAACTGGTGGCGGTGACGCGCAGCGGGGCGATAATCCAGATCCTGCGACGAGACTGAAGGGCTATCCATGGCGACCGAGTACCGCTTGACGCTGGCCGGCGACGTTCCTCTCGATGTGCTGGCCGGCGTCGTCGCCCCAGACGGTGCCGAGGAGTCGGCGGTAGATGGCAGGCCCCGGGTGTGGAGTGCGGACCTCAGCGACCGGTGCGGTTACACGGTGAGCATCTACGGCGGGTCCCACGGCTACTTCGAGGTCGAAGATGGTGACGGCTCGATGTGGGAGTGGGAACCGGAGCGGTACGTCACCATAGGCTTCCGGCTGCGTAAGGACGAATCCTCCGACCGGGCGACGCGGGAGATGCTGGCGTCGGTGGCCCGGGTGCTGGACGAGCGGTCGGAGGACGCCGCGCTGATCCTCGACGCCGACTGGCTGCTGCTGACCCGCTTCTCGGGGGCGCTGCGCAGGTACGCGCCGAGTTGGTGGGGTGTGCACGGCGGGGAAGATCTTGTCGACCGGTGAGTGGTTCGGAGCCGGTCGTCGGCGATGACGCCGGTGCCGTGAGGAGACCTCTCTGGCTTCGTATGCAGGTGGACCTCTATGTCCCGGTACCGGGCTGCGGCCGAGGCTCCGCGTTGACGGCTAACTGTTCGAGGTCGCGGCTCCATCCTCGAGGTAGGCGCCGCCTTGGCCGGTAGCGGCGATCGCCGCGGTGACCCGCCGAGCCAGTCGGGGAATCAACATCTCGTCCAGGCGTTCCGGCTCGACGAACTCGAAGCCGTCCAACTCGTCCCGGCACAGTCGCATCGCCGCGATCTGATCCGCCGTCAGCGCCCCGCCGTCGAGGACGAACATGAGTCCCCGCCGTCCCACGGCTGGCTCGCCGGTACCCAGTCGACGCACAGCAGCGCTCCCGCGGGTATCGACAGACCCAACTCTTCCTGGATCTCGCGGGTGCAGGCGTCTGCCGGGGACTCGTCCGGCTCCACGGTTCCGCCGGGAACTTCCCACGTCTTTGTAGGCCGGGTGGACCAGCAGCACCCGGCCGGTCTGGTCGCGGAGGATCACGCCGGCCACCGCGCGGACCCGCGTCACGCTGGCGATGTAGGACAGGTCCGGTTCGGTCCACGTCTCGGCCACGCGACCGACCCTACGGGGGCTCGCCTCGGCGCATCGTCCGTTCCTGAAGGAAGACGCGGCAACGCTCCCCCCGGGGCGTGGTCACTTTTAGTAACCACGCATCGGTGCGTGGCGCTGCGTTGTCGAGTCGAGCTGGTTTAGGTTTCGGGCCTCTGGCAGATCGGCGCGCTGTAGGGCGCCGATCGTGGAGATCAACTAACAGCGGTCTGATTTGACCGTACCGCGCTTTCTGTCCTCAACTCTTCGGTTGATTCACTGAACAGTGATCACCAAAATCGGCCCCAAAACCCCGGTTTGTATATGTGGGTGCTCGCACGGCCTGCCGACGCCTCGTATGGCGGCCGAGGGCGAGCGCTGTGTGCGGTGACGGCGGTCCCGGCTTCCGATGTTCCCGTCGGCGCATTGATCACTCTCTGTTACGGCTGTCAGGGACGGGATGTCGGACTATCGACGCCAGGAGGATCATCGGGGAATGGGCGACCAGGGTGCCACGGGGCGGTTGTCCCCGCGGCGGTGGCGGATCCTGTCGTACCTGGCGCAGCATGGTTCCGCGACGACACTGGACGTGGCGCTTGTCTGCGGAGTGTCGCGGCTGACGGCTCACCGGGACCTGGTGTGGCTGCACGAGGCGGGACTGGTGCGCCGCGACCGCTCGGCGGAGGACCGGACCCACACCTGGTGGTACGAGGTCACGGCCGAGGGAACCGACGTGCTCCGGCGAGCCCTGACAGCGTCGGGGCGGCCGGTTCCGCTGCGGCTGGGGCAGCGGTCCTACGGTCGGGCGGATGCCTTGCTGTTCCTGCCGTTGGTGGAGGTGTCGCGGCGCAACCCGGGGCGGTGCGAGCTGTTCCAGTGGCTGGCGATGATGGACACCTCGGCGTGGCTGCGTCAGCACGACCTGGCGCAGTTGCGGGCCGACGGCTACGGCGTCTGGCTGCAGGACGGGCGGTGCCTGCGGTTCCTGGTCCACGTCGACCGTGGCCCGAGCGGCGGCGTTGTCGCCGAGCACGAGCGAGCGACGTCAGGTCTGGGTGGATTGTTGGCCGGCTACCGGCGCGCGGACCGGCTGGTACCGGTCGGGGCGGTTCTGCTGATCGCTCAGGATGCCGAGCGGGAGGAACGGTTGCGGGCCGACCTGCTCCGCGAGCCGCTGCGGAATGCTGCCGCCACGACCACGCAGCAGTTGTTGTACCGCCACTGGCCGGACGATCAGGTATGGCAGGTGCCGGGCGAGAGTGGCAGGCGTCGCCTCATCGAGGTCGGATCCTGACCGCACCACGTCACGATTCCCGGGCCGCCGCCGACGCCAGCGGCATGGTGCGGCACCTCAAAAGCGACGGCCCCGACTCGCAGACAGCCGTCCAGCGCGGCACCCGCGACGGCTGGAAGCTGGCCCTACTGCGCCTGCACCAGCCAGCTTTCGATGGCAGCGAGGTCCTGCTCGATCAGGCCGCGATGTGGATCGACCCGATGCAGCAGGGCCGGGCCGGGGTGATGAGTCGACACCCACTGCTGATCGGCGTGGGAGATCTCGTCGTCGACCCAGACGAAGGGGCGTCCCTGCGCCCATTCGACCAGACCACGGGTCTTCCAGTGCAGGACGCCGACCTCGTCGGAGTCGGGCCAGTCCACGACAGGCAGGGTCGGTAGCCCGAGCAGCGGCGCGAGCACGTCATTCGCGTCGCTCATCCAGGTCGTCGCCCACACCAGATCACACGGCAGAGCCTCCAGCCGGCGGCCGTGTTCCGGATTGACCTTGTGCAGCAGGGGATGGGCGTCGGCCGATGGGACCGGTGTCTCGGTGTGGCCGTGCCGCATCCCCTGCTGAACCGCCGTGGGTGTGCCGAGCGGGATGAGGGTGCCGTCCACGTCGAGGAACAGCAACGGGCGTGTGGCAGGGGCGGACATGACCGAGAGGCTAGCCCTCACCCCGCCAACGGCTACCTCCACGCGCTTGCCCCAAGGCCATTCGTCGCGCCGGTGCTCCCGGCGGTCGGCACTCACGCGCCGCTAACGGCGACCACGGCAGGGCGGCGCCGGGATTCATCTCACCGGGCTCTTTCCGCTCCGGCGGCGCTGTCGTGCCCGGACCAGGCCACCAGGACCACATTCCACATCCTCAACCAAGGAGTTCACGTGTTTTCGTCGACACCTTCAACGACTGCCGTAGGCATTGGCAGTGACGAGTTCCGGCTTGATCCCCGTTCGGGGGTCGGGCTTGGCGTCAGCGTTGACGTCAGTCTTCAGCCGGACCCCCGAACCGACCCCGTGTTGCCTCTCACACCGCAGGTCAGGCCGGCTGTCAGCGACATCGGCTTGTCCTGCGACAGACCCTGCCTGGTCTCGGGTCTCTCCCCTGGGGCTGGCATTCCCTACCCGGGAAGGAGGTGCTAGCCGGTGGATGATCCAGTCCTTCGGGTCCAGTCCCAGCTGACCAGCCGTGACCGTGTGCTGCTGGGCTGGTTGTACGACCACGGCGTGTTGACGTCGTTCCAGCTCGCGCACGCCTTGTTCCCGTCCCTCGATTTCTGTCAGCGGCGGCTGCGGACCCTGTACCGGCTGCGCCTCGTCGCCCGGTTCCGGCCGCAGCGGGCCGACGGCGGCTCGTACCCGTACCACTACGTCATCGACCAGCTCGGCGCCGAGGTCGTCGCGGCCAGCCGCGACCAACGCCCGCCGCGGCGGGACCACGCCCGGGTGGAGCGGCGGCGCTGGACCTCGACCCGTAGCCTCGCCCACCGCCTCGGGGTGAACGGGTTCTTCACCGACCTGGCCGGGCACGCCCGCACTCACCCGGGCACCGGCTCGGTGGAGTGGTTGCCGGAGGTGGTGTGCCAGCGCGCCGGGACGTTCACCAGCCGGCAGGATCCGGGGCTGGTGCGGGCGTATCAGCCGCGGGTACGCCCGGACGGCTACGGCCGGTGGGTCGAGAACGGTGTCGAGGTGCCGCTCTTCGTCGAGTACGACACCGGCGCCGAGCAGTTGTCGATCCTGGCCGGCAAGGTGGACGGCTATCAGGAGCTGTTCGGCACGATCGAGCGGGCGTGGCCGGTGCTGTTCTGGCTGCACTCGGCCGCCCGGGAGCGCAACCTACACCGCGTGCTGGCCGACGTGCCGCTGTCGGTGCCGGTCGCTACCGGGGCCCGCGACCACGCCGCGACGGCGGGCCTGAGCCCAGCGGAGGCGGTGTGGGCCGTGGCCGGCGGAGGAGGACCGCGGCTGCGGCTGGCTGACCTGGCCGGGTACGTCGTTGACGTCTCCGAGCGGGCGGGTGAGGCCGCTTGATCAGCGACGGCACGAGGGCGGCGGACGGTACCTCTGCCGTGGAGCGGACAGCAAGGGCCGGCGTCTGTCACGGCTCTGTCGTGAGCAGCTCGGCTGGTGCTGACGGATCGGTGAGAGCACCGGACGTCCGCTCCCACAGCGGCCGGACCGCGTCCCCGTCTCGCGTTCGGGGCAAGCGGTCCGCAGTCGGCGTCCGGTTGGCGTCCCGACGGTTGTCCGACGCCGGGCCGGTCCGCTATCCGGTCCCGCCTCCTGCGACTGACGGACGGACCGGAACCCGGTCCGGGTCGAGGAGGTGATCGGCCACGACAGCACCGATCCGTGACCCGGAGGCACGGCCGCGCGATAGCCGCGTCGAGGGCGTCGTCCAGGTCGTCATCATGCTGGCCATCGGAGGCGCAGCCGGGGCGGCCAGCTTCACCCACGTCCACAACGTGGCCGCCGCGCACGGCCAACCCGGCTGGCTGGCCTGGGCCGACGCGATCGTCCTGGAACTGATGTCCATCGCCTCCGGTCTGGAACTGCGCCGCCGCAAACGCGCTCACACCTCCACCGTCTTCCCGTCCACAGTGCTGGCGTGCGCGGTCACCCTGTCCCTGGCGGCGCAGGTCGTCGAGGCCGAACCCTCGATCATCGGCTGGGTCGCCGCTGCCGTACCCGCGCTCGGATTCCTCGTCATGGTCAAGATCGCCCTCGGACGGACCAGCACCGCCACGCCCGCCCCTGCCATGGCGGTTTTGGACTGCCAGCTCAATGAGGCCGGACGGACTGTTCCGGACAGCGGACCGGAAGAGACGGTGCGGTCCGCTGTCACGGCGGGGGAGCGGTCCAGGACCCGGACCGTCCGCTCACAGGACGCGTGTCGCCGACGTGGCTCACCGCGGACGGGCAGGCACTGACCCGGGCGGCGCTCGCCGAAGCCCTTCGCGCAGCCGGTCACACCGCGTCCAACACCCGAGTATCCGAACTCCTCAAAACCCTCAAGACCGAGTCGTCCGCACCACCCGAGCTGATCGCGAGCCCGGCCGTGCCGACCAACCCGACGCCGCCGCCTTTGTCACCGCAGCGGCGCAACGGTGGCGGAGCAGCCACCCCTGCGCCGGTCGACCCCGACGGGAGCACCCCGCTCCTACCGCACAGCCATCCATCTCATAACCAGGAGAAGCCTGATCATGAACAGCCTCACGAATCACGCTGACCAGACCACCCGCACCACGATCGACAGCACCACCACCGCGCCCAGCGTCGGGGAGGTATGGACGGTTGAGCGCATCCGTGCCCTCGGTGTGACCACCACCCTCGCCACCACCGCCTCGGTGCTCGGGATCAGCCGATCCCAGGCGTACCGGCTCGCCGCCACCAACCAGTTCCCCATACCGCTGATCCGGGCCGGCAGCCGCATCATCGTCCCGGTCGCCGCCCTGCTCCACCTCCTCCAACCCGCCCCCGCCGAAACCGGCGGCGGGCGACTTGAAGCCGACGCGAAGGTGAGCGTGGATGCGATGACCCCGCCACCAGCGGATTCCACCCGACACCGCTGGCGGCACCATACGAAGCATCCAGGAGACGATAAGTGAAGGGATCAACCTTCAAACGCTGCGGCTGCCACGACAGCGTCACGGGCCGGCGACTGGGACGCTCCTGTCCCCAGCTGCGCCGGCCCGGCGGCGGCTGGTCCCGCACCCACGGCCACTGGCACTGGCAGATCGAAATCCCCGCCCGCGCCGACGGCACCCGCCGCCCACTCCGCCACGGCCCCTACGCCACCCAGGTCGACGCCGACGCCGTCCTAGACCGCATCCGCGCGGTGCTCGCTGTCCCCGACCCCACCGACCCGCACACCACCGTCAAGACCGGCGACCTGATCGAAACCGCCGTCAAAACCGGCGCACCCGTTCCCACCCCGGACCAGGTCCGGCGGGCGCTGCACCTGGACATCACCCCGACCGAGCTGCCCACGATGCAGGCGTACCTGACCGACTGGCTCGCCGGGCGCAAGAACATCAAGGCAGGCACTTTGCGCTCCTACGAAGGGCACATCCGGCTGTACCTGATCCCGCACCTCGGCCACCTGCGCATCGACCGGCTCCGCCCCGGCCACATCGACGCCATGTACGACACCATCGCCGAACGCAACACCACCATCGCCACCCTGCGCGCCAGCCGCGACCCCGCCAAACGCGACCAAGTCAAGAACCAGCGGATCGTCGGCCCCAGAACCCTGCACGTCATCCACGCCACCCTGCGCAAAGCCCTCAACGACGCGATACGCCGCCACCGCTACATCGACACCAACCCCGCCCTCATGATCGAACTACCAACAGCCCGACCACCCAAGCCCACCATCTGGACCGACCAACGCATCCGCACCTGGCGCGACACCGGCACAACCCCCAGCCCCGTCATGATCTGGACCCCGGAACACGCCGGCAGATTCCTCGACCACACCCACGACGCGAACGACCGGCTCTACGCCCTCTACCACCTCATCACCTTCACCGGCCTCCGCCGAGGCGAAGCCTGCGGCCTGCACTGGGACGACCTCGACCTCGACGCCGCCACCCTCACCGTCCGCTGGCAACTCGTCCAACACGGCTGGGCCACCGCCATCGACACACCCAAAACCAGCGACAGCGAAGCCGCCGTTGCCCTCGACACCGAGACCGTCGCGGTACTACGCGCCCACCGCACCCGCCAACATCGCGAACGCCTCGCCGCCGGTGCTGCCTGGACCACCACCGGACTCGTGTTCACCACGCCCACCGGAGGCCGGCTCCACCCTGCCGACATCACCGACCACTTCCACCACCTCGCCAACCAAGCCGGACTACCACCCATCCGGCTCCACGACCTCCGCCACGGCGCCGCGACCATGGGACTCGCTGCCGGCGTCCACATGAAGGTCATCTCCAACCGGCTGCGCCATTCCAGCCCACACTTCACCGCCAAGTTCTACGGCGATGTCCTCCCCGAGCTCTCGCACGTCGCGGCCCAAGCTACTGCGGCTGTGGTGCCCCGACGGCGAGGCGGCGGAGCGCAACCGGCATAGGCAGGGGCGACAGATGCTCGTGGTCGTGGGCCTCCCGCACCGGGGAGGCCCACGGCCCCTACTCGTCCCTGAGAACCTCTTGCGAACCGAGGTTAGCGATCTTGGTTGGTAGGAGGTATTCCTCGATCTGCTCCGCGAGGTGAAGCGGCCACGGCAGGACGGTGGTGCCCCGTACGTACGGTGCTGCATCTCGCAGCTCGTGCGCCAGCGCCGCCCAGTGCTCGGGCTGGTCGCCGTCCTGGATTCCCGCCACGAGCAGCTCGATGAACTGCGGGTTCCATACCTGGGCCTTCGGCTTTGGGGCAGTGAGCTTGCCGTTGTGCTCGCCGGGGATCAGCTTCGACACGCCCTTCAACGCCCCGGAGTGCGTGCTGGGCTTGCCCGTAGTGCTGCCGTACACCCGAGGCGCCAGGAAGCGCCACAGACCCTTGGGCTGGCCTGTGTCATCGTCGGTTACGCCGTAGCACTCCGGCGTCTCGCCGCCTTCAGCGGTGCGAATGCGTACATGACGCAGGCCGGGCAGCTTGCTGATCGGCTGAGGTCCACCGCCGCCGAAGCCGAGGCTGTCGAGCTGGATGCGGCCGTTGGTGAGGGTGTTCCAGACGCTGCGCAGGTTCTGCGCATGGGTGAGTAGCAGGGTGTCGGGGAAAGCGCTGGTGGCTTCATCGATGACGTCCTTGGCGAACCGGACCACGTCGTCGGGGCCGCACTTGAGGTCCACGTTGACGTACTGCTTACCGATCTCCACGAGCCCGGTGTGCAGAGGCTGCCAGGGCACCTTGGGCGCACGGACTTCCACATGCTGACCGGTGGGGTCGACGAGCACGGCGACCGGGACCTGTCGCGCGAGCCCCCAGACGCGTCCCTTGTTCTGGCGGATCATCCAGATGGCCAGGAGGGCCGGCCGTCGGATGAGGGTGTTTTGCGCCGGCTCAGGCAGCGGTTCGGGGCGTACGCCGAGCTGCCGGAACAGATCATCGACGGCTGCGGCGAACCGCTCTCGGTTCGGGTCAGAGGGCTCCCTGCCCTCACGGGCGCGAGGGGGACGCTTCGGCTCGGCCACCGGGGTGACGAACTGGCTGAGCCGGCCCGTCCGCAGCAGGCCGTGCCGGATGGCGAACTTGGGATCGTCGCCGCGTCGCCGGCCCTGATAGGCGTCGGGGTGGGCGATCTCGACCAGGGCGATTGTCGGGTTTGCCGCCTCGCCAAGTGCGTCGGCGATGTGCTCGATGCGAGCCTCCACCGCGGCCTGGGGCCGGCGTCCGACTTGGTCAAGGTCGGCGCGAATCGTCGGTGCCGCCAGCCGCCGAATCCTGATGGTCGCCGCGCCAAGGTCGATGTGGGCCCCGGCCTCGTCAAGCTGCTCGGCACGGGGCATCGGGACACCGAGACGGGTGGCGAGCCGGTCGAGGGCGTATTGCGTGGCGCGGTCGGTGTCGGTGAGCAGTTCGATGTCCAGGCGCGGCCCGACGATCTCACCGAGGTAGTTGGCCGAAACCTGACTCTCGCTGATGCCGCCAAGCCCTTTGTAAACAGTGCACTTTTCGCGGGGGAGCGCCGCGGCCGGACGGATGTGTGGGCTGAGCTCGCTGATGACCCAGTCCATCAGCGGCTGGCGATCGGCGACCGACAGCCCGGCGCTGACCTTCTCAGCCGAGAGCATGCCGGTGCTGTATACCAGCGCAGCTGCGTCGCCGTGGCGCTGGAGGTAGTCCAGTGGCTTGTCGACCAGCTGCTGCGGGTCGGGCAGACGGTCGAGACAACCGGCTTCCTTCAGTACCCTCGCGAGGGCGTCGTCCCAGCGTGGCCCATAGCTGTTCGAGCCATCCCTCTCCGTCGCCCTGACCTGCTTGATCCGCGCCGTGCCGAAATGACGAGAGTTCTCCAGGCCGGCCAGGTACGGCACGGTCGGTGCTATGTACACCGAGTGGCCGTGTTCGAAGGCGAGCTTGCCTCGCACGGGCATCCAGCGCCGCACGCCGTACGACAGATAGACCAGCAGCTCATCACTGATGGGCAGGGTCTGCGCGCTGATTCCGATCTTGACCGAGAACGGGGTCTGGTCCTCGATCCGCTCCGGCGGCCAGGACATGATCTCCGCGCCGTCGGCGCTCGGGCAGCGCAGGAACCGCAACTCGTTGTGCGGGCACGTTGCGTCCGGGCGGGACAATGTCGCCGCGATCTCCATCGGGAGCAGACGCATGGCGCGCTGCCGTTCTTCGGGCGCGGTCAGGTCCAGGTGAACCGGCGACCAGGTGAGGTGGCTGGCGTTCAGCTCGGACAGGGCCAGGGAGATCTGCTCCGGGGTGCCCTTCTGCGCGCGTACCCACGCCGCGACCAGGTTGAAGATGGCTGTCGGGTTTACCGCGTGGTATGCGAGCAGCCATTCCTGGTCGTCGTCGCCGCGTCCAGCGTACGGAAGCGTGACGACGCAGTCGGGGACGAGGGCGGTGATCGCGTCGTTGAGTGAGGAGATCGGGATGCTGGCGACGTCGCCACCGCGCTGCGCCTGGGCGAGCCGGCGCAGCGGTTCCTTCCAGCGGCCAGGGAACCGCATGAGGTAGTAGGTGCGCTCGATCGGGGCTGCGGGATCGAGACGCAGGACGGTGACAGCGAGGTTGTCGTAGCGGGGTGCCATTCAGCGGTCTCCCATGTTGGTGAGGGCGCGGTACAGGGGCTGGTAGAGCGCCTGGACCAGGTGTCGATCGGTGTTGACGCCGTTAGGCTCGAAGTACGGGGTGAGCACTTCACGCATGCCGTGCAGCAGGCTGGTGCTGGCATCGTCGAGGTCGGTGTCGGTGTCGCTCCTGCGCGCAGTGACCGGTGCGAAGGCGGCGTCGCAGAAGTAGACCTTCGCGGCTTGGCCGCCGCGTAGGAGCCGGCCCACGACCTGCCAGATGGTGACAAGTTGGGTCCAGGCCACGCGTTGGCGCTCGTCCGTGCCGAGCTGGCTGTAGGCGACCATGGCGTGCAGCAACCGCCGCCACTGGCGCTGCGCGGCTCGGCGACGCTGGCTGCCGGCACCTACGAGGCGTTCGTGTGCCGGGCAGTCGTCGTCGAGCGGGTGCGGGCGTAGTTGTTCGAGGGCGTATTGGTTGATCCGCTGGGTGACGTAGCTGAGATCCTTCGGCCGCGGGTGAGGACGTACGAGGAAGAACGCGGCGCCGATGGCGGCCACGCCGTCGTTGTTGAGGATGTTGTGCCCGCGCTCGACGGCCAGGATGGGGGCGACCAGCAGCCACGCATTGTCGGTGCCGAAGTCCGCGACGTCGCCGCGGCGCAGCAAGTGGCCGTCGTCCCAGCCGGTTTCCAACTCGTCGTCGCCGATGAGGCAGCGCACCTGCCCCTCCCAGGAGGACTTGCGGCGAAGCAGCTCGTTGGTGACGGTGCGGGCCTCGGCGTAGCTGCCAACCAGCAGCATGACCTTCTGCCGGCCGGGCGGCAGGGCGGCTCGTTCCCGCTCCAGCCGGTTCGGTCGCCCGGGACCCGCGCCCGGCTGGGTCAGGGCCGCGACCATCTGCCGCAGTGCGCTCGCACGCTCCTCCCCGTAGCGGCCGGACACCCAGATCGGGGTACTGCGTTCGCCTTGGTGCTGGATGTCAAGGGTGAAGGTGGTCTCGGAGATGGCGGCGAGTTTCTGCGGTGAGGGGCGCAGGATCGCCTCGACCGGCACGTCGATGTGGTAGCGAGGTGAGGTGCCGGCCCAGCTGGTCCCGGACAACAGCAGCACGTTAGGGCCCGGCCCCTCGGCGGGAAACAGGTCCGGCAGGCCCACCAGCAGGGCCCGCCCTACGCCCGTGTAGCGGAAGAATCGGAACTCGCCCAGCTGGCCATCTCGGCGGTCGGTCTGGTCTTCGACATACTGAAAGCCGAGCACGTTGCCCATCGGGGATTCGGGCACCGCGACGGCGAGGTCGCTGGGCGGTCGGCGTACCTCTGCCGGAAGCGTGTCGAACATGTCCAGCTCGGCCGCGACTTCCGGCCAGATTGCGAGCATCAGGTTGAGTCGGTGTGCCATTACCGCTACTGCGATCGCCAGCTCCAGCCGCCACACGTTGCGGTCGAGCTCTGCGGGTGCGATCTTCCTACCTTCGACCAACTCCCGGTCGCTCAGCTCGGTCAGCCACTGCCGGACGGTGTCCTCCCGCGTCTCCTCTTCCGTGTCGGACAGTTGCGCCTCGGCCAACGTGGCTAAGCCCTCGGCTACCTCGCCGGATGCTCCGGTCGGATCGTCGATGAACGCGTTGAACTGCTCGCGCAGGAATTTGTAGAGCGGATCGTTGTCCCAGCCGGGGTCCGGCCTGTGACCCTTTGCGGCGGTGTAGCCGGCCCAGTCCTTGGCAAGGCTGTTGAACAGGGTCCAGGCCGTGAAGTAGTCGGGGTCGAGCCAGTCCAACACCGGCTTGCCAGCCCGAACCCGGTCTCGCTGCAGCAACTGGTAGATGATGTCTGCTGCGGAACGGGCCTGGTTCAGGGCCGTGGTAAACCGGCGGATCTGCCGGGAACTGACCGGTGCGCGGCCGGTCGCGCGCAGCTTCTCCGCTACCCGCGCCCCGATCTCGTCGATCCAGGCTTCCTGGCTGGGGCCAAGCAGTACCTGGGCGCTGGCGAACATCTCATCGAGGTTTGCCTGCACCTGGTCGGCCTCATCGACCAGGAATAGGTCGGTGCGTCGCCACGCCGCCTCCAGGTACCGTATCTGCTCGTGGCTCAACGGTCCGGGCACGGGGGTGTGCACAAGACTCCATGGAGTCGCGATCCACACGTTCGCCGTGACCAGCCGGCGCGCGGCCTCATGCCGCTGGCATCGATGCCACAGGGGACATGTGCGCCGGGTCCCGTCCCGCCAGCCATCCACCGGGGCATCCGGATCGGTCTCGATCAGGTGCTGGCAGGGCGCCTCGCGTACCTCAAGTGGGGTGGCCTTGTCTCGGATCGCATCGAGCGGGCACGCCGTGCTGACCAGTTCGAACCCGTACGGCTCGGAGGGCGCAAGCCGGCCAGGCGCCGGCGGCTGGAGTCGATGCAATCGCTCCGCGTGCCGGGTGCGGTTCTGCCCCATGACCGGCGCCGCCACCACGTCGTCGTAGCGGGACAGCTCGTGCGCCATGCGTAGTGCTGCCGAGTTGTCGCCGACCACGATCGTTATCCGCAGGTCATGCTGCGCCGCCCAGGTCGTCAGGATCGTCACGAGGGTGCTCTTGCCGACGCTGACCATGCCGACCATGTGCAGGATCCGATCGATGCAAAGGGTCGTGGCGTCGCCGAAGGTATGGTCGGCCAGCCGGATCTGCAGCGTGACGTCCTGCAGGCGCTCCTCCCATCGGTAAGAGGAACGCCCGGCCTCCAGATCGGCACCGTCCATACCTCGGGCGGTCTCCACCAACTCCTGCCACGTGACCTCGATCGGTGCTCGGGTCCGGACGGCCAGGTCATGCAGAGCCGGAGCCGGCGCGGGCGGAAGGTTGTTCGGTACCGTGACGCCCTGACCACGCGCCGTCGAGCTCATGCGGTATTGCCCAGGCGCGGCGAACCGCACGCCCGTGGCGGCGAAGGGCAGCGGCTCGGTGATCAGCTGCTCGTACCAGGCCCACCGGTTGGTCGCCACGCTGCACTGCCGGCGTACCGGTCGGCCGAGCGGGTCCAGGTGGTAACCCCGTACTGCCTCAGGAGCGGACAGGTAAGCCCGCAGCAACTCGTCCCACCCGTAGGGGCGTTGGCTGCGCCACAGCAGGGCTCGCGCGTTGGCGAGTCGGACCGTCGCGTCGGCTGGTGGGCTCGGCACCGCGTCCCACAGCGCCCGGTAGCCGTCGAGTAACGCGGGTACTCCGTGGGCGGTCTGGCCGGCGGCGACTGTTTCCAGCAGATACAGGCACAGTTCGGTGTCCATCAGCCGGGACGGCGAAGGCTGGTCCCCGGTCGGGGTGTAGTGGCCGCGAAGGGCGCGGGTGAAGCGGTTACGGATGGTGTTGGTCTGCCTCATGCCCCGGCCTCCACCCGGCGCTTCACGGCACCGATGAACTCCGCCTCGGAGACCGCCACGATTCGCCGGCCCGGCCGTACCTGGGGGCACGCCTGCCGTAGCCGAGCCACATACCGAGGGTGCGCCTTTACCTGCTCCTGGCCGACGACGACGTAGGCCCTCTCCGCCTCCGGTGGCACGGTGAACAGCCGCTCCCGCAGCCGCCGGGCGAGCCGTACCGGGTTGCGCCAGGCCTTGATGTCGGCGACCCACGGTCGATCCTCGAAGATCGAGATGTCGCAGGCGTCGAAGTCCGGCCACAGAGCGACCGGTATGCCGAGCTTCCGGATCGCGTCGGCGATGCGCAGCTCTGCACGACCCGGTGCGGTGATGAAGGTGCGCAGCTCACGCCGCAACCACCACACGCCTTCGCTGGCCGGGTGGTCCTCCCCGGCTGTTCCGGGCGCCGGGCAGAATTGGTCCTCGCAGATCCAGGTCCGGTCGTCGTCCAGTGGCAGCCGAAGACCGCCGCATCCGCCACAGGTCCGGATCACTCCGTCCGCCATCGCTTCCGGCGGTGCCTCCACATATGCCTGCCGCACCTCGTTCGCCAGCAGCGCCAGGTCCGGATTCGCCAGCCGCGCATCGAGCTCGATTGCCGCGATCGCGGGCTGCCGAATCAGGAGCTCACGGAACGCGACGTAGGACCGCGGTGCGTTGGCGGCCCGGGCCTTGTCCATCACCGCCCGCAGCAGCGCGTTCTCACGGATCTCGCCTTCGACATCCCCACGGAGGCTACCGAGTTCCTCGCAGGTCGCCGTCGGGCGGCCATAGATCAGCAGCGACTCGTCTGGGTCGACGTCCGCGTCGGTGAGGTCGATCTTCCAGTCGCCGAACGGCTCCTGCGCAAGCTGGAGTAGTTCCACCGCGCTGGCCGGCGCGGGCGCGTCCTGATGCCAGGCGAGCAGGGTCAGCCGGTCCAGCGCGAGCTGCAGGTTTGCCGGGTACGGCAGCCGGAACGCGTCACCCGATGCGGTCTGCTGGGCGTACTTTAGGATCCCGCTGGCGAGCTGCGCAACAGCAACCTGCGGAGTGGGCAGCCATGACGGGTCTGAAGGTGGTTCGATCATATGTGCACTCCGCGTGAGAGAGACGTAGGCAAGGCGGGGTGGGTTCCATTGGACCGCATCGGTATGACAACCGCGCAGCCCTACAACATGCGAAGCGTCTTCGTGTTAGGCGCCGCATGTGGCCCCGCGTGCTCGCGCGTGCGATTGGAGTCCTCGCCCAATCCGAAAGGTCAACTCCGTCTTGAGCTTGCAACTGGCATTTGTGCTGCCTGCTCAGAGGGAGCTTGAACCGCGGTTGAAGTATTGACTTCTAGAGGGGCGACTGCGTCTCAAAGCAATGCAAATTGCTGTCGGTAACCAGACCGAAGTCCCCGCTTGGTCATCCGTGGCTGTCGGGATGGCCGATTTGTCGAGCCGGGTTCGCGGTGTCCGGTCGGGAGCCAGGTCCCCCGATGACTGGGCCGGGTCGTTCACGTCACGGATCGTCCCGAAGTGCGTCTGCAGGTAGATGGATGCCACGAGGCGATCCTTGTAGGACGTCGACTTGTCTCGAGCCGGCCGCCTGCGGATCCTCGGCGGTGCGTACGTCCCGTTTGTCTTCTTCCCGACACAACTTCGGTCCTGCGACCCCTCCCTGCGAGCCCTGCAGTCTCGTTACAGTACGCACTCATCGCGATCGGCGGCACATCAGTCGCTGCGGATGTCAGGGGGTGGTCTATCCGGTTTCGGTGCAACTACTGGTTTCTGGGTAGTTGTCTGTCCGGTATGGTCTAGCGGTGGCTGGCGCTGACGCGGTCGATGAGGGTGATGTCGAAGGCGTTGAGTGTGGCCTTCCATCGGTTGGTCCAACGGGCGTGTCCGAGTCCGGCCGGGTCCATACGGCACCGCCAGATCTGAAAATATGTCCACAACGCAAAGGCGGTTACACGGCGGCCGCCTCGCGTTCACCCCACCTCACCAGCAACATCTCCAACGGCGGCTGCGCGTACTAAGTGCCCTGCAGGAGTTGATCGGCCACGATGGCAGTCGCATGCAGGGTTGATAAGACGATTCGGAACGTGCGATAGACGAGCAGGTGTCAGCGCCGCACGCCGGGGCGGTGTGCCGAACGGGCGGAAGGGACGGCACAACGGACGGAGCAGTTAGCCGCGAGCAGCAACTCGCGCGGCTCATCTCGGACATCGGACCCTGTAACAGTGGCCAGGTACTCGAGGCCGCGCGGCAGCGCTGGCCGGCGATGACGCAGGCGCGACTTCAGAGGATCGCCGCTTCGGCACTGGGCGCTGGGCTCATCCACGACGACAACGGCATCCTCAGGGCAGCCGACGCGCCCGCAACGCCAATCCCTTCCGGGCATCGATCGGCGATAACTGCGCAGGTTCCCCGGGCTGTCGTCGTCGACGTCGAAGCTGTTGTGCGTCCCACTGCGGATCACCCCGACGGGGACCGGCGCATCTACCAGATCGGTGCGGTGCGGTTGTCGTCGGAACGGCGCTGGGTCGAGGAGGCGCCACGCTTCACCGCCTGGGTGCGGCTGCCGGACGTTGACTGGGAAGAGCAGCTGCGGTCCGCGTCCGTCCGTGACCAGTACGCCGCACACGCGATCCCTGTCGAGCAGGCGCTGCACGATCTGCGGGACTATTTGGCGGACGCGGACGTCCTCGTGGCCTACAACGGCACCGGCGCCGACTTTCCGATGCTCGACGATGCGGCCACCCGCGCCGAGCAGCCACCGTTCGGCGCGCTGCGCCGAGCCGACGCGTTGTACCTCGCCCACGCGGTCTGGCCGACCGCCCGTTCTCATCGCCTGGCGGAGCTCGCCGACGAGGTAGGTGTCGGTCGGTCCGGGCTGAGCTGGCACGACGCCGCAGACGATGCCGACCTGACAGCCCGGCTGCTGCGGCACGCCGCGGACACCGTCTCAGGCTTGGACGGGCCGTTGCGGGATCTGCTGCTCGCCGCCGGTGCCGGGTCACCTGCTTGGGACCTGCTCACGTCGCTGCTATCCGCACCATCTGGTCGGCCGGCCGCGGACGACGGCTCGGTCGCCCAGGTGCTCGCGGACGTGCTCGGCAGCGGCGACCTGCGGGAACCAACCCGGCGTGGCCGAGCCGTCCCGGAGAACCTGACGGTGCCGGTGCGACTGTTCGACCGCATCGGTCACGTGGACCCGCACGCACTCGCCTTGGTGGCCGCGCACGGTTCGGTCGAACGCCGGCCGGCGCAGCAGCATATGGCCGAACTCCTGGCGCGCCAGGTCGACGCTGGCCGGGATGCGCTGTGTGAAGCGCCGACGGGAACCGGTAAGAGCCTCGCGGTTCTCGCCACCGCCCTCGACTGGCTCGCCAGCAACTCCCGCCGACGGGTGGTCCTGGCGACGTTCACCAAACAGCTGCAGACCCAGCTGGCCGCCGACATCACCCGGCTCGCCATGGTCGTGCCCGGCCTCGACGACGTCGCCGACCTGGTGAAAGGTAAAGGCAACCGGCTGTCACTGCGGGCACTCGTCGCCGCGCTCACCGACGCGGTCGCCGCGGCCGCCGGAGCAAGCCACCGGGATCGCCGGAACCGGTTCGCCGCCCACCCGGGCTACCGGGAGCTGCTGGTGTACCTGGTCCAGCGGCTGGCCACCGCGACATCGGCGCAGCAGGCGTGGGTGGCACGAAGTGTCGACACCGTCGACATTCCGATCTTCCTCGCCGAGTACATCTCGACGACAGCCGGCCCGCTGATGGGGTTGTGGCTGGCCAGCGTGAGCCAGGAGTCCGACGACTACGGGCCCGGCTCCGCGTCGCCGCTTGCCCACATGACCGACACCGTCGGCGAAGCGCTGGTCAACCATCGCCTCGTCGTCGCCAACCATGCGCTGCTGCTGAGCAACCCGGACGCGTTCGCCGACGACACCCTGCTCGTCGTCGACGAGGCGCACTCCCTCGAACACGCCGCGACAGGAGCCGCGAGCGCCGAGGTGGACTATCGGGCGGTGGAGAACCTCGTCGCCGAGCTGCGTCGCTGGTTTGCCAGCCAGCGCGGGGCACCGGCAGCGCTGGGGGAGCAGATCGCCGACCTGGAGGCGATGCTCGACACCGAGGTGATGCCACGGGCCGCGCAGGCGGTGTTCGACGCCACCGGCGGAGAGCCGGGCAACCGCGCGGCGACCCTGGCGAGCCCGTTCGGTGGGCTCGGCGGCAGCGCCTCGGCGCGGCAGCTGCTCGCCCGGGTGGAACGCCTCGCCGTCGTCGCCGGGCTCGTCTACCGGCAACTGTCCGGTCACCTCGGAGCGGAGCAGATGCAGGCGGCGTCGTGGTGGGAACGGGAACGGGCGGCGTCACTGGCCAGCAGGGTGTGCAGTCTGGCCGAGGCAGCCGACCAGATCACCACCGATGCCCATGCCATCCTCGACCCTCCCCGCCCCGACGCAGGGAACGCTGCCGGGCAGCCGGGCACGCCAGCCGACCAACCTGCCGGCAGCGGTGGGGACGACGCTCGGGGCGTCGACGACGATGAGTCGGGGGAGACCGAAGCGCCGGTGGACCCGCTCGAGGAGCGCCTCGGCGAGGTCGGCGCTGACGACGCTGGGCCGGACCTCATGCCGGACGACTCCGGATCGGCGCCGGTGGTGTCGAACCGGGTCGTGTTCGCCACCGAACTGGAGCTGGAAGGCCTGAGTGTCTCCGCCCGCCGGTACGCGTTCACCGTGACGTCCGCGCCGATCGAACTGGCCCACGACCCGCAGTGGAGGCTCGCCCGGTCGAGGTTCGACCGGATCTTCTACGTGTCGGCGACGCTGCAGGTGTCCGGCCGATGGGACTACATCCGCAGTCGGCTCGGACTGGGATCCGACGTCGACGCCCACTACCTGTCCGGCCCGTTCGACCTCGCCTCCCAGGCGAGACTGGTGTGTCTGACCGACTTCCCCAGCTGGGCGGAGCAGGCCGACGGTGCGGTCCGCACCGTCGCCCACCACCTCACCGGCTACGCCCGAGAGGTAATCCGCCCGGAAACCGCCGGTGATGACGGCAGCGCGGCCACCGGTGTGTTCACCGGTGGTGCGCTGGTGCTGACCACGTCGACACGGGCGGCGTCGGCGATCTCCGAACGGCTGCTCGCCGAACTGCCCGCGGTCGCGCCGGACGTCCCGGTTGCGGTCGCCCCGATCCTCGGCAACGCGCGGGCGGCGCGGGCGTTCACCGAAACCGGAGGGTTCTGCGTCGCGACCCGCGGGATGTGGCAGGGGGTCGACTTTCCCGCCGAGCGGCTGTCGTTGGTGTGGATCAACAAGCTGCCATTCGCGCCATTCGCCGACCCGGTCGTCGCCGCCCGCCGCGCCGCGGTCGCCCGCCGGGCCGCTGACACCGGCCATCCGGATCCGGACCGGGTCGCGACCGAGTCGTACTACCTGCCCTTAGCGGCGATGGATCTGCGGCAGGCCGTCGGCCGGCTGATCCGGTCAGCCCACCACCGCGGTGTCGTGATCATCAGCGACCGCAAACTCGCCGGCCAGACCGCGCTACGGCGAAGCTACCGGCGGGTGTTCCTCGAGTCGCTCGACCCCGGGCTGCTGGTCGCCGATCCCGACACGGGGGAGGCCGCCGGTGGGAACCTGACGACGATGGCTGACGGCTGGGAGCGGATCTGGCGATTCCTCGCCGACTGCGGAAAGATCACTGCCGCGCGGGCCGACGAGCTGTGCACCGCTGACGCGCTCGCTGAACACACCCTGCTGCCGGCCACCCGCAAGATTCTCGCCGCCCGCATCGACGACGACACCGAAACCACTGCCCGTGCCGAAGGTAAACTCGGTGACCTGCTCGTCGAACGCTGCTCCCAGATCGCCGGGTACCTGCGGTTCTCCGACGTCCCACTGCAGCTGCGCGACCAGCAGGAGCAGGTGATCCGCGCGGTCGCCGACAAGGCTGACGTGCTCGCGCTGCTGCCGACCGGTTTCGGCAAGTCCTACACGTTCCAGCTGCCCGCGCTTGCGTTGACCGGCGTCACCGTCGTCGTGTCACCGCTCGTGGCGTTGATGGCCGACCAGGCCCTTGAACTCAACGCCAGCGTCGGCGGCGCCGTCCGTGCCCTCGTCGGGCCGATGGCCGAGTCCAACAGCCGCCGCGGCAAGACCGAGGTCGCTGAACAGCTCACCGGTGTCCACGACTACGGCATCAAGTTGGTCTACATTTCCCCGGAACGACTGGGCAACCGGCGGTTCCAGCAGCTGCTGCGCACCGGGGCGACCAACGGGCAGCTGCGGCGGGTCGCCGTCGACGAGGCTCACACGTTCGTGCAATGGGGCGACGACTTCCGCCCCAGCTTCCGCCGCGCCGCCGGTCTGCTGACTGAGCTGCGCGACCGGCACGGCGTCCGGGTCACCGCGGTCACCGCCACCGCCAACCGTGGAGTGCGCGCCGGGCTGCGCAGCGGCCTGTTCGGTCTGCCCGAGACCCCGTCCGCCGGTGAACCTCTTGTCACCGTCACCGCGGACCCGCTACGGCCGGAACTTGCGATCTACCGGCGGACGTTCCGGGCCGCCGGTCCGAACGTCGTCGCTGGGCTCGCCGAAGCGGTCACCTCCGCCTGCGACGACCATGCGATCTTCTACTGCCTGACCGTCCGGGAGGTCGACACGCTGTACGCGCACCTGCGCGAGTTCGTGGGAGAGGGCGAAACCCGGCGGGTGCGCCGCTTCCACGGCCGGCTGTCGGAGGCGGAGAAAGCGGCGGTCCTCACCGAGTTCCGCGACGCGCCCAAGAACGGGGAGGAGGGGTACGTTCCGCTGCTGATAGTGGCGACCAGCGCATTCGGTCTCGGGGTCAACCGTGGCGACATCCGCTGCGTGTTCGTGGTCTCCCCACCCACCGACCTCGCCGGGCTGTACCAGCAACTCGGCCGCGCCGGCCGTGACCAGGCCGGCTGTGACCCCGCGGAGATCACCGCACCGTCGTACGGGCTCGCCCTAGGCACCGGCCGTGGTTTCCGGACCGTCGCCTGGATGATCTCGCAAGGTCTGGCGAACCCGACCTTGCAGCGCATCGGGAACGCAGTCGTGGCCGCCGCCCGGGGCAGCGGAGTGCTCAACCCCGACCACGTCGCCGACATCGTCATCGGCGAGGAGGTCGACGCCGGGTGGATGTCGCTCGACGACGCCCGCAAACCGGCGACGATGACGATGTACCGCACCGCGGTGATCCGGGCGCTCGCCGCCCTCGACGCGGCCGGAACGGTCGACGACTGCGGCGACTTCCCGGCGACGGTCACGCTGACCCCGCTCGACGATCCGATCCGCTGCGACGACACCCTCGCCGACGCGGCTGCGGTCGTGCAGCAGCTCGCCGCGACCCGGCCGGGACGTCACCAGCTCACCGACGTCCACCAACAGCTCGCCGCAGCCGTGACCGGCTACGACGGCCTCGCCGACGACGTCGCCGGCACTTGGGCGCTGCTGGCGACCCTGCACGACCTCGGCGTCGTCGACGTCTCCCAGGCCGGCAACACCCAGACCCTGGTCTCGGTGCGGATGCTCGACCGGACCGGCCGGCTGCCCGCTGACTTCGCCACCCGGATGAACGCCCACCGGGCCCGGTTGAACACCGAGCTCACCGCGCTGCGGGACTGGTACGCCGAGCAGGCCCAGTGCGCCAACGTCGGCTTCGCCGAGTACTTCGGTCAGCCTGGGCAGTCGGTACCCGACGGCACCTGCAGCACCGCCGCGTGCCGCTGCTCCACCTGCTGGTCGTCGAGCGCCGACACCACACCGACACCGGTGCTGCTGAACGCGTTGAACACCCCGCGG
Source organism: Micromonospora sonneratiae (assembly GCF_042679305.1). Taxonomy (NCBI): domain Bacteria; kingdom Bacillati; phylum Actinomycetota; class Actinomycetes; order Micromonosporales; family Micromonosporaceae; genus Micromonospora; species Micromonospora sonneratiae. Next base: position 51,000 of record NZ_JBHTMP010000008.1, on the reverse strand, counting down.
CCGCGGCCGGCCGCCGACCGTGACGGCGCGCCATACCAGGCGGCGGTCGACCGTTACCTGCGGGCGCTGCTGTGGGACAACTTCCACGGCCTGACCGCCGGGATGCTGCACCGGGTCCTGCGCGGCGACGAAGCCTACCGCGACAGCCGCTCCGGTCGGCTGCGACCGCTGTGGCCGCAGCTGCTCTACCACCGGCTGCGCGGCGTCGACCCCGGCATGAAGCTCACCCACGTCACCGACGCGCTCGCCCGGCTTGAAGCCGCCGGCGAGGCGGCCCTGACAGACGGCGTCCGAGTCTGGCGGCTTCGCCGGCACGTCGACCGTGACAACGCCCGCGCCGCGGCGCGGGAGGCAGGAGCCGCCCGATGACGATGACCGCGACACCGACATGGCGACCGTTCCACGACGAACCGCTGTTCACCGACGACCTGCTACGCGACGTCGACGACATCCCCGACGCGGTACGCGCGGCCATCATCGCCTACCTCGAGCAGGTCGCCCACGTTCGCCGGGCGCCGCTGCACACCACCACCGCGTTCAACGCGCTTCACTTCGGCTTCGACCTGCAGACCCGCGGTTACCAGGCCGCCGTCCTCGACCCCGAACTGTTTGTGCGGCTGACCACCGATGCCGCGACGCTGCCGGCGCTGCCCGTCGGCACGTTCGTGCGCATCGAACGGGGTCAGCAGTCGCTGTGGGCCGAGGTCGTCGCCCGCTTCGGCGCCGCCGACGGCGTCCACCCGGATGGGTGGGTCCCTGCACGCCTGTCCGGAGCACCGGCGGTCCTCGACGACACCGGCTGCCGGTCGGTACGCGTGATCGTCGACCCGGAAGCGTTCGGCGCACCACTCACACCCCGGGAACGCACCGAACTTCACCGGCTGCGCCAGCGTGGTGTGCTCCTCGACGAGCGTGGACACCTGACAGGACAGGTCTGCTACCCCGGTCCTCGGCTGGCCGGCCTCGACGACATCGCCCTGTACGCCCACCATCTGCTCACCGCCGGCAAACCACTACTGGTAGGTGGACCGCTCGGCGGTCTGCTGATCGACCCGCACGACGACGACACCCTCGCCGTAGCGTTGCAGACGGCGCTGCACACGATCGACAAACTGCTGGACGTCGCACCGCACCTGCGTCGATGGGGCGGCTACGCCACCCCGGTCGACCGGTACCACCACCGGCGGGAAGACCCCGGCCTGCTGGGCGGGGAAGACCTCGACGACCTGGTCCACACCATCGCACGGTCGGGGACCGGACCACGGTTCACCGGTGTATGGCCGTGGCTGGCTGGCAGAGTCGACGAGGTTTTCGCCACCGACCCGGAAGACGTCGACGTCGACCCGTTCGAGCTCACCGCGGCCGCCGAAGCGGTCGTGCACGCCAACCTCGCCGTCGCCGACCACGCCACGGCAGCCGTCGACGGTTTGCAGCCGAACGGAGTCCACCTGCGCGTCGACGACCTGTGGCAGGTGGGCGGCGTGTGGCTGGCGCAACCGTCCCCGGTCCCAGCGGACCTGCGCGACGTCGACCCGCTACGACCCCTCGGGCTCGGCTACCACCAGTCACAGCCGCCGTCCCAGAGCACCGATGACGGTACCGGCGCAACCGATCCGGCCGAAATCCAGCAGCCGACTGACGACACCGAAGCGATCACCGGCACCTGCACGGATCAGCGGGAACCCGGTCCGGACCCCGACACGACCGACCCGGAACCGGACGACACCGAGACAGAAGGACCCGCCGGAGACGAGGTCGTTGTCGAACACCTCGACGACAACATCGCCGTGTACACCGTGGCGCTGCGACCAATCCACCTCGACAACGACACCCTGCCGGTACCTGACCGGATCGCCGCCATGCTCGCCGACGGCGCCGTCGTCATCGAACTGCACCACGACGGCGACGACCTCTCCGACGACGAGAGGATCCATACGGTCGAACACGGCGACGGGGCGCTGACCGGTGTCGCCTGGCCGCTGTCGTTCTACCCGGGGATCAAGGTCATGGTCTCGCTCGCCCGCGGCGCCCGCAGACTGGCCGCTACGACGACGTTGCTCGAACGGCCGCTGCCCTACGGTGACGAGTTCCGCTGGGACGCCGACCATCGACTGCTTGCCACCGCCCTCGGAATCGACCTCGACCCCGACCCGGCACCCGAGGAGACTGACGGCACCAAGCCGGACGCAGACGACGAACCGGCACCGCCGACGGTGCCGGCGAAATACCAGGGGATCGACCCGCTACGGCGGCTGATCCTCGCCGCGTTTCGCCGTCACGGCACTGAGGGCACGTTCGGCTCCCGCAGGCTGACCGGCAAACAATTGCTCGGCGTCATGTTCGGCGCAGACTTCGACAACCCGCCGCTGATGTGGCAGGTGATCTACACCTGTGAACGTCTTGTGGACGCCGGCAAGCTCACCCGTGAACCGAACCCGGGACGTCCCGACAAGCCGGGAAGCGGTGGACCGGACACGTTCGTGTGGTGGCCCAGCCAGTCGGCCCGCCAGCACGCCGACTACGCCGCGGCGCAACAGCGGCACGCGGCGCTGCGGGAGCGCACCCGCGAGCATTGGGTGCCGCCCAACTGCCGGGCGCTTCCGAGCGGGTACCGCGCCAGCGACCAGGCGAAGGAGAACTATGCCCGGCATGTCCGGAGAGTATGGGGCCAGCACGCCGACACGAGACTGCCCGACGGGTTCACCTTCGTCAAAGGACACCGCAGGGGAAGTGATCCGGGTCCATTGTGGCTACCGCTGACATGACATCGACGACGTCCCCTCGCCGACGTCGTCGATGTCATACCCGCTTGTTCTACTGACGTCTCGCCCGTCCATCGGCCGCCAGCACCGTTTCCAGCACACAGCCCTCCGCGGATAGGAGTCACACCCCAGATGAGTGGTCGCCTGCGGCACCGTCACCGTCACACACCGGTGCTGATCTGCACCTCGGAAGGGTTCGCCGAGCTGGCCGCCGAGGCCACCGACGACGAAGAGCGGCAGGGATACACCGCGAAGGCCGAACTCGCCGCCCAGCTCGAGCGTCTCAACGACGCGCTGGAGGCGGCATTCAAGGTCTTGACCCCGGAGGAGTTCGCCGACCTCGTCTGGCGCATCCCCAACCCGGAGCGCACCGACTTCCTGAGCCACCTGCGTGTGCCATCGGCGAGGAAACCCGTCCCGATCGCGGCCGCCAACGGGTTGGCCAAGCTACGTACCTGGACCACCGCAGACCGCAGACGGGCCGCACGCACCATCACCCGGCCGGTCCTGCGGCGGCTGATGGAACCACTCGACGCGTGGCTGACCGACCGCGATGACGACGCGTTGCGCAAGGCGCTGGTCGACGACGCCAGCCAGGCCAACGCCGTCCGGCTGATGGTTCTCGTGTTCTGGTACGACCTGCCACAGGTCGTCGCCGCACTGCGGCTCGCGCTCACCAGCGGACTGGCCCTGCCGACCTGGCCTGCGGAGGTGGTCAACGACATCGCCGCCGCCTGCGCCCGCCTGGAAGTGCTGGGAGCCGACGCGATCAGCGACCCCGGTTCGGACACAGAAACAGAAGACGGGGCAGACATGCCAGACAGCAGCGAAACCACCGTAGGGTTAGCCGCCAGCCACCACGGTCCCACTGAAATCGGCGCTCACCGACCAGACGTCACCACCGCGGTGACGGACGCCGACGTCGAAGGGGGCCCGGCGGCGGACACGACCGTCGCGGAACTCGCCGTCCGGTTGCGTACTACCGTCGACACCGCCCACGATGCCACCCAGCAGATATTCGACGCTCTCGCCGCGTCAAAGCTGCCCGATCAGCACCTGCTCGACCGGGTCGCCGAGCTGGGCACGGTCGTCACGCATGCCCGGGCCGTCCTCGCCGGCCTCGGCGTGGACCCCGACTTCGGTGACGACTGCGCCGAACTCGCCGCCGCGCTCGACCGTGCCTCAGCCGTACAGGACAAAGACCGCACAGCACGCGAACAGCTGACCCGGCTGACGCACCTGTCCGGACCCGACACGAGCGCCGACATGCTGGCCGGCGTCCGACAGCTCGCCCAGCAACTCCTCGACACCGACTGCTGGGACGACGACCAGCGCAACCACGTCACCGCGCTCATCACCCTGCTGCAGATCATCGACGCCGCCGAAGCCGACGACATCGCGCAGGCGACACACCTGTACTCCACCGCGCAGCAGCACCTGCCCACGGAGCTCGGCCCGGTGCTGGTCGTCGCACTCATGGGAAAACTGACCGCCAGGACCGACGACACCACCGGCGCACACAACGCCGCCGCCCGCCAAGACGATCCCGCCGAGAGCGTGGACGCGCCGGCGTCAGAGGCCCGGACCACCTTCGCCGTAGCGGTAGCGACCGCCCCGCCGACCGGTGCGCCCGCCGTCTCCGACGGCATCGCTGTCAACGAATCGCCGGCCGCCCCGAACGGCACCGCCGGCAGCGTCGCGCCGGTCACGGCCAACGGCTGCGGTCATGACGACCCCGTGAGCACACGAGACAACGGCACTGGTGCGGCCACAAGGGCGGAGGCGATCGAGCCCCGCGCCGCCGCCGACGCGGCGGCGCAGGACGGGCCCGGTGACCAGCCCAGCGACGGAGCCGACCTGATCAGTCTGCAGCCGAAGGCGCCGTCTGAGCAGCATCGGCCAGCTGGCGCACCGCGGAAACCCGACGACGCCGCGGACGACAGCCTCATGGCGTCGCTGCTACGCAGACGGCGCTACTGTCTGGCGTTCCACGCCGCGACCGCCCGGGGGAACGCCACCCGCGCCCAGGCGCTGCGCATGCTCACGCTGTCCGAAGCGGTCCGCAGCGAAAGCGGCGCCACTTCGGCCATGCTGCGCGCCGACCTCGACACGCTCCACGTACACCACTTCGACGGCGACCGCGCCTCCCAGCTGGCGCTGCTCGCCGCCGCCGTCCGCGGGGCGCTGGTGACCGCCGACCCGAACGCCGGCACGATCCTGGAGGGCCTGGTCGGCTCTCTGCACGAACTGCCGCACCTGACCCGGGTCGCCGGCGCGATCGGCACCGCCTCCGCCCGCGGCCTGCTGTCCAGCAGCGCGATCCTCGCCGCGCTCGCCCCGATCGCAGGAGCCGACCAGAGCATCGCCACCGCCGTCGAGGCCGCCGCCCAGGCACGCGACCGGCTGCGGACCGTGCGGTTCGCCCGCGCGCAGCAGATCGCCGACCGCTGGTGGTCTGCCGGCGGGCTCATCGGCCAGGTGCTCGACATCGCCGCCCACGACCGTCGCGTCGACATCGACGTCGCCGTCGAACGGCTGCGCAAGTTCGCCCGCCGGGAGGCGATCGTCGAGGAACTGATGCGTGAAGACGCCCAGATCCGGGCGAAGAACTCCCGGCCGCTGGAAGGTGCGGCCCGTCGGCGCCTTACCGACCACGCGCGTGAATGCCTCGACGCCGTCGGCGCCTGGGTCGACGCGGTCCGGGCGAACCCGGACGCGGCCCGAGACAGCCTTCAGGTGCCCCCGCAACTGGCGGAGCTGCGCAACGAGGTCCGCGCCGGATGGGTCGACGCCGACATCGAACTGCGCGACACGGCGGGAACCAGCGACGATGTTCTCCTCGCCGCCGCGGCGGCTGCCTGCCGGGACAGCGTCGCCCGCAGTGTCGAGCTGCTGGACGGAACCAGTCTCAGCGGGACCGAACCGGACCCGAACATCGTCCTCAACCGGGAGCTGCTGCGCAGCCCGGCCCTGCCGGTCGACGCGAAACTGAACCCCGCCAGGCCGGTGACGATCACCGACATCGAGTCAGCGGTGGCGACGTCGTGGGCGGCCGCGTTCGACGCCCGGCTTGCCTTCGAGGACTACGGCGCGGCGCGGATCATCATCGACGCGGTCGCAGACGCAGACCCACTGCGGGTCGAGGAGATGGTGGACCGCCTCGAGGGCAGCATCGCCCGGTCGCAGAACGAGGTGCGGGCGTTGCGGGCGGATGTCGCCACGCAGGTGGAGAAAGCCGCCCGGCTGGGACAGCTCAGCCACGCTGACAACTCCCGGGTCATCGCCGAGCTGGAGGCAGCCAACCCCAAGCGCACCGACCTGGGAGCGGTCCGACGCCAGCTCGAAGACATCGCAGGCCGTCTGCCCGAGTACGCCAGCAAGGCTCAGGAGGCGATGCGAAGCCGTGTCACGATCGAGCTCAATGAGGCCGCCAGCCGGGCGGCCAACAACACCGGTCCGAAGGTCTCCGACAACGCCGCGGAGCTCATCAACGCCCGCATCGACACCGGAGATCTCGCCACCGCCGAGGAGTACCTGCTCAACATCCTCGCTGGAGAGGATCCACCCAGCACCATCCGCTCGACCGACCTGGAGAAGTTCCTCGCTGTCCTCGGCGCCGCCACCGACGGTGTCCCCCCGGCGCTGATCCGGGCTGCCCGGGACGGGGACACCCACAACGGCCTCGACTTCAGCCGGCTCAACGATTTTGAACGGACCAACGCCGTCGAGGGCCTCGAGCAGTGGCACCGGATGACCACGGAACGGCAGTCGTTGCGCCACCAGCGGACGAAGTCGGTGCTCGGGTATGCGCTGCGGCTGGCCGGTGTCGAGTTCACCGGCGAAAGGACCCCGTACAAGCTCGGTAACGCCCCGACCCGGAAATGGGTCGAGCTCACCGGCGTCAAGCTGACCGGTGGGGCACGGGTTCCGGCGTTCGGGTCTCGCGCCGGTGACCTGCTGAAGGTGATGCTGTGCTGGGGCGTGCAGGACGCCGCCACGCTGCTGACCTGGGTGGAGCAGGATCAGAGCAACGACCCGATCCTCGTCTTGCTGTTCGGCAGCATGTCCGCCGACCACCGCAAGGTCCTGGCCAAGGAGTGCGCGGCCCGCGCCGACCGGCCGGTCATGGTCGTCGACGACGCCGCGATCGCGTTCCTCGCCGCCCGCGGAGGCGGGCTGTTCGCCACGACCGAACGGATCCTGCTGCCGTACGCGGCGACGAACCCGTACCACCCGAGCGGACACGACGCGCTGCCCAGGGAGATGTTCTTCGGCCGCGTTGACGAACGCAAGAGCATCCTCGACCCGTACGGCGCGAACCTGCTCTACGGCGGCCGGCAGCTGGGCAAGTCGGCGCTGCTGCAGGCCGCGGCCCGCCAGTTCGAGCTCTACCAGGACCGGGTCGCGGTGTATCTGCCGCTGTCAGGCGGGTTCGGCGCCACGGTCAAGATCGACGACCTGTGGAACATGATCGCCGAACGGCTCGCCCAGCGGGGTATCACCTCGCCGCGCAAACGGGCCCGCGACGCCGCCCAGTACGTCGAGACGACGATCACCGCGTGGCTTGGCAGCAACAACCAGCGCAGGCTGCTGCTGCTTCTCGACGAATGCGACGGGTTCTTCGACGCGGACGCCCGGACAGGGTTCGAGCACACCACCCGCCTGCGTAACCTGATGATGACCACGAACCGCAACTTCAAGCCAGTGTTCGCCGGCCTGCACCAGGTCCAGCGGTTCGCGCACCTACCCAACCAGCCGCTCGCCAGCGCGCACTTCGGCGACCCGATCGCCATCGGCCCGCTGACACCGGCCGCGGCGCACGATCTGATGTTCACCCCGATGGACACCCTTGGGATCTCCTTCGACTCCGACGAGCTCATCCACCGGGTCCTCGCCTACTGCAACTACCAGCCGAAGCTGCTGCAGATGGTCGGCGAGGAGCTCGTGCGGGAAGCGTTGAGCCGACGGGGCCTGGAAGGGCCGCGGTACCGCATCCGTGACGAGGACCTGGAACGCGTGATCGGCTCCAACGCCGTCCGGCAGAAGATCCGTGAGACGGTGCACCTGACCCTCAACCTCGATTCGCGGTACAAGCTGATCGCGCTCGTCGTCGCCCTCTCCGCGCTGGAGAAAGGCGCCGACCACGCCATCCCCACGAACATGCTGCGGGACGAGTGCCTGGCGTGGTGGCCGGAAGGGTTCGCCGACCAGGGAGCCGACGAGTTCCGGTCGCTGCTGTCGGAGATGAGCGGCCTAGGGGTCCTGTCGGAAACTGGCGGCCGGTGGCGGCTGCGGTCCAGCAACGTGCTGCGTCTTCTCGGCACCGCGGAGACCATCGAGGAAGAGCTGTGCGCGCTGGAATGGCGTAACGTTGTCACAATCCTGTCGGCCGAGCAGGCCCGCCGCACGCTGACCGACGGCCGCATCTCGCCGGTGAGCGAGAAGCAGCTGGCCACCTTGACCGAACGGAGCAACCACCTGTGGGTGGTCGTCGGCACCCAGGCGACTGGGATCGACCGGGTCGCGGCACGGCTGACCGAGGAAGCGGACATGATCGGGGCGCGATTCACCCTGCATGTGACCAGGGGGCCAGCGGGCTACCGGCGGGAACTGCGCGGCGGGGCGCCCGGTGACCGGCACCGGGTCGTGCTCAGCGACCTGTCGACAACCAGGCTCGACAACGCGCTCAACGAACTGCTCCAGGCCGACACCCTGCTGCCGGCAGCCGGGGTGACCCGCTCCCTGGTCGCGGTCGTCGACGCCAGCGTCAGCGAACTGTTCACCAAGGACGACGCTCCGCCGCTGGGGGAGGTCACCGACCGGGTGATCGTGCTGCGCCGGCTGTCGCCGGGCGGGCTGCGGTCGTGGGTCGTCGACAACGAGATCTCGTGTTTCGGTGACGCGGCCAGCCAGAAGATGCTGCTGGAGGCCACCGGCGGATGGACGGTGCTACTCGACGACGCCGCACGGCTCGCGGCCACCGAACGCACCGCCCGACGCGTGTGCGATGCGATCACCGCAGCAAGGCTCAACAGCGCCGAAGTCGCCAGTGTGTTCGTCGACCAGGTCGGACTGGCGAACAACCCGACGCTGGCGGCCGCTTTCGACTCGCTGCTCGACTACAACGCTCCGATGAGCAGCGAAGACCTGGCCACCTGGCTTGAGGTAACCGAATGTGGCGGCGCCCGGTCGGTGGAGGCGTTGCGGTACTTCGACGTGCTCGTCGAGCGACCCGACGACGGGCTGTGGGAACCGGAGCCGGTGTTCGCGGCGGCGTGGAGGAAAGCGCGACAGCAGTGACAGGCTGGTCCGGCGGCGGGTTCGTGACTGCCGCCGGAACAGATTGGTGAACCATTGGCCCGAAGCATTGGGTTTCGTCGTGGGGTGGCGGTTATCGCCTGTCGGCGTAGCGCCGGGCGACGTACATCCGGGTGCTCGGCGGGTGCTCGGTCGCCGTGGACAGGGTCGGCGTCATATGGACTGTGTGGTACGTGCGTCCGGTGGTATCAGCCGAGACCTGCCGATTCGTGGACTGGTGGGAAGCGTGGGCACGCGGGGCATCGATTGACGCTGGCTCTTAATCCGCGGGTTCGGGGTTCGAGTCCCTGGCGGCGCACAGGCGATCAAGGCCCTGGCCTGGTGGTTCACACCGGGCCGGGGCCTTTTTCGTGTACGTGGGTGGTGGGTGGTCGCTCGGTGGGTGCTCGGGAGCCGTTGGACCGGGCCGGGGTTGCTGGGACATGTAGTTGTTCCGTGGACGACTGCCCTCATGGTCATCTCTGAGGTGGCCAGCCTGCATCGGGCCGTGGTCATTGGAGCATCCGCCAGTCCGGGCGTCGATGCGCTTCCTTCGAGCATCCACGCGGGGCCGGTCGTCGCCGATTACGCTGGCGGCGTGGGGGGACAGCCTCGGGTTCGTGTGCAGGGGGATCTCTATCACCCGGTGGTACCACCGGGTGCCGTGTACGTGGGGCGGCAGGGGTTCGGGTTGCGGCGTTCTCCTTGGGCCAATCCGTTTAGCCTGCGGAAGCATGATCGGGCGGAGGCGTTACGCCTCTATCGGCAGTGGCTTGTGGGGCAGCCGGCCCTTGTTGACCGGGCGCGTCGGGAACTCGCGGGGAAGCAGTTGGCGTGCTGGTGTCGGGTCGAGGATGCGTGCCATGCCGACGTGCTGGCCGACGTCATTAGTTGACGTGCAGCCGGTACCGGGCGGTGGGCCGTCTCGGTGCGTAGACGCCGCCGATGCTGAAGGACTGCGGTCTTGCCGCTTGGTTGCCTACGTAGAAGGCGACGTCGCGGTCGGCGGCGCAGAGCTGGGTGAGAAACTTGTTCTTCAGCTGCTCCTCGGCCTCCGGGTCGGTGAGCTGGCCCAGGCGACGTTGTAGGGCGACGAACTCCCAGTCCCAGAGTGTCTGCTGGTGGCCGCGGCACTGACGGTCCGCGCAGCGGTAGCGGTAGGCGCCGGTGAAGCGTGGTGCTTGAAGCGGGCTGCGTTTCGCCGGTTCCAGTAGGTCGAGCTGGTTGAGGTAGCCAGTGATCTTCCTGCGATCCTCCGCCGACCATCCGGGATGTCGCTTGACCTGCAGAGCCGAGATGTCGGCCACGCGAATCAGTGCGATCGATCGTGCGCTCGGGTCGTCGCGGGCCTGTTTGTTGAGCCGGCACATGGAGTCTTCGACGAGTGGATCGAGGAGGTTTCGACGCGACTGCCGACTGGCGAGGTGCCGTTCGGTGGTGATGGTGTCCACGATCGGCTTCCAGCTCTCGCGTCGCTGGTCTTGCCTGGCTGGCAGTGCGTCGACGTAGATGATGTCGTACTTGTGGAACTTGCCGTCGTCGTCGAGGTCTCGATAGTGGACCGGGTAGAGGCGAATCCAGCCCGTCCAGGGTGGGTCTATGCCCAGTGCCCCGACGCAGACCGTCTCCCCGTACCGCGCGGAGGGGTTGGGTGCCGCTTTCACCGTGATCAGGAGGCGCAGCTTTGCTGGTCGTGCCAGGACTGGCTTCGGCCTCGGCTCTTCGTCGGTGCTCGGTCCCCACAACGGAAGCTGTTCCAACGGAACCACCCACATTGCTCAACGCAGTTGGACATGCACTGTTAGTTACATAGACAGTCTCACATCTGGGGATCTGGCGCTAGCCGGCCGGGGGCGAAGGCGGCTGCCCAGCCGAACGCTGGCGCGGAGAGTTCTCCTGAATTGATCACTTTCAGTAACCACTGTCTCGGTGGGTGGCGCTTCATCGCCGAGCCGGGAAGGCGTGCGTCAGGCGTTTCTGGCGATCGGTACCGCAGTGCGGTGCACTCCGTGGAGATCAACTTTTGGTGGCCCGGTTTAACCGCTTCGCTTCCTTCGTCCTCAGCTCTTCGGCTGATTCATTGAACAGTGATCTCCAAAATCGGCCCCAAAACCACGGTTTGGGTATGTGGGTGCTCGCACGGCTCGCCGACGCCTGGCCCAACGGCCCACGGCGGGCGCTGTCTCCGGCCACGGCGGTCCCAACTTCCGATCTCCCGGTCAAAGCATCGATCACTCTCTGTTGCAGCTGTGGGAAACAGGATGTCGGACCGCCGGGGCTCGGAGGGATCATCAGGGGATGGGCGACCAGGGTGCCGCGCGGCGGTTGTCCCCGCGGCGGTGGCGGATCCTGTCGTACCTGGCGCAGCACGGTTCCGCGTCGACGCTGGACGTGGCGCTCGTCTGTGCGGTGTCGCGGCTGACGGCCCACCGCGACCTGGTGTGGCTGCACGAGGCGGGGCTGGTGCGCCGTGAACGCTCGCCGGAGGACCGGACCCACACCTGGTGGTACGAGGTCACGGCCGAGGGGACGGAGGTGCTCCGCCGCGCCCTGACGGCGTCGGGGCGGCCGGTTCCGCTGCGGTTGGGTCAGCGGCCCTCCGGCAGGGCGGATGCCCTGCTGTTCCTGCCGTTGATCGAGGTGTCGCGGCGCAACCCGGGGCGGTGCGAGCTGTTCCAGTGGCTGGCGACGATGGAGACCTCGTCATGGTTGCGCCAGCACGACCTCGCGCAGTTGCGGGCCGACGGCTACGGCATATGGCTGCAGGACGGGCGGTGCCTGCGGTTCCTGGTACACGTCGACCGTGGCCCGGTCGGCGACGTTGTCGCCGAGCATGAGCGGCCGGCGTCAGGGCTGGGTGGACTGTTGGCCGGCTACCGGCGTGCGGACCGGCTGGTGCCGGTCGGGGCGGTTCTGCTGATCGCGCAGGACGCCGAGCGGGAGGAACGACTGCAGGCCGACCTGTTTCGTGGGCCGCTGCCGAACGCTGTCGCCACGACCACACGGCAGCTGTTGTATCGCCACTGGCCGGACGAGCAGGTGTGGCAGGTGCCGGGCGAAGGCGGCAGGCGTTGCCTCGTCGAGGTCGGATACTGACCGCAGCCCTTCACGATGCCTTGGCCGCCGCCAGCCCTCTGGTCCTGACGAGGTCAGCGGCGTGGTGCTGGAGTCAGCGGCGTCCTGCTGCCCTGCTAGCCCTACGCTGGCGGCATGAGGGAACCAGCGCGGACCGGACCTGGTAGGTGCTGATGAACCGGCATGCAGAGGCACCTGCCGAGGCGATCCCTGACGCGATCCGGGCTGATGTGGAGACGCTGTGGCGCTACCACGACATGCGTCACGAGTTGCGCCCGTGCGACGTGGGGATCGGATTGGGCAGTCATGACCTCGGGGTGGCTGTCATCGCGACGCGCTTGTTTCACGAGGGCCTGTTCCCCAGGATCGTGTTCACCGGCGCGAACGCCCCGACGACCGTCGAGCGTTTTCCGCGTGGAGAAGCAGTGCACTACCGCGAGTACGCCATCGAGCAGGGCGTACCCGGGGAAGCGATTCTCGTGGAGCCGCGTGCCACGAACACCGCTCAGAACCTGGAGTACTCGCGTCAGCTCCTGACCGAACACCAGATTCCGGTGAAGTCGGTGCTGATCATGTCGCGGCCCTACCAACAGCGTCGGGCCTACGCCACCTGCAGGCTGATCTGGCCGGAGGTCGATGTGGTGTGCGCCTCGAATCCACTAAAACTGGACGACTACGTGCGCAGCATTGGCGACCCGCGGCGGGTGGTGGACATGCTGGTCGGCGACACGCAGCGGATCGAGGTGTACGCCGAGCGCGGGTTCGCGATCCCGCAGGAGATGCCGGACGAGGTGCGGGCGGCCTTCGAGCGCCTGGTGGCAGTCGGCTACACGAGCCGGTTGATCTGAGTCCATTTACCAGCGGGGGCCTCCCGTCCGGACGCCCATTCGGTCGCTGAGTTCGACGGCCAGTCGTGGTGGCCGGGGGCGGGTGAGGATGTCTCGGACGAGGTCGCGGGAGAGCTGGTGGTAGCGCACCTGGTCGGGCCCGAGGGTCTCGGCGTCTAGGAGCGCGGCGAGCGCGTCGTCGATGCGGTTCCATCGGGCGAGGGCTCGGGCGGTTTCGATGGCGTGCCGGACCCGCCGCTCGACGGGCACGGTGCTGGTGTCGAGTGGGGCGCCGATGGCGATGGCGCGTTGCACGTCGCCGAGTTCCATCGCCACGGTGGTCTTGTGGATCGACACGTTGGTCGGCCCGAACGCGGTCCACACGTGGTTGCCATCGGCACCGAGTCGCTGTGCGGCGGCATCGGCCTCGGTGATGTGGGTGTCGGCCGAGGCGCGGTCGTCGTCTCGAGCGGCGGCCAGCGCGCAGACGAGGTGCAGGCTGCCGTAGACCGACAGCAGCTGCGGAGTCGGCCTGACGAGCCGGGGTTCCAGGAACCGCGCCGCCGTGGCGGCGAGGCCGCGGGCTTGGGCGTACTCACCGATGGACGCCAGCGAGTGCGCGGCGGAGCGGCTAAGTGAGCCGATGACGACGTGATCGTGGCTGGCGTTAGCGGCCGCCAGCCCTCGGCTGGCGGCGGTCCACGCGAGGTCACCTTCGCCGAGTTTGGTGAGGAACAACGCGGCGAGCTGGTGCGCGTAGGCGGTCATCGCGTGCGCGCGCTGGCCGTCGTCTCCGTCGTACGCCTCAGTGGCGGTGAGACAGTCGTGGATGAGGTAGGGCAGCCGGCGGGCAAGGGTGCCATAACGGGAGTGCTGGTAGGCGGTCCAGATCTCGGCTACGTCGTTCTCGATCTCGCGCAGGGCAGGTGCCTCGACGTCTCCCGTGCTGGCAAGCGCCGGCGCGAGGTGACGATAGTCGTGAAGCGCGGCCCGCAAGGCGGGGATGGTCTCGCGTCCGGAGTCGTCCGACCACTCGAACAGGCTCGGGGCGCCGATCAGGTCGCCGAGGGACACGTCGAGGGCCTTGGCGATCGCGCGTATGACCGACAGCCGGTCCAGGTCGGCCCGGTTCGTCTCGACCTTGCGTAACCACTCCTGCGTCTTGCCGACCAGACCGGCCAGCACCTCCTGGGAGAGCCCTCGCCGACGCCGGTAGAAGGCGACGCGCTGGCCGATCGTCATGTCGTCCGTCATCCCTCGCACACCATCACCCTGCCCGCTGAAGCCCGCCGGACCCGGTACGGATTTTCCCGGTCCTCCGTACCGGCCGCCCCTACGTTCAGTTCACCCCGGATCACCGGCGCGTGTCGATGCCGGTGTTAGGGATGACTGACAGGGAGCTGCAGATGGAGGGATCGATGAGCGGCGCACCACACCACGGCTTGGGCCGCTGGCTCGGCCTGTCCAGGAGCGAACTGTCTCGGCGCTTTCCCCGCCTGCGTACCGCCATGAGGGCTGCGCGGGTGGGTGATCGGCGGTCTGCTCCCAGCCGCCGTGGTGCGGCGGCGGGCCCGCCCTTCCCCCGGCGAGCCCGCCGCTCATCGTCCCTGGTGGGGGTGGCGGCATGACGGTGTACGTCTCGCGTAACGCCATAGCCGGCCAGTCCCGGCGCCCCGAGCCCAGGTGGACGGCCTCGCCGGGGCAGGTGTGGCCCGCTGATCCGCCGCTGCTCACCTTCGTGTGGCGTCGGCTGTTCGAGCAGCAGGCCCGCGAGGGCGGTCGCCGGTGACCGGCCAGCAGCGCCGTCTCGCGGCGAATCGGCTCGCGCCAGCCGAGGTGGAGCATCTGCCGATGCGCCCGCTGTGGCTGTGCCGCCGGTGCGGGCAGCCGTGGCCCTGCGGCGCGGCGAAGCTCGCGCTCCTGGCCGAGTATCGAGAAGTGCCGGTGAGCCTGTTCCTCTACCTGGCCGGCTGCCTGCACGACGCGATCGACGACCTGCACCGGCTCAACCCGAACGTCACGGGCAGCGCCGCCGACATGTTCGACCGGTTCCTCGGCTGGCCCGCCCGCCACACCCACGCCTACCGCGTCAGCACCACCACGGCCGCCAGCATCGAGGAGGCCCCCTCGTGAACGGCATCGGCCTCATCAACGCCACCGACCAGCCGGCGATCGCTGGCAGCTTCCACACTCTGGTCGTGCAGCCGACGACTTTCTGCAACCTCGACTGCACCTACTGCTACCTGCCCGATCGGAGATCCCTCCGCCTGATGAGCGGCGCGGTCGCGCGGGCCTGTGCCGAGTCGATCGCCCAGCAGAACAGCGGTCATCCCGTGAGTGTCGTGTGGCACGGGGGTGAACCCACCGCCACACCCATCGGGCTGTTCCGGGGCCTGCTGGCCCCGTTTGAGGAGCTGCGGCGCGCGGGGATGGTGCGTCACGAGATCCAGACGAACGCGACGCTGATCAACCGCCAGTGGTGCGAGCTGTTCACCACCTACGGTTTCGAGGTCGGGGTCAGCATCGACGGACCGCGCGCGTTGAACCGTAACCGCCTCGACCGGGCCGCCAACCGAACGGACGCCCGTACCCTGCGCGGCATGCAGACCCTGGCCGAAGCGGGGCTGAGGTACTCGGTGATCTGTGTTGTCACCCCGGAAACCATCGACCACGCGGAAGCCCTCGTCGACTTCTTCACCGGCCTGCCCGGCTGTCAGTCGGTCGGCTTCAACATCGAAGAGCAGGAGGTCGCCGACCGGGCGCCGGTGTCGGAGGATGCCGCGTACCGGTTCTGGCAGCACGTCATCGCCCGTCGCGTCGGCGGCAGTCCGCTGCGGATCCGCGACGTGGACCGGCTGGCCGACTATCTCGCCGCCACCCGCGCTGGCCGCGTCGACCACGAGCCGTATGAGCCGATCCCGACCGTCTCTTGGGATGGGCAGGTGGTGTTGCTGTCACCGGAGCTGCTCGGCATCGCCGAGCCGCGATACGGCGACTTCATCGCCGGCAACGTCCTCCATCAGCCGATCACGGCCATGCTCGCCCGCGCCGGCGACCTGGCCTATGTCGCCGAGTTCGTCACGGCCCTCAACGACTGCGCCGACCACTGCGCCTTCTACGACTTCTGCCGTGGCGCCCAGGCCGGTAACCGCTACTTCGAGCACGCGACGTTCACTGCCCGCGAGACGACCTACTGCCGGACCACCCGACAGGCCCTCGTCTGCGCCGCCGCGGATCACCTCACCCCTCAAGGAGGAGCCCCATGACCAACGCCCTCGCGACCCTCATCAACGCCGCACCCGAGCAACTCGCCCGCCTCGGCGTCGACCCGCAGCGGTCGGTAGCGTCAATCGACGCGGCGAAGTTCGACAACCGCCCCACCTGGGACAACAAGGGTAAGTTCGACAGCCGACCCGGCTGGGACAACTGGAACAAGAAGAAGTAATACCCCACCACGGGACGCGCGGGGTGGCGTGCCCACCCCGCGCCCACACAGGTTGAGGACACATGCGCACCACCACGATCGGCGACGTGAAGATCCTGCTGCCGGACCTCGAACCAGACGACCTCGACACCGCCACGGACCTGGCCGGCAGCCTCACCGAGGCCCTCGTCGAGGGTGCCGCGCGGCACGGCTCGCACCTCGAGGACATCAGCATCCGCAGCAGCCTGATCACCGGCGTGAACCTGAGCGAGAGCACCTGGGAAGCCGGCAGCCTTAACGGCTGCGAGATCACCCGCACCGACTTCTCCGGCGCGACCCTGACCGGCATCACCATCGAACGCTGCGCGATCACCGGCTCCCGGTTCACCGGCACCAGACTCACCGACGTACGCCTCAAGGACGTCCTGTTCGACGGCTGCCGCTTCGACTACGCCACCCTCCAGCGCGTCACCGCCGCCGGCTCGGTCGCGTTCACCGACTGCACTCTCACAAACGGCGCGTGGTCTTCCTGCCGGCTACCGCGTATCGCGCTGCGGTCATGTGACCTCGCCGGTCTGGAACTGGACTCCTGTCACCTCGACGGGACCGACCTGCGGGGCAGCCGCCTCCACGGTCTCAAGACGTCGCTGGACAACCTGCGCGGCGTCACCGTCGACGAAGACCAACTTCCTGACCTCACCCGGCTGACCGTCGCCGCCCTCGACCTCACCGTGCGCAACGAGTGAATCCGAGGAGGGATCGTGCTCGCTGAACCCACCGGCAACCCGGACACGATCCTCGTCTGCATCCGGGGCAACTCCGGCTCGGGCAAGAGCAGCATCGCCCGCGAGCTACGACGCCGGCACGGCCGGGGCTGCGCCCTGGTCGAGCAGGACTACCTGCGCCGGATCGTGCTGCGGGAGCGGGACCTGCCCGGCGGCGCGGCACCGGCGTTGATCGGGCAGACCGTCCGGTTCGCCCTCGACCACGGCTACCATGTGGTCTTGGAGGGCATCATGCATGCCAGCCGCTACCGCAGCATGCTGGCCGCCCTGCGGGACGACCACCGCGGCCGGTCGCTGTTCTGCTACCTCGATGTGTCCCTGCCGGAGACCCTGCGCCGGCACCTCACCCGCCCGCAGGCCGGTGAGTTCACCGCCGAGAACATGAGCGGCTGGTACGCCGCCCATGACGTCCTCGGCTGGCCGGGCGAACTGGTGCTCCCCGAGACCACCGGTCTGGACGAGGCCGTCGAGGCCCTCGCCGCTGCCGCCGGGCTACCCCAGACCGGACGTGACGACGACCAGCTTCCTAACGTTCCGTCCCCGTAGAGCGGCCCAGCCGGCGAACGGTGCCCCCGTTCCACGCGCACCGTCCGCAAACGCCGGCCCGACTGGCTAGACAGCCCGTCAAGCACGGTGACTGCGGTGGCATGGAACTCGCCCTACCGCGCCTGCATGAGCCAGCCCTCGATGACCGTGAAGTCGCGCTCGGTCAGCCCGCGACGTTGGTCGACCCGATGTAGCAGGGCCGGAGCCTGGTGATGCGTCGACACCCATTCCTGATCGGTGTAGGAGATCTCGTCGTCGACCCAGACGAAGGGGCTTCCCTGCGCCCACTCGACCAGCCCGCGGGTCTTCCAGTGCAGGATCCCCACCTCGTCGGAGTCGGGCCAGTCCACGACCGGCAGAGGCGGTAGCCCGAGCAGCGGCGCGAGCATGTCATTCGCGTCGTTCATCCAGGTTGTCGCCCACACGAGATCACATGGCAGGGCCCTCAGCCGGCGGCCGTGTTCCGGATCGACCCTGTGCAGCAGGGGATGGGCGTCGGCCGGTAGGGCCGCTGCCCCGGTCGAATCGTGTGACATGCCCGGCGGAGCCGCCGTCGATGTCCCGAACGGGATAAGGGTGCCGTCCACGTCAAGGAACAGCAACGGACGCGGCGCAGGGGCGGACATGACCCAACAGGCTAGCCCCACTCCGCCGTCAACTACCTGCTCGCGCTTTCCCAGGTCCATTCGTCTGCCGGTGCTCACGGCGGCCGGCAGTCGTGCGCCGCTGACGACGATGACGGCAGGGGCGGCGCAGGGATGCCTCTCACCGGGACTCTTCCGCTCCGCGGCGCCGGTGACCCGACCGCGCCAGCAACATCACATTCCCCATCCCCAACCAAGGAGTTCTCGTGCTTTCGCCCACACCCTCACCTGCTGCCATAGGCATCGGCAGTGACAAGTTCCGGCTTGATCCCCGTTCGAGGGTCGGGCTTGGCGTCAGCGTTGACGTCAGTCTTCAGCCGGACTCCCGAACCGACCCCCTGTTTCCTCTCACACCGCAGGTCACCCCGGCTGTCAGAGCCGTCGCCTTGTCCTGCGACAGACCCTGCCTGGTCTCGGGTCTCTCCCCCTGGGGCTGGCATTCCCTACCCGGGAAGGAGGTGGTAGCTGGTGGATGATCCGGTCCTTCGGGTCCAGTCCCAGCTGACCGGCCGTGACCGTGTGCTGCTGGGCTGGTTGTACGACCACGGCGTGCTGACGTCGTTCCAGCTCGCGATCGCCCTGTTCCCGTCCCTCGATTTCTGTCAGCGGCGGCTGCGGACCCTGTACCGGTTGCGCCTCGTCGCCCGGTTCCGGCCGCAGCGGGCCGACGGCGGCTCGTACCCGTACCACTACGTCATCGACCAGCTCGGCGCCGAGGTCATCGCGGCCAGCCGGGACGAACGCCCACCGCGGCGGGACCACGCCCGGGTGGAGCGGCGGCGCTGGACCTCGACCCGCACCCTCAGCCACCGCCTCGGGGTGAACGGCTTCTTCACCGACCTGGTCGGGCACGCCCGCACCCATCCGGGCACCGGCTTGGTGGAGTGGCTACCGGAGGCGGTGTGCCAGCGCGCCGGAACATTCACCAGCCTGCAGGATCCGGGGCTGGTGCGGGCGTATCAGCCGCGGGTCCGTCCGGACGGCTACGGCCGGTGGCTCGAGGACGGTGTCGAGGTGCCGTTCTTCGTCGAGTACGACACCGGCGCCGAGCAGCTGTCGATCCTGGCCGGCAAGGTGGACGGCTACCGGGAGTTGTTCGCGAAGATCGGGCGGGCGTGGCCGGTGCTGTTCTGGCTGCACTCGGCCGCCCGGGAACGCAATCTGCGCCGCGTCCTGGGCGAGGTGCCGCTGTCGGTGCCGGTCGCCACCGGTGCCCGCGACCACGCCGTCACGGCGGGCCTGAGCCCGGCGGAGGCGGTGTGGGCGGTGGCCAGCGGGGGATGGCAGCGGCTGCGGCTTGCCGACCTTGCCGGGTACGTGGTGGACGCCTCGCGTCGGGCGGGTGAGGTGGCGTGATCGGCGACCGCAGGACGGCGGCGGACGGTACCTCTACCGCCGGGCGGACGGCAGAGGTCGGCGTCTGTCACGGATCTGTCGGGACCGGCTCAGCCGGTCCCGACAGATCCGTGAGAGACCGGACGTCCCTTCCCACACCGGGCGGACCGCGTCCGAGTCCCGCGTCCGCTGCGGGCGGTCCCCGACCAGAGTCAGGTCCCTGTCCCGATGGTTGTCCGACGCTGGGTCGGTCCGCCATCCGGTCCCGCCTCCTGCGACTGACGGACGGACCGGAACCCCTGTCCGGGGTCGGGGAGGTGATTGGCCACGACAGCACCGGTCCCTGACCCGGACACCAGTCCGCGCGGCAGCCGCGCCGAGGGTGGCGTCCAAGTCGTCATCATGCTGGCCATCGGCGGCGCAGCGGGGGCGGCCAGCTTCACCCACGTGCACAACGTGGCCGCCGCGCACGGCCAACCCGGCTGGCTGGCCTGGGCCGACGCGATCGTCCTGGAACTGATGTCCATCGCCTCCGGCCTGGAACTCCGCCGCCGCAAACGCGCCCACACCTCCACCATGTTCCCCGCCACCGTGCTCGCCTGCGCCGTCACCCTGTCCCTGGCGGCGCAGGTCGTCGAGGCCGAACCCTCGATCATCGGCTGGGTCGCCGCCGCCGTCCCCGCGCTCGGGTTCCTCGTCATGGTCAAGATCGCCCTCGGCCGCACCGGCACCGCCACGCCCACCAAACCCGGGACCGTCGGGCACAACCGACTGTACGAAGCCGGACGGACCGCTGCGGACAGCGGACCGGACGAGGCGACCCGGTCCGCTGTCACGGCGGGGGAGCGGTCCAGCACCCGGACCGTCCGCTCACCGGAGGCTCGTCGCCGACATGGCGGACGGGACCGGCAGCGGCGAGCGGACCGGGGACCGTCCGCGCAGCCGTCCGGTGACGTGGCCGAGCTGCTGCCGGCGGCGCGAACTGTTCGGGACCGGCTCGCCGCGGACGGGCAGGCACTGACCCGGGCGGCACTCGCCGAAGCCCTCCGCGCAGCCGGTCACACAGTGTCCAACACCCGAGTATCCGAACTCCTCAAGACCCTCAAGACCCTCAAGACCGAGTCGTCGGCACCACCCGACACGACCGTCAACCCAGTCACGCCGACCAACCCGACGTCACTGCCTCTGTCACCGGAGCGGCGCAACGGTGGCGGAGCAGCCACCCCTGTCCCGGTCGACAGCGACGGGGCTACCCCGCTCCTACCGCGCAGCCATCCCTCTCACAGCCAGGAGAAGCCTGATCATGAACAGCGCAACGAATCACGCTGACCAGACCACCCGCACCACGACCGACAACACCACCGCGCCTGGCATCGGGGAGGTGTGGACGATCGAGCGCATCCGTGCGCTCGGCGTCACCACTACCCTCGCCACCACCGCCTCGGTGCTCGGGATCAGCCGATCCCAGGCGTACCGGCTCGCCGCCACCGACCAGTTCCCTATACCGCTGATCCGGGCCGGCAGCCGCATCATCGTCCCGGTCGCCGCCCTGCTCCACCTCCTCCAACCCGAACCCGCCGCGACCGGGGGCGGGCGACTTGATGCTGCTGCGAAGGTGAGCGTGGATGCGATGACCCCGCCACCAGCGGATTCCACCCGACACCGCTGGCGGCACCACAGAGAGCATCCAGGAGACGATGAGTGAAGGGATCCACCTTCAAACGCTGCGGCTGCCGCGACAGCGTCACGGGCCGGCGACTGGGACGTACCTGTCCCCAGCTTCGCCGGCCCGGCGGCGCCTGGTCCCGCACCCACGGCCACTGGCACTGGCAGATCGAAATCCCCGCCCGCGCCGACGGCACCCGCCGCCCACTACGCCACGGCCCCTACGCCACCCAGGCGCTCGCCGACGCCGTCCTCGACCGCATCCGTGCAGCGCTCGCCGTCCCTGACCCCACCGACCCGGACACCAGCGTCAAGACTGGCGACCTGATCGAAACCGCCGTCAAGACCGGCGCGCCCATCCCCAGCCGGGAGCAGGTCCGGCGGGCGTTGCACCTGGACATCACCCCGACCGAGCTACCCACGATGCAGGCGTACCTGACCGACTGGCTTGCCGGACGCAAGAACATCAAGACCGGCACCGTGCGCTCCTACGAAGGGCACATCCGGCTGTACCTGATCCCGCACCTCGGCCACCTGCGCATCGACCGGCTCCGGCCCGGCCACATCGATGCCATGTACGACGCCATCGCCCAGCGCAACACCAGCATCGCCACCCTGCGCGCCAGCCGCGACCCCGTGAAACGCGACCAGGTCAAGAACCAGCGGAACATTGGGCCGAGGACCTTGCACGTCATCCACGCCACCCTGCGCAAGGCCCTCAACGACGCGATGCGCCGCCACCGCTACATCGACACCAATCCCGCCCTCATGATCGAACTCCCCACCGCCCGACCACCCAAGCCCACCGTCTGGACCGAGCAACGCATCCGCACCTGGCGCGACACCGGCAAGACCCCCAGCCCCGTCATGATCTGGACACCCGAACACACCGGCAGATTCCTCGACCACACCCACGACGCCGACGACCGGCTCTACGCCCTCTACCACCTCATCACCTTCACCGGCCTACGCCGCGGGGAAGCCTGCGGCCTGCACTGGGACGACCTCGACCTCGACGCCGCCACCCTCACCGTCCGCTGGCAACTCGTCCAACACGGCTGGACCACCGCCATCGACAAACCCAAAACCACCGACAGCGAAGCCGCGATCGCCCTCGACACGGAAACCGTCGCGGTGCTGCGCGCCCACCGCATCCGGCAACACCGCGAACGCCTCGCGGCCGGGGCGGCCTGGACCACCACCGGGCTCGTCTTCACCACCCCGACCGGTGGTCGCCTCCACCCTGCTGACGTCACCGACCACTTCCACCACCTCGCCACCCAAGCCGGGCTACCACCCATCCGGCTCCACGACCTCCGCCACGGCGCCGCCACCATGGGACTCGCCGCCGGCGTCCAGATGAAAGTCATCTCCAGTCGGCTGCGCCACTCCAGCCCACACTTCACCGCCAAGTTCTACGGCGACGTCCTTCCCGAGCTATCCCACGCCGCCGCCGAAGCCACCGCCGCCGTCGTCCCTCGGCGCCGTGGCGCGACAAAGCCGGCGTAGCCGCGACCTGCGGGAGTGTGGATCTAACGGCACCTCTCTTGTCAACCCGCCGACAGTAGAGAGGTCTCCAACTTGTTGAATTGGTGGCCGGAGATCAGGGTCTGCAGCCATGATCTTCGAGGTTGTGGTCGGGGTCGCTCGGGAAACACTTCCCGCCCACGGGCTGGCTCCCTAACGGCCTGCGCCCCGGCCACAACCGGTGGCGGGAGTGGCTCGAGAGCGGTCTGTTAAGCCCGAAGTTGGTCTGCCCTCCTCGCCGGACCCCCTTCCCCGGCCCTGCAAGGAGACCCCGTGCCATCCGCCGCGCCGTCAGCGCGGGACGTGACCCGTCAGTGCCCGACGCTATCGTTAGGGCACGCAGTTCAGGCGTTGCTCAATGTGACGAAACTGTCGCTCAGCGTTATGAAGGATGGACGTCCCAGCATGCACAAGTCGCACTCCCGCCCTGTCCTGTGGGCAGGCCCCGCTCTCGACATGGACAAGGGGGTGGAGTGACGTTGGCTCTCAAGAAGTCGGACCTGTATAGCTCACTCTGGCGGAGCTGCGACGAGCTGCGCGGCGGCATGGATGCCAGTCAGTACAAGGACTACATCCTCACGTTGCTGTTCGTGAAGTACGTGACGGACAAGGCCAAGTCCGACCGGACCTCCTTGATCGACGTGCCCGTAGGTGGCTCCTTCGATGACATGGTCGCCCTCAAGGGGGACAAGGAGATCGGCGACAAGGTCAACAAGATCATCGGCAAGCTCGCCGAGGCCAACGGGCTGGAGAAGGTCATTGACCTGGCCGACTTCAACGACGAGGAGAAGCTTGGCAAGGGCAAGGAGATGCAGGATCGCCTCTCCAAGCTGGTGACGATCTTCGCTGACCTGGACTTCCGAGGGAGCCGCGCCGAGGGCGACGATCTGCTCGGCGACGCCTACGAGTACCTGATGCGGCACTTTGCCACGGAGTCGGGCAAGTCGAAGGGACAGTTCTACACCCCGGCCGAGGTCTCGCGCGTACTTGCCAAAGTCGTCGGTATCGGACCGGGCACCCGGCAGGACCACACGGTGTACGACCCCACTTGTGGGTCTGGCTCGTTGCTCCTCAAGGTTGCTGATGAGGCCCCGCGCGGCCTCACCATCTACGGTCAAGAGAAGGACAACGCTACCTGGGCGCTGGCCCAGATGAACATGATCCTCCACGGCTACGAGGACCGCGACATCCGCAAGGGTGACACGATTACCAGCCCGCAGTTCACCCAGGGTGCGCAACTACGGACCTTCGACTTCGCTGTCGCCAATCCGCCGTTCTCGATCAAGTCGTGGAGCAACGGCCTGGAGAACGAGTACGGTCGCTTCGAACTTGGCCGGCCGCCGGAGAAGAACGGTGACTACGCCTTCCTGCTGCACATTCTCAAGTCTCTCAAGAGCAACGGCAAGGCCGCAGTCATCCTGCCGCACGGTGTGCTCTTCCGCGGTAACTCTGAGGCCGGCATCCGCAAGGAACTGCTGCGCCGTGGCTACATCAAGGGCATCGTCGGCCTGCCCGCCAACCTCTTCTACGGCACCGGCATCCCGGCCTGCATAGTCGTCCTCGACAAGGAGAATGCCCAGGCACGCACCGGCGTCTTCATGATCGATGCATCCAAGGGCTTCATCAAGGACGGCAACAAGAATCGCCTCCGCAGCCAGGACATCCACAAGATTGTCGACGTCTTTAATCGGCAGGTCGAGATCGAGCGCTACTCGCGCATGGTGCCGCTGCACGAGATTGCCGATCCGAAGAACGACTACAATCTCAACATCCCGCGCTACATCGATTCGTCAGAACCGGAGGACATCCAGGACCTCCACGCCCACCTGCACGGCGGTATCCCAGACCGCGACCTGGACGCGCTGAGCGGATACTGGGAGGCCTTCCCGAACCTTCGCGCCACGCTCTTCAAGCCAAACCGCCCCGGCTACAGCGACCTTGCGGTCGGCGTGACCGAGGTGCAGCAGACCATCCTGGACTCCGACGAGTTCCAGAAGTTCGCTACCGATGTGCGCGGCCAGGTTGACGACTGGTTCGCAGCCCACCGGCCTATCCTGCAAGCGATCGACGCCAACACCGTCCCGAAGGACCTGATCGCCCACATCAGCGACGATCTACTGGCCCGGTTCAAGGACACCCCGCTGCTCGACGAGTACGACGTCTACGAGCAGCTCATGACGTACTGGCACGGCGACATGCACGATGATGTCTTCCTCATCATGAACGATGGATGGCTCGACGGGGCGAAGCCTCGCAAGACCATCGAGGACAAGGATCGCAAGCTCACTGAGACGCCCGATCTCATCGTTGGTTCGGGCCGTAGAGCCATCAAGTACAAGATGGACCTCATCTCGCCTGCGCTCGTCGTCGCCCGCTACTTTGCAGACGAGCAGACCGAGGTTGACACGCTGAACGCGGCGGCCGAGGAAGCCGGCCGCGCTGTCGAGGAGTACATCGAGGAGCATGCCGTCGAAGACGGCTTGCTCGCCGAGGCGATGGACGACGGCAAGATCTCAAAGGTGCTCGCTTCGACGCGGCTCACGGTAGCCCGGCACGAAGGAGCTGACTCAGAAGAGATCAAGGCTCTCCAACACCTGATCAAGCTGTACAACGATGAAGCCATCGCCAAAAAGGCCGCCAAGGAGGCTCAGGCCGCGCTCGATCTGGCGACCGTCAAGAAGTACGGCGACCTCACGCTGCCCGAGATCAAGCAGCTCGTGCTCGACGACAAGTGGCACGCCACGGTCGCGGATCGCATTGCCCGTGTGGGCAGCTCGCTGACGCTTGTCCTGGTTGCGCGGATCCAGGAACTTGGTGAACGGTACGCCGAGACCGTCAGTGCGCTCGATGCCAAACTAGAGAGGCTCGAAGCGAAGGTCGCCACTCACCTGGCGAGCATGGGGGTCGAGTCATGACCTCGTCCACCACGTTGTCAACGTGGAACGAGACGGCGTTGCTCGACTTGGTGACGGTCAAGAGCGGCCAAGTCGATCCCCGGGCACCTGCGTATCGGAACCTTCCGCTTATCGCACCGGATCACTTGGCTTCTCAGACGGGACGCTTGCTCAAGAAGGAGTCGGCAGCGGCGCAAGGTGCCATCAGCGGCAAGTACCTTGTGAAGCCCGGAGACGTCATCTACAGCAAGATTCGTCCATACCTGCAGAAGGCATACAAGTGCGACTTCGACGCACTCTGTAGTGCAGACATGTATCCGCTTACCCCGCGGCCAGGCGTTGACGCCTCCTTTGTTCTGCACACGATTCTTGGTAGCGACTTCACGAACTTCGCAACGAGTGTGTCTGCGAGGAGCGGGATCCCGAAGATTAACCGTGCGGAGCTGTCCGAGTACCGGCTGACCGTCCCACCCTCACGTGAGCAGAGGGCGATCGGTCGCGCGCTAGATGACGTAGACGACTTGATCGCCACGCTGGCGCGGATGATTGCCAAGAAGCAGGCGATCAAGCAGGGCATGATGCAGCAACTCCTGACCGGGAAAACGCGCCTCGCCGGCTTTGCTGGCGACTGGCGGGAAGTCAGGCTCCGCGAGGCGGGCGCTACATACGGTGGCCTTATTGGCAAGGACAAGCACGACTTTGGCTCTGGATCGGCATCCTTCGTGACCTTTACGGAGGTGATGGAAGGCGCGAGGCTCCGCGGTCGTGGACTTGAGCGGGTACGCGTTAATTCAGGCGAACACCAGAACCAGGTGCAGCGATGGGATGTCCTTTTCAACGGCTCCTCTGAAACCCCCGATGAGGTTGCTCTTGCGGCTGTCGTCGACTTCGATCCGCCTCCCGCGACATACCTGAACAGCTTCTGCTTCGGTTACCGACTTAGAAATGCACAGCTTATTGATCCGACATACTTAGCCTACTTCTTTCGCTCCAATGTTGGGCGGAAGCTGGTGGCCTCGTTGGCGCAAGGTGCCACGAGATACAACATCGCGAAGACCAAGCTGGTTGACGTCCAGCTGTATTTACCTCCGATTGATGAGCAGCAGGCGATTGTCTGCGCGTTCCGCGATGCGGACTCTGAGATCGAGGCTCTCGGGGCCCGCCTAACCAAGGCCCGCGAGATCAAGATCGGAATGATGCAGCAGCTTCTGACTGGTCGTACCCGTCTTCCGGTCGAGGAGAGTGCGGCATGAGTAATGTTGGGCAACCAGAGCGCAAGGCTCAAGACCGCGTCGTCGCGCTGTTCCGGAACCTGTTGGGTTACGAGTACCTCGGCAACTGGGAATACCGCGATGGGAACTCGAACGTTGAGGTCGAGCTGCTTGCGCAGAACCTACGTGCTCGCGGTTACAGCGACAACCTGATCAACAAGGCTGTCGACAAGCTAAAGAGCGACGCTTCGCTCGGTGGTGGCCGTGACCTGTACGAGGCGAACCGCGACGTGTACGGCCTGCTGCGCTATGGGGTGAAGGTCAAGCCCGGTGTGGGCGAGCAGACGGAGACGGTGTGGCTGATCGACTGGGCACACCCGGAGGCTAACCACTTTGCGTTGGCTGAGGAAGTGACGGTGCTCGGGCAGCACACCAAGCGGCCGGACATCGTGCTGTACGTCAACGGCATCGCCTTCGGGACGATCGAGCTGAAGCGCTCGAAGGTCGCGGTCTCCGAGGGAATCCGGCAGAGCTACGGGAACCAGCGTCCCGAGTTCATCCGGTCGTTCTTCACGACAGTGCAGCTCGTGATGGCTGGCAACGATGTGGAAGGGCTGCGCTACAGCGTCGTCGACACACCGGAGAAGTACTGGCTGGCCTGGCGCGAGCCGTCTGACATCGCCGACCCGCTCGATCGTTCCCTGACCCAGCTCTGCTCGAAAGAGCGTCTGCTTGAGCTGGTCCACGACTTCATGGTTTTTGACGCGGGACAGAAGAAGACCTGCCGGCATAACCAGTACTTCGGCGTCAAGGCGGCCCAGGAGCGCATCGCCAAGCGCGAGGGTGGCATCATCTGGCACACCCAGGGGTCCGGCAAGTCGCTGACCATGGTGTGGCTGGCCAAGTGGATTCGCGAGAACCAGCCGAATGGCCGCGTGCTGCTCATCACCGACCGCACCGAGCTGGACGAGCAGATCGAGAAGGTCTTCCGTGGTGTCAACGAGTCGATCTACCGAACCAAGAGCGGCGCCGACCTGCTGGCCACCCTCAACACGGGCGAGGAGTGGCTGGTCTGTTCGCTGGTCCACAAGCTCCGCAGCTCAGAGGACGAGTCGGCCCCCGACCCGGCCGAGACCCAGTTCATCCGCGAGCTAAACGCCGCCATCCCCAAGGACTTCCGCGCCAAGGGCAACCTCTTCGTCTTCGTCGACGAGGCTCACCGCACCCAGTCGGGCAAGATGCACGACTCCATGAAGGCGCTCATGCCGGGCGCCATGTTCATCGGCTTCACCGGCACGCCGCTGCTCAAGGCCGACAAGGCCACCACGATCGATAAATTCGGCAGCTGCATCCACACCTACAAGTTCGATGAGGCTGTGGAAGACGGCGTCGTACTCGACCTGCGCTACGAGGCGCGCAACATCGACCAGGAGCTGACGTCCCCCGAAAAGGTTGACAAGTGGTTCGAAACTAAGACCAAGGGCATGACGGACCTGTCTCGCGCTGAGCTTAAGAAGCGCTGGGGAACCATGCAGAAGGTTGTCAGTTCAGAGCCGCGTGCCCGGCAGATCGTCGACGACATTCTGCTCGATATGGAGATCAAACCGCGTCTGTCGAACGGTCGCGGCAATGCAATCCTAGTCAGTTCGAGCATATATCAGGCCTGCAAGTTCTACGAACTTTTCACGCGCGCGGGGTTCAAGGGCAAGTGCGCCATAGTAACGTCTTACGCGCCGCAGGCGGGCGATATCGCCAAGGAAGACTCCGGCCATGGTGCTACCGAGCGACTGCGCCAGTACGAGATCTACCGGCAGATGCTTGCCGACCACTTCAACGAGGCTGCCGACAAGGCGATGGCCAAGGTCGAGCAGTTCGAGAAGGACGTGAAGGACCGGTTCATCGACCATCCCGGTCAGATGCGCCTGCTCATCGTCGTCGACAAGCTCCTGACCGGCTTCGACGCCCCGAGCGCTACCTACCTGTACATCGACAAGAAAATGCAGGATCACGGGCTGTTCCAAGCCATCTGCCGAGTCAACCGCCTCGACGGCGACGACAAGGACTATGGCTACATCGTCGACTATCGGGACCTGTTCAACTCGCTTGAATCCGCGATCACGGACTACACCGGCGGTGCTTTGGAAGGTTACGAGAAGAAGGACATCGAGGGCCTGCTGTCCGACCGGGTCGAGAAGGCCCGCGAGGACCTCGACGGAGCTTTGGAGAAGATTAGGGCGCTGTGTGAGCCCGTCGAGCCGCCGAAGAACACCTTGCAGTATCAGCAGTACTTCTGTGCCCGCGAGCAGGGCAACGCCGAGCAGCTTAAGTCCAACGAGCCGAAGCGTGTGGCGCTGTATAAGGCTGTGGCGGCCGTGACTCGCGCGTACGGCAACCTCGCCAACGAGATGAACGCCGCTGGCTACAGCGATGCCGAAGCCGCAGTGATCAAGGACGAGATCACCCACTATGCCAACGTGCGCGACGAGGTCAAGCTGGGCGCCGGCGAGAACGTCGACTTCAAGCAGTACGAGGCCGGCATGCGCCACCTGCTTGACACCTATATCAGTGCCAAGCCCTCCGAGGTGGTGTCCGACTTTCAGGACGCCGGGCTTATTCAGCTGATTGTGCAAATGGGTGCCAGTGCGCTCGACAGGCTTCCCGCAGGAATCAAGAAGGACCCTGAAGCGGTAGCGGAGACCATCACCAACAACATGCGCAAGGTGATCATCGACGAGCGCGCAATGAACCCTAAGTACTACGACAAGATGTCCGAACTGCTCGACGCCATCCTCGAAGAGCGGCGTCAGGGAGCACTGAACTACAAGGACTACCTCGCGAAGCTCCTGGAGCACGCGACCAAGCTCGGCAAGGGCGATTCCGACACCGAATACCCGGAGTGGGCCAATAACGGTGCTCGCCGAGCCCTGATCGACTTCTTCTGGCCGTCGACCGAGATCGCTGCCGAGATCGACACGACGATCCGGCACACCAAGCCAGACTCGTGGGTGGGCAACCCGATCAAGGAAAAGAAGGTCAAGCGCGCAATCGCTCGGGCACTGCCGGACGACTTCGACCGGCTTGATGAACTGTTTGAGCTGGTACGGGCACGCCATGAGTACCGCTAACACGCACCTGACGGTCCTTGGCATCGACGTCGATGTCATCTACAAGGACATCAAGAACCTGCACATAGGCGTCTATCCACCACTCGGGCGGGTCCGGGTCGCAGCTCCCCACAGGCTTGACGACGAGCACGTTCGATTGGCCGTGATTCAGCGGCTGCCGTGGATCAAACACCGGCGTGAGCAGCTGCGCTCGGCCGCGCGCCAGTCCGAGCGAGAAATGGTCACAGGCGAGTCCCACTATGTTTGGGGCGTCCGCCGCCGAATAAAGGTCATAGAGCGCCCAGGGCGGGCGCACTTCGAGGTAGACGGCGAACGGCTGCTGCTGTACGTCCCGGAAGGCACCACAGCCGAACGACGACGTGAACTGCTCGATCGATGGTATCGGGAGCAGCTACGACAAGCGATTCCAAACCTAATTGCCAAGTGGGAACCGATCCTAGAAGTGTCGGTGCCGCGATGGACAATCAGGCGCATGAAGACCAAGTGGGGGTCATGCAACCGGGAGAGCGGACACATTTGGTTCAACGTCGAGCTTGCCAAGAAGCACCCAGACTGCTTGGACTACATCGTCGTCCATGAGATGACGCATCACCTTGAACGCAACCACGGCCCGCGCTTCACCAAGCTCATGGACCGGTTCATGCCCAACTGGCGGAGTCTTCGCGACCAGCTAAACGATGCTCCTCTAGCCGAGGAGACCTGGTGAGGTTCGGACTCGTCGTCATCGACACCCGCGGCCCCTACTCGCTCTGGCCCGGTACGCCGACGCCGGGTCGACCAAATCGCCATCGTCGATGGCACCCTGATCCCGACACGAATCTGCAGGCCGCCATCGACGCTCGTTGAGGGTTCGGCTCCGGCTCATCGAGCGAGAAGAGTATGTCCACGAGCTCCGGCCCTGATTCGACGTGCCGGCCGCATCGGGCCGCGCCCCGGCGCCCGGGCCAGGGCGGACGCCGAGGCACGGGCGGGCTAGGTGCTGAGCAGGTTGTTGATCCGGGCGAACAGCTGTGCGAACCGGTCGATGGTGGCGTCGTCCACCTCGTCGCGTAGCTTGGTGGCCGTGCGCATGAGGTAGCTGGCGGGCTGGTAGTGATCGAATCGGGAGCCAAGGGCGGCCTCGACCTGCTTGACGATGCGGCCGCCGGTGAGCTTGTTTTTGGCGACGACCCCGACCTTGCTCTCCTTGAGCAGCTTCAGGTACCAACCTTGATCGAAAAGGTCCTCGATGTCCGCCTCCGGCGTGCCCGTGATGTCGGTCAGCGGGATGAGGTGGTCCTGGGCCAGCAGCCCGCGCTGGACCATGTTGGTGATCTTCTGGTTGCCGCCGGCGGCGACGTCCATGACGACCGCGATGTTCAGGTCGCTGGCGCGCAGCAGCGCGACGAACGTCGGAATCTTGTCGAGCCCGCCGATAGGAGTAATGGTCCACCGAGGATCGAGCGATGTCTTGCCCTTCTCCCGGGCGAGGTCGCTCATGACGGAGAGGTAGACCACGTCGGCTGGGCCCTCGACGGCCAGTTGATCCGGGCCGACAATCAGCGCCTGGGACATGTCCACGCCCAGGGCGCCGAGCAGCGGGAACACGGTCTCGGGCCGCGCGGCCCACACGTCTTCGCTGACCTGGGTTCCCTGCTTCGGGAGGTCCTCGACCGTGCGGCACCGCTCCAGGTGCCGCGGCTGGATCATGAACAGCGAATGGGTGGAGTAGATGACCTGGTGGTCCGGGGCCAGCCGCTCGTCGATGTAGCGCAACAGGTCGCCCTGAGCCTTGGCGTGTAGGTTCAAGCCCGGCTCGTCGAGCAGGATTACCCGGCGGTCCTCCTCGGCGTACTCAGAGAACGCGGCCAGAAACGAGAAGAACCAAATGAAGCCCTTGGACCGCTCGGCCATGTTGAGGGTGACTCGGTGGGTCGCGTTGCGCACCCGGATCTGCAGCCACGGCTCCGGTTGCCCCGGCCGGTTAGGCACCGGCCGCGATTCGATGTCGAGCTCGACGGACAGGCCGTCGTTCTGCGTCCAGTACTCGAACAGCTCGTCGGTGAGCTGGTTGGCTGCGGCCTCCAGCGACGCCTTCCGGGCCTCGTAGTCCGCCTCAGCGAACTCCTCGCTGTCAACGCCGGCCAGCCGCAGCAGCGCCAGCGCGGTGCGCTCGCCCGGGCTGAGATCGTCCTCAGCGGCCTTCTGCAGGCGCTCGATCGAGACGCTGCCCGGTAGCACACTGTACTCGTCGAAATACTGGATCTTCGGAAGTCGACGGGCCAGGATGCTCCAAGCCTCGCTCACAAGATCGCGGTCTTCCAGGTCGCCGGCCAGTTCCGCCGCCGCTGTCGGCGGTTCTTCTTCGGCCCGGAGTGCGGCGATCGTCGCCCCGCGCGTCTGCTTGGCGTACTTGCCCCGGTCGAGCCCGGCCTTCTCCACTAGGTGCCCGATCGCCTTGGCCTCGCTGATAATCGGCGAACTCCAGTAGGTGGTCGTGCTGTTGTACCGGCGGGCGACCCTCACGTGGGTAGCAATCACCGAGCCTTTGCCGAACGTGGCCTCGACGGCAGCCATGTCGTCAGGGTCGAGCGCGAACGTTAGCTGGATCGGCTCAATGGCGCTGATCTGAGCCTTGTCGCGGTTGTAGCTGCTGCGGGGGTAATCCCGTAGCGGATCGAACGTCGTCGGGTGACCGCTCGCCAGGGGGTTGAAGCGGTAGATGGCCTCTAGGACGGCGGTCTTACCAGCCTCGTTCTTGCCCACGAGTGCCGTGAGGCGGTCGTTGACTGCGAACTCGCCGGAGTCGGTGACGCTCTTGTACTTCGTGATCTGCGCCTTGGTGACGCGCATCTGGCCTCTCTTAGGTTGATCTTCGTTGATCGAATGCCCACGTAGCGTAGTCGCGACCGCTGACAACTCCCGCTGCCTTTCGGGTCCCGTGGCGGCCGGGTACCTCGTGGGACGCCCGCTGTGACGAAGCCCTGTGCAGCGCGCCGATGCCCGGAATCGGCAGGCCCGGCCTCTGAACCTCGTCATCTTTGACGCGGCCATTCCCGTCGATCAACGGGGCGCATCAGTGGGTGCTCACCGGGTGCTCCGGTGCCAGGGACAGGCTCGCAACGGACGGACTGAGCGGGACACCATCTTGAGGAAGCAGGGCCATGAACACGAACAGGTGGACTTCAGCGACCGACATGGATTAAATGACTCAACCAAGATCATTCTCTTAATCCGCGGGTTCGGGGTTCGAGTCCCTGGCGGCGCACCAACGAGCAAGGCCCTGACCTGGTAGTTCTCTGCCGGTCGGGGCCTTTTTCGTGTACGCCGGTGGTCGGTGGTCGCTCGGCGGGTGCTCGGGAGCCGTTGGACCAATCCGCGCTTCGCGGGACAGGGTGCCTTGTCGGTGGAGAGATGGATTAACTACCTGAAGCCTCGTGTCGGCGGGTGCGGCTTGAACCAGGTGCCTCGTTGTGCGTCCAACTCTGCGACGGGTACCTTCACGCTACTGTTAGTGATTTCTGGGCGCGGATAGGGGCAAGTCGTGCGTCAGATCGTACGTAGGTCGGTGCGGGCCGTTCTTCTGGATGAGGACGACCGACTCGTGCTGATCAAGCGGATCAAGCCCGGCCAGGCACCGTACTGGACAACGCCGGGCGGCGGCCTGGAGTCGACGGATGTCTCCCTGGAGGCGGCGCTTCGCCGCGAGTTGCACGAAGAACTCGGTGCCGAGGCGGACCGGTTCGCCCAGGTGTTCCTGTTCACCGCCCCCGCTGGTGAGGGCGTTTCCGTTCAGCATTTCTTCGCCTGTCGGCTACGTCAGCTGAATGAGGATGCCCGTACCGGGGAGGAGTTCGCTGATCCGTTGCGTGGTGGCTACCAGCTCGACCGGGTGGCGATCGACAAGCTGCCTGCGGTGGATCTTAAGCCGGATGCGCTGAAAGAGTTCATCATCTCCAACGAGGAGGCCCTGCTCTCGGTGTAGGGCAGGTTGGCCAGACCATCGCCGGTCCGAGTCTGAAGTCCCGGGCTGCCTGGAACGCTTCTTGCGGGCTGCGGGCACCCTCCAGGTTTGCGGCTACGGCGCCGATGAAGACGCGGTGCGACACGATGAGGGCTACGCCCTGCTGGGCGGCCTCGTGGGCGCGCAGTACGGCTTCCACCGCGCGTTGTCGTAGCGCGGTCGGGCTCTCCCCACCATGGAGAGCCGAATCCGGATCACGAAGGCGTTCGCTGCGCCACGCTTGGTACTCGCTCGGGTAGTCGTCGGGGCTCAGGCCGAGTACGCAGTCGGGTGCGCGCCATTCCGCGTAGAGCGGATCTGGCGGCGCGATCGGCGCATCAAGGATCTCGGCCAGGATGTTGGCACTCATCGTCGCTCGCGGTAGAGGGCTGGTGAGGATGACGTTCGGCTTGGCGTTTCGTTCAGACAGCCGGCGGGCTGTGCTGACGACCTCGGCGATCCCACGCATCGTCAGTGGCGTGTCGGGACGGGCGTGGGCGCGGGGGCGGCAGAGGCCGTCGAGGCAGGTGCCGTGGCGCATCCAGAGAAGCCGGTCGTTCACGACAGATGCCAGCCGCCGTCGACGTTGAGCGCCTGCCCGGTGATGAACCCGGCGGCGGCAGAAAGCAGGAAGGCGACGGCGGCGGCCACATCGGCAGGCTGGCCACGACGCTTGATGCACTGCCGGTCGAGTTGGCGTTGCACCATGGCGGCGTGGTCGTCGACGACGGCGCGCTCGGCGGGGACCTCGATCGAGCCCGGGCGTACCGTGTTGACGGTGATGTTATTCGGGCCGAGTTCACGGGCCAGGGCCCGGACGAGGCCTTCGAGCCCGTTCTTGGCTGCGATGTAGCCGGCCAGGTCGATGCGGCCGAGTTGGGTCAGGATCGAGGAGACGGCCACGATACGGCCGTGGCCGTTCGCGATCAGGACGGGCGTGACGGCTCGGATGCACGCGGCGTGGGTCACCAGGTTGAGTTCGAGTTGACTGCGGAACGTGTCCAGGTCCAGTTCGTGCCAGGGGATTCGGGGGTATGCGCCAGCATTGCTGACTACGGCAACCAGCCGGTCGGCATGGGCATCGACCGTGGATTGGAACATTGCCTGTGTGGTGGACCGTGTCAGATCGCCGATGATGGTGCTGGTGCGTGCGCCGCGCTGATGGGCCGACTCGACGACTGCCCCGAGGTCGTCATCGTCGTGGCGGTGGGCCAGGACCAGGTCGAAGTCGGCGGCGAGACGGGCGGCGATCGCGGCTCCGATGCCGCCGCCAGCTCCGGTCACGATTGCGACTTCACGATTCATGGACTGTCCTCCCACGTGTGGTGGTGAGTCCCAGCAGTTGGGCCAGGTCGGCTTCGGGCGCGTACAGGTCCGCGAGCAAGCCGATCGACAACGCGGCGTCCGCCGGCTCCAGCTGGTGCAGTGGGTAGACGGCCAGTAGGCGCATGGCGAGGTACGGCCGTAGCCACGTGAGCAGGTCGGTGCCGATGCTGGTGGCGAGTGGTTGGGCGAGCTGGCCGAGGTAGCGGGCGACGGTGTGCTGGCGCGCGGCTGACGGCCGGTGCTGGTAGTCGATCGCGATCGTCCGGGCCGACAGCCTCGCCAGTCGGATCTGTGGTCTGACGGCGTCGGTGAGTGCCCGCCGGTGGTCGGCGAAGGCTCCGGGGTTGTAGCGCGGTACGAGCCATGCGGCGTGTAGCCGTTGGTACCAGAGGAAGCAGGCGATCTCCCCCGCGAGTGAGTTGAGGCCGGCGGTGTCGTAGTCGAACCAGACGGGTCGGTTCTGGTCGTCCAGGCCGATGTTGACGTCGGTGGGATCGCCCTGGGTCGTCGCTGCCCATATCTGCTGGTCCGGTTGCAGGGCGGTGCGGAGATCGGTGACCAGTGCGTCGAAGTCGAGTCGTCGAGGCTGTCCGTTGATGATGAGGGTCGTCTCGTGTAGGTCGCCGCAGCGGATGCCGGAGCTGTCGGGCATCGTCAGCAGGTTTGGGTTGTGGCCGTAGTACAGGTCGAGCCGGCCGCCGGGTTGGGCACGGTCGCGATAGAGCTTGCCGATGGTCTGGGAGGCGGGCAGGTGACGCATCGTCGTGCCGATGACGTGCCGGTAGTGGCTGAGGATGGCGTCGAGCCCGTGGTCGAGGTTGGCAAGGGCGCCGACGTTGCCGGCCGTGATGGCGTCCAGGAGCAGGCCGGTGTCGGGCTGGTCGGGCCGGTGCCGGTCGTAAACGGTCAGGGTCCAACGGCCGACGCGGTGGTGCGCGTGTAGGGCGGGAAGCGGATAGTGGTGCTGTATCCGCCGGTACCCGGCGATCTCGGCGGCAGCTTCGGCAGGATTCGGGTTGATCTTGACGAACAGCCGGCGTGCGCCGACATCGAGATGGAAGGTGTGGTTCGCGGTGAACCGCCGGTGGCGGGCGACGCGGATCACGAGTCCCACCAGCCAGCGCACCGGCCGGCGAAACGCGCGATCAGCTCAGCCGGTACGGCTCGCAGGTCGCTGGCAGCGGACCAGACGGTGTCGTCGTAGCCGTCCCGGACCGGGCACGCGTCGGCAATGGACATGAGCTGCGAGAACGGCGTCGCCACCGCGTGGTGACGGGCTGAGCCGGTAATCCACTTGGTGTGCGCGTGCCGCCCGTACAGGCCGACAACGGTAGGCCCGGTGCCGTCCGGTCTTTCGGTGAGAGCGGCGAGGTGGGTCAGGCCGGTGTCGTTGCCGACGACCAGTTCGGCGGTACCGAACAGATCGACGCAGTCCACGGCCGTCGGACCGTGGAAGACCTCGATCAGCGCGACGGGCGGCGGTGCCGCTCGGTCCGGCGCGGCTATCAGGGTGAACCGCCAGGGCACGTCAGGACGTTGAGCAGTGAGGCAGCGCGCGATTGCCCCGAAGTTCTCGATGCCGTAGTCCTTGCGCTCTGGCCGGCTGGTGGTGGACACGAAGAGCACGTGGTAGGGCGTAGGTGTGGGCTCCGTGGCGCGGAACCGCGGGCACGGGTCGCTGTCAGCAGGCAGCCGTACCCCGAGGGTCTGCTCGATGTCGAGGTAGTAGCGCATCGGCAGCGCGGCGTGCACCTGGAGGATGTTGGCGTCGACGATGTCGAGCCTCGTCGGCGGGATCTCGGGAACGGCGTCGAAGGTGCGCGGTGTTGGGCTTTCGGTGCCGATCGAGTGGTGGCCGTTCGCGGAGGTGACGGTGAGCGGCAGGGTGCATCGGGCGAGGAGAGCCGCCCGGGGGCCGACGTATGCCAGCTGCGGGTACCGGTCGCGGGTGGCCTCGTGAAGAGCCTGGGCTAGGGCGAGACCCAGCAGTACGTCGCCGAGCCCTCGTGCGCCGAAGTCGAGGTGCCAGCCGTTTTCGTGTACCGCGTCGAGGGTGGCCTTCGGTGGTGGCAGCTCTCCCGCGGCCCGCCGGTACGGCAGGAGTCGGCCAAGCGGGGCCCGATCGCGTCGGACGAACGTCGGCCCGCCCTGCCAACAGGTTGGGCTGTCGGTGGCGGTCAGAGCGTGGTCAGTACGCACAGCGGGACCTCGTGTTGTTCGAGCAGATCCCGTCCGCCTCCGGTCGTGTCCTCGACCAGACAGAGCACGCCTGTGACGTCGGCTCCGGCACTGCGGAGCGCGGTGACGAGGTTCGTGAGGGTGAGCCCGGTCGTGATCTCGTCGTCCACGATGAGGACGCGCTGATCCTTGAAGCGGCCGTAGGCGAACACCTCGAGTCGGCGAGCGTGAGGTTCGTGGAAGACGAGCTTGTCCGGCAGGTCGAGGTTGACCTTCCAGGCGATGCGGTAGTGGCTGCCGCTCGCCCAGGCGACCGCGAGCGTGGGGATGATGCCGCCAGCGTCCAGGCCGAGTAGCACGTCGTGCGGCCGGTAGGCGGGATGCTCGCACCAGCGCCGCCAGAGGTGGTCACCGGCGGCCATCACCCGATCCGGCGCGGTATCACTGCGGACACCGTCGAGCTCGTGAATGATCCTGACCGGGCGGGTGGTGTCGCCGACTCCGAGGCGGGCTACTCGGTCGGCGGTGATCGCCTTACGTGTGGTGGCCGTCATTGACTTTCGTCGTCCTTTCCATGGTCCCGGGTGTAGCCGAGGGTCTCGTCGTAGGCCAGCAGATCGCTGGCGGCGCGGCGGATTCGTTCTGTGAGTTCGTCGTCCGAGCGCCAGCCGGCGCGACTGGCGTCGGTGACCGAGGGCAGGTGGACGCGGGCTGCTGGATGCCGGCTGGCGAAGGCCCGGCGGACATCGTCACTGGCGTCCAAGTCGATGCCGTCCGCTCGAAGCATGATCTTCATGGCGAGGACGACGTGCTTGTAGAGCGCTCTGACATCGGTGTCGGGTCGGGCAGCCAGCCGCCGTAGCGTCATGACAACCAGCGGCAGGTCACTGCGGGCGGCGCGCTCGTCGTTGGCGTGGTCGAGGATATGGAGTACGAGACCGGGTCGGCGGTACAACACTCCTCGGCCGTCGTGCGCGATCTGCCGCAGCGCATAGAGCAGCCGTGGCGGCAGCCTGCCGGTGCGCGCCTCGTTGGTGGTGAACGCCGACAGCGCGATCTTCGCCCCGTCCGGGCCGGTAGGTGGGAGCGATGGGTTGGCGAGCCAATGCACCGGAAGGGTGTCGCGGACGACGAGGACATCCACGTCGCTCCAGCCAGGCTGCCAGTTCCCGTAGGCCAGGCTTCCGGTTACCGCGACCAGTGCCGTCTCGTCGTCGACCAACTCGGCGGCGTAGGCGGCGAGGAAGGGCTGCAGGGCCGCTGGCACCAGGGTCTCACGTTGCGGCGGTCGTCGGTCGCCGGAAGCGCGGTGCACCAGCTCGGCGACCGCTCGTTTCAGGGCGAGGAGGCTGCCCGTGTTGTCGACGACGGAGTCGGCGATCGCCGCGATGCGCTCGGCACCCCGGCTCTGCTTCGTCGCGTCCCGAGACGCTAGCGAATCGGGTGATTCTTCGCCACGGGCCAGACGCACTGCCGGCGGTGCATCGAGATAGATGATCTCGCAGCGATCTCCCCAGATCTGCCGTACATGCCTGGTTGCTTCGAAGCGATGCGCACTTTCGACGCTGATCCGGTGGGAGCCGGGATTGAGCGCGGCGAAGCGGAGGATCTCCTCGGACAGCATCCGTGCCTCGGTCAGTTCGTCCCACGCCTGGTACGGGTCGGTCACGCCGACCCGGTCGGCCGCAAGGCGGAGGAGATATCCGATCTTCAGCCGCGTGACGGCGTGCTCGGTACGGAACAACTCCCCGACGGTGCTCTTGCCGCTCTCGGACATGCCGGCGAGGACCCAGAGCCGGTCGACGCGATCCGGAGCCAGCAGGGTGACGGGCACGCCGAACTGGGCGACGGCCTCGCGAACCTCACGCTGCACATCGAGCAGTGGCCGATCACCACGCACGATCAATCTGTGGTAGTCCCCTCGCTGGACCTGGAGCTCGATGGCTTCGGCCAGTTGGCGCTGGTAGGCGGCGTACTGATCGGATGCGAGCGTCCGGTCCCGGGCCAACGCCTGCCGCGCCTCGGCGGAAGGATCAAAATCGTGACGCAGCAGGATGTGGATTTCGCGTCTGTCGATGGGGAGGTATCGGAGTGCTCGGGCTTCTACCTCGGCAAGGGCCTCACCGATCGGCGTTCCGTCCTTCACCGCGGCCGTCGCCGCGCAGGTGGCGAGGAGCATCGGGTAGCCCCGGTCCTCCAGCGCCAACATGCCGCCTCCCTGGCACCGGGCGGCGTAGGAACGGAACACGAGATCGACATGCTTGTCGGTGGTGCTGTCGACGAACCACCATCGGCTGAAGTCGTCCCGTGACACCTCCGCCCATTGTGGGTCCCACCGGTCGATGGTCCCGGTCAGGGTGATCCCCGGTATCGCCGAGGCCAGCCACTGCGCATTCGTGGACTTGCCGACGTTGTCCGCACCGTTGAGCGTCACCGCGACGTTCATCGGCGCTCGCCGTAGCTCTTGAGGGCACGCCAACGAGGAATCCGTCGGCAACCCTCGCGCACATCCCGCACAAGATCGTCGTACGCGCGCGCCAGCTCCCGAAACTGCCGCAAAGCCGTATCGGCCTGGCTGTCACTCCGTCCTTGCCCCTCGTGGTCGATGAGGCGTTGGCACCGCACCCAGGCAATGGCCAACCGGTCGATGATCGATCCGATCGTCTCGGTGTGCAGCGGTCCGGTGCCCGGATCGTCGAGCACGCGGTCGACCCACGTGTCGATCTCCGTGACCAGGTCCACCCGAACGCGGTTCAGCAGGTCGATGGATCGCTTCGCGGCGGCTACGACATGATCATCAGCGTTCGGATCCCGAGAGATCATCTCAGCTGACCACTGGTCGCCGTGGTGCACGGC
Source organism: Micromonospora sonneratiae (assembly GCF_042679305.1). Lineage (NCBI taxonomy): Bacteria > Bacillati > Actinomycetota > Actinomycetes > Micromonosporales > Micromonosporaceae > Micromonospora > Micromonospora sonneratiae. The sequence continues at coordinate 10,541 of NZ_JBHTMP010000008.1, read as the reverse complement.
AAGTCGCCCGGCTGCCCGCAACGGGATCTGCCACGCAGACATCAAGCAGGCGGAGCCGTCCCGGAACGAGTCGATGACCAGACCGGAGGCCGGGAGGACGTTCTGCCTGCCGAGCTGGCCTGCAGGGTTGGCGGAGTCAGTTACAGCATCAAGGGGCACGATGAAGCCTCCAAAAGCCTCGTTCGGCATGCCGTGAAGCGAATCGATAGCGATAGCCGCATGGGGCGATGCGCGTTGTCGTCACGCCGACCACCACGAGCCCGACACGGCGGTGCGGCGAGCACCGCACAGCTCGGGGCGGGATGCACCGGGCGTGCGTCGGGGTAGCCGCAGCGACTGGAAGAAGGCGCTCGTGGCCCGCTCGTGCGCGGGACACGGACCCGGTACGTCGCAGGCCAAGCATCTGCCGTCGGCGCAGGACACGACGTGCCTTGCCAGAACGGCCTGCGCCTCCTCGATCTGCTCGCCGCCGAGATACGTAGCCATGACTCCCCACTTCTCTGTCTGATTGGCCCGGCGGCGGTGAGCGGGTCGCGCGAGCTGGCTCCAGCCGACACCGATCGCCGCCGCCGTTACCAAGGACCCAACGGCCTGGCCGCTGCGGCGCCGACCGTCACATCCCTCGATAGATAGGTTGGCTGCGCCTCCAGCCCAGATGAAGTGGTGCGCCGTCAGCCGGTGTCAGCCGACGCTGCTGGTTCCGCTGAGTACGACGACTGCCGACTCGGCGATAGGGTGCGAACATGACTACCGACGCTCGGCGGGCCAGCGAGTGGACCATCCACGGCGAACGGGTCGTCGACGACACCCGCCGGGCGGTGCTCAGCATCGCCGATGTCGAGTTACCGGATGGCGTCCGGTTCGAGCAGTACGTGCTGCGGGTGCCGTCGGCGGCGATGGTGATCGTTCTCGACGATGCCGACCGGGTGCTGATGATGTGGCGGCATCGCTTCATCATCGACCGCTGGGTGTGGGAGCTGCCCGGCGGTTATCTCGACCACGACGAGGATCCGGCCGTGTGCGCCGCTCGGGAGGTCGAGGAGGAGACCGGGTGGCGGCCGAGAACCATGGAGCCGCTGCTGGAGTTCCAGCCGATGGTCGGCACCATCGACCAGCAGAATCTGGTCTATCTGGCGCGCGGAGCAGATCCGACGGGCGCCGCGCCGGATGTCAACGAGGCGGAGCGGATCGGCTGGATCCCGCTGAGCGAGGTGGAGCAGCGGATCAACGCTGGAGAGATCGTCGGCGCTGGTTCGGTCGCCGGCCTGCTCGCAGTCCTGCTGGCCAGAGCGACCGGGCGAATCTAGACAGCCTGGATCACCGGCCGCACCCGGTGGGAGAACTCCTGGACGGCGGCCAGGCCGGCGTGCGGGGCGAGCCGGTCCGCGAGGGTGGCGAGGTAGCCACGCGCCCGCTCCGAGCGAAGCCCTTCGGCTGCCTCGGCGGCCTGGCATCCCACCACGCTGGCCTGCTCCGGGTCGCCGGCCTGCGCGTGGGCAAGCGCCAGCAGCGCCAGGTTGAACTGCCGCCCTCGGGCATAGGCATGGCCGTCCATCTCCAACGAACGCACCGCGAAACGGGCCGCAGTCTCGCCACGGCCGAGAGCAACGAAGCAGTGGCCGAACTTCGCCGACAGGTACGCCTCGTCGAAGTACCCGATCCACTGTGGCGCGCTGGTGCGCTCTGCCCGATCGAAGGCGCGCTCGGCGCGGTCCAACGCCGCCGCGCACGCGGCCTCGTCGCCGCCGACGGCATGGCCCTGCGCCTCCAGAACGGCTGACTCAGCCTGGATCGCGGCGATGCCGGACTCGGCCGCTGTCCGTCCCGCTGCGCGCGCCAGGTCGACCGCCTCCGCCGACGCGCCGAGGTAGGCCGCCTGATGACTCATCGCGGCGAGGATCTCCGCACCGAGAGGCCGATCGCCTGCCGTGGCCGCCATCCGCAACGCCTGGACCATGTACCGCTGAGCCAAACCGTGCAGGCCGACGTCGTACGACGTCCACCCGGCGAGTTGGGTGGCCTCCGCTGCCGCCGAGAACAGCGCGGCACCGGTGCCGGCGTCGAAGCGGCCCCGCAGCAGCGTCGCCACCTCCATGTCGAGGAATCGGACCAGCCCATCCCTGACGTGGCCGCCGCCGTACCGGTTGTCCAGCCCTCGGTAGACGCTGGTGATCTGTCGGATGGTGTCTACGTCCGGTTGGCCAACGAGGCGCTCGCCGTCACCGACTGGTGGCTCATCGAGTCGCACGGTCAGCCAGCGGAAAGCCGGAGCGACGAACGCCGCCGCGCTGAACCCGGCCCCCACCAGGAGATCTCGCCGTTGCATGTCTCTCCGCCAGAGCTCCGCCGCGACCTCTGCACCGTGTCGCCAGTCCGGTGCGAACTCTAGCCCGCCCAGCCCGTCGAGAACCGGCGCTGCGACGCTTGCGGTCAGTCCGCCGCTGTCGGCTGACACGCTCGTAACCAGGGCGCGCAGCTGTCCACCGGCACCGAGGGCGGCGTCGAGCAGTGCGGCGACGGAGGCGCTCGGACGCTTGCCACCTGCCTCAAGGTCCCATAGGTATCCGTGAGAGCAGTGCACCTGCTGGCCGAGCCGCCGCAGCGACAGCCCTCGCTGTATGCGTAGCTCCCTCAGACGTGGCCCGAAGGTCGGGTTGACGGCGAGGTTCTGTCGCGGCATGGCGCGCTCCTCGGAGCGGAATCATGGAGCCGTCGCTGGGCTGTCCGGTAACGACGGTGTGGCTTGACGGTACCGCCTGTTCCGCGACCACGGGATCACGAAACGTGTCGGCTGTCTGCCGAGATCCACTATCCGCCACCACATCTCACTTGTGAGATCAAGGGGAATGCGTGCCAAAATTATCCTGCCTATCCGGGCGGGGAATCCGTGCTGACTGAGACCAGTGCGGGTTGACCGGTGCTGACGCGTCCTGCTGCGTCCGGAAGCGTCATGATCGATTGCCGGTGAAGCTGGTTGACAGGGCGCTGCTGGCGGAGGCGTACTGGAATGCACGTGACCGCTTTGGCGGTTTGCCTGCCGGGTTCGATCGGCCGATTTGGTGGCGCGTTTTCGGGGCGTCGCCCGTCGCCCGTCGTTCGGGGGCGGGTAGGCCGTCGATGGTTCTGAGTGACAGGGGACCACCAATGAAGGATTTTCTCCCGGCTGGGTGAGCCGATGCGCTGCCGCAGCCTAGCCGATGGTGGCTGACGGGATCGGCGCTGGCCCTGTTCATGAGTCGCACTGGGACAAGGCCCGGGGCCGATCGCGCCGGACAGGGCTCAAGGAACTCGTCGCGGTGAAATCGGACGGTGGGATCGTGCAGATCGTGCGGCGAGATTGAGAAGAGGTAGCAGAGACGGCCGTGGAGTTCCGACTGACACTGGCCGGTGCTGTCCTGCTCGGGGACGTGACGCACTCGCTGCCGCCGACATCACCGAGAGGCCGGTACCGACTGCCAACTCCCGACTGCTCAGCGTCCGACTCTATGAGCAGCGAGGCTACGCCCTGAGTGTCTACTCCGGCGATAACGGCTACTTCGATGCCGAGGACGACGACGGGACGCTGGGAGTGGGAGCCGGAGAGGTGCGTCAACGTCGATTTTGCCATGCGCGCGGACGATTTGTTGGACAAGGGGATCCCCAACATGGTTGCGGCGGTGGCCCGGATCCTGGCTGGCCGTGGCGCGGACGCGGCCCTGGTGCAGAACGGCAACTATCTGCTGCTGATACACACCGGCGGCGAACTGCGCGAGCACAGGACGACATGGTGGGATCACTACGGCGTCGGCAACATCCTCGCCCTCTGATCGGGGTGCCGGACTGACTCATGCTGGGTGTTGGCTTTTTCGGGCCGAGCGATGGTGTCGCTGGCCCGTGGACCACTTCCCGATCGTACGCAGCTGACCATGAAGGCTTTCGACCTCGTCGTGGGCAGCGACTGAATCTGCGGAGGCATCGTGCCCGTTGAACCTACTGGCAGCCTGGACACGATCCTGGTGTGTATCCGGGGCAACTCCGGGTCGGGCAAGAGCAGCATTGCCCGGGAGTTGCGGCACCGGCATGGCCGGGGCTGCGCCCTAGTCGAGCAGGACTACCTGCGCCGCATCGTGCTGCGCGAGCGGGACAAGCTTGGCGGCGCGGCCCCCGCGCTGATCGCGCAGACCGTCCGGTTCGCGCTGGATCACGGCTACCACGTCGTTCTGGAAGGCATCATGCACAGCTACCGCTACCGGAGCGTGCTGACCGACCTCCGCGACGGTCACCGGGGGCGGTCACTGTTCTGCTACCTCGACGTGTCCCTGCCTGAGACTCTGCGCCGGCACTTGACCCGTCCGCAGGCCAGCGAGTTCACCGCCGAGCACATGAGCGGCTGGTACGCCGCCCACGACATCCTGGGCTGGCCCGACGAACTCGTTCTCCCGGAGAGCACCACGTTCGAGGAGGCAGTCGAGATCATCGCCGCAACCGCCGGGCTGTCTCAGACCGGACACGACGATGACCTACTCCCACTCCTCCCGTAAACCGGACAGCTGGCCACGTTGGCCATCCAGATCTTGGCTCGAGTTCTCCTTTCAGCAGGTCGCGTATCGGCATAACCCGCAGCGATCCAACGAACCGGAGAGACGCTCATGAAGGTCGTTCCGGCCACCACCGACCGGATTCCCGACGTGGAGACGCTGCTCGCTCTCGGCAAGCCCTACATCAAGCTGCGCGTGTCATCCGACTACTGGTTGTACGCGAAGCTGTTCTCCACGACCTGCCCTGTTGCCGTTCCGGACGGTGAGGTCGTCGGCTGCGTGATCGCCCGGTCACTGGTGGGCGATGTCCGGCGGCAGGCCTTTCGTTGGGGTTGTCGATGCCTCTACCTGACGTCCGAACCCGACAATCGCCCCGCTCACGATGCCTGGCTTCCGCTCGGCTTCGTCAACACCGATGGCGACAGATGGGCAGACGGCGTGTCCGTGATCTTCGATTACAAGGGGCTCGGGAAGCAGCGCGCCGTGTACGAGTGCCGCGTCGGCTCGTGAGCTCCGTCGACACGCGTGCTGACTCCGGCTGGGGGTCACCGTCGCTGGCGAGGGGTATCTGATCGGCCAGAACCCGGACTGACTTAGGCGGGCGGGTGTCGGCGAGCATGAGGACTCCGTGTTCGTCGTCACAAAGTGCTCCAGAGAATGCTCGGCTTTCGGTCAAGGCCATCTATTTCGACGCGCTCTCAGGTCGGGCGTATCCGAGTGGGACGGTCGGGTCGTGTGGATGGTGGGAACCGTTACGGCAGGTAGCGGGCCTGGTGAGGCCGGACCAGCGCTGTCCCGCGCCGTGCCGCGTCGAGGGCGTGCCGAGGCCGTCGATCGTTGGGGTTGACTCGCTTGACAGCGGCAGCCTGGTCGAGAGGTACTGGACGCACGTTCCCCGTACGGCGGGCTTGTTCGCTGGGCCAACTGGTCGATGGGTGGGCGCCCGTCAGGGCGCTTCTTCTCGTTGTGGCCTGGTGCGGCGGTCCCGTCGACGGGGTGCCGACCGAGTGACAGGAGGACCGCGATGAAGGATCTTTTCCCGGCGGGTTGAGCCGACGCCCGTCTGGCCGCAGCACGGTGTGCTGAGCGGCCGGAGCGGGAGTGCCCCTGTCCCAGAGCGGTTGCTCCGGTTGCCGGAAGCGGGTGTGAGTCCCGCCGGTTCGGGTCGCCGTTGATGTTCATCTTCGTGTACACGATCGTGCTGGTCACGGTCGTGGCGATGACTGCTGCCCTGATCCGTCTCGTGTTCTCCGGTGCGCCCGGCGGCGTGTTCGTTGACACCTCCACAGTGAGCATTCCCTCCAGCCGTCCTCGCGCGGCCCGCCCTGCCAGGCGTGACCCGGCTGGGTGCCGGCTGCCCGCCGCACGTCTCGATCTGGCCGTGCGGCGGGTGCGGCCAGCGACCTCACCACGGCGTCCTGACTGTCGGCGCCGTCGAGACCTTCAATGAAGGAGTTGTGTTGTTCTCCGACTGCTTCCCCTCGCCGCTTCGGCTTCTTGCCGGCGGCAGTGACAGATCCCAACTTGACCTCGGTTTGGGCGTCCTTCTTGACGTCCGGGTTGGGGTCAGTCTTCAGCCGGACCCCCGAACTGACCCCCGACTATCGCTCACAACGCAGGTCACGACCTCTGTCAGCACCTGCCACGTGTCCTGCGAGAGACCCTGCATGGCCTCGGGTCTCTCCCCAGGGACCCGCATCCGCATCACGAAATCCGATAGGAGCGTGAGATCCGGTGGATGATCCAGTCCTTCGCGTTCAGTCCCAGCTGACCGATCGGGATCGGATTCTGCTGGGCTGGCTCTTCGACCACGGGGTGTTGACCTCGTTCCAGATCGCCCATGCCCTGTTCCCGTTGCTGGATTTCTGCCAACGCCGGCTGCGTACCCTCTACCGGTTGCGGCTGATGGCCCGGTTCCGGCCGCAGCGCGCCGACGGTGGCTCTTATCCCTACCACTACGTGATCGACCGGCTCGGCGCCGAGGTTGTCGCCGTCGACCGGCAGGAGCGGCTACCTCGGCGTGACCATGCCCGCGTCGAGCGGCGGCGGTGGACATCCAGCCGCACGCTGGCGCACCGCCTCGGGGTGAACGGCTTCTTTACCGAACTGGCCGGTTACGCCCGCACCCACCGTGACGTGGGGTTGGTCGAGTGGCTGCCGGAGGCCGCCTGCGCCCGCGCTGGCGCCTTCACCACACGCGCGGACTCGGGGCTGGTACGCGCCTACCAGCCGCGGGTGCGTCCGGACGGCTACGGCCGGTGGGCCGAAGACGGTGCCAGGGTGCCGTTCTTCGTCGAGTACGACACCGGTCGCGAGCCGCTGTCGGTGCTGGTCGGCAAGTTGGCCGGCTACGGGGAGTTGTTCGCCACGACCGGGCGGGCGTGGCCGGTGTTGTTCTGGCTGCATTCCGCTGCCCGGGAGGCCAACCTGCGCCGCCTGCTCGCCGACCTGCCCCCGTCGTTGTTGCCGGTGGCCACCGGTGCCCGCGACCACGCCACCGGAGCCGGGTTGTGTCCGGCCGAGGCGGTGTGGGCCGCCGCCGGTAGGGGAGGGCCCCGGCACCGCCTGGCCGATCTCGCTCGCTACGTCGTCGACGGCCGAGACTACCCGGGCGAGGTCGTATGACATCCCGTATCGCGCGGGCAGCCGCGCACGGTACCTCGACAGTGGTCGGGATCGGAACCACTGGCCACTGTCACGGGTCTGTCAGCATCCGGTACGCGACGGCTGACAGACCCGTGACAGACCGGCACCGTTCCCAGGATGCAGGGATGCGGGTATCGTCCGCGCCCCTGCGCGGTCCGGTCCGCGATCGGAGGCCCGCCGGTCCGCCGCCCGGTTACGGACCGGGCCGTCCGGACTGCCCGCCCGCCTACCCAGTACACACCACACGGCGGCCAGATTACCCTCGCGGACCTGGCGGGGGAGGTGGTCCGCCACGACGCCATCGGCAGATGACCTGGCTCCTGGTACGCGCCACAGCCGGGCCGAGGGCGGCGTCCAGATCGTGATCATGCTTGCCATCGGCGGCGCGGCCGGTGCGGCCAGCTTCACCCACGTCCATAACGTCGCCGCCGCTTACGGCCAACCCGGATGGCTGGCCTGGGCCGACGCCATTGTGCTGGAACTGATGTCCATCGCCGCCGGCCTGGAACTACGCCGTCGCAAACGCGCCCACGCCTCGACAGCATGCCCGGCGAGTGTGCTGGTCTGCGCGGTCACACTGTCCCTGGCGCAGGTCGTCGAGGCTGAGCCGTCACCGATCGGCTGGATCGCCGCAGCCGTACCCGCGCTCGGCTTCCTCGTCATGGTCAAGATCGCCCTCGGCTACACCACCACCAGGTCCGGGACCGGCTGGACCAATGTCACCCCGTCCACCACCCAACCGGTGGACCCCGCCGCCGTCCAACTTGCGGAGCCGTCCATCGACAGCACCGCCCCGCCGACCGCCCCGGACAGCGAGGTCCCGTCTCCCGTGCCTGTCGCGGACCGGTCCGCCTCCGCGCGGACTGTCCACCACGAGGCCGATGACGAGCACCGTCCTGGTGGACCGGACCGCCACCATACGGGCGGACCGGTCCACCGGCGCCGCACCTCACGGCGTGGACCGTCCGCCGGCCGCACGAACGGATCCGACGAACTCCTCCCAGCGGCACGACGTGCCCGCGACCAACTCGCCACCCAGGAACAGCCACTGACCCGCGCGGCGCTCGCCACAGCGCTGCGTACCGCCGGGCACACCGTGTCCAACACCAGGGCATCACACCTGCTGAAAACCCTCAGAGACGAACAGCCCCCGGCAGGTCGGTCACCGCAGCAGGACCAGGAAGCCCCGGACCTCGCGGCCGACACCCAGCCCGTTACGACGTACGCCACCGCCGAGCCTGACACCTCGCCCGCACGACGGGTACCCCACTTACCGCAAGGAGAACCGACGCCATGAGCACCAACGCCGACTCGACGTACCACGCACCGCTGAACACCCCACGACCGCATGCGGCTGGGGTGTGGACCGCCGAGCAGATCCGTGCGCTCGGCGCGGCCACCACCCTGCCCACCGCCGCAGCCGTACTCGGTATCAGCCGATCCCAGGCCTACCGCCTGGCCGCCACCGACGCCTTTCCCGCACCGCTGATCCGCGCCGGTACCCGCATCATCGTCCCGGTCGCCGGCCTCCTCCGACTCCTCTTGCTCGACGAGCCGACCACCCAGGACCCGGGCAGCGGCCGGCGACTTGATCCCGGTCCGGTGTCGAGCGTGGATGCAACGACCCCGCCGCCAGCGGACTACACCCACCACCGCTGGCGGCACCACCCCGAGCACCCAGGAGACGATGAGTGAAGGGCTCCACCTTCAAACGCTGTGGCTGCCGCGACACCACCACTGGCCGCAGGCTGGGACGCTCCTGTCCCCAGCTTCGCCGGCCCGGCGGCGGCTGGTCCCGCAACCACGGCCAATGGCACTGGCAGATCGAAATTCCTGCCCGCGCCGACGGCACCCGCCGCTCGCTACGCCACGGCCCCTACCCCACCCAAGCCGACGCCGACAGCATTCTGGACCGCATCCGCGCCGCCCTGGCCGTTCCCGACGCCAGCGACCCGCACGCCACCGTCAAGACCGGCGACCTCATCGAGACCGCCGTCAAGACCGGCGCGCCCGTTCCCAGCCCGGATCAGGTTCGGCGGGCGCTGCACCTGGATATCACCCCGACCGAACTTCCGACGATGGAGGTGTACCTGACCGACTGGCTCGCTGGACGCAAGAACATCAAGGCAGGCACTCTGCGCTCCTACGAAGGGCACATCCGCCTGTACTTGATTCCACACCTCGGGCACCTGCGCATCGACCGGCTCCGGCCCGGCCACATCGACGCCATGTACGACGCCATCGCCGAACGCAACGCCACCATCGCGACCCTGCGCGCCAGCCGCGACCCCGCGAAACGCGACCAGGTCAAGAACCAGCGGATCGTCGGCCCCAGAACCCTGCACGTCATCCACGCCACCCTGCGCAAAGCCCTCAACGACGCGATGCGCCGCCACCGCTACCTCGACACCAACCCCGCCCTCATGATCGAACTACCCACAGCCCGACCACCCAAGCCCACCGTCTGGACCGACCAACGCATCCGCACCTGGCGTGACACCGGCAAGACCCCGAGCCCTGTCATGATCTGGACCCCCGAACACACCGGCCGGTTCCTCGACCACACCCACGACGCAGGCGACCGGCTCTACGCCCTCTACCACCTCATCACCTTCACCGGCCTACGCCGAGGCGAAGCATGCGGCCTGCACTGGGACGACCTCGACCTCGACGCCCTGACTCTCACCGTCCGCTGGCAACTCGTCCAACACGGCTGGGCCACCGCCATCGACGCCCCTAAAACCACCGACAGTGAAGCAGTCGTCGCCCTCGACACCGAGACCGTCACCGTCCTGCGCGCTCACCGCGCCCGGCAGCACCGCGAACGCCTCGCCGCCGGAACCGCCTGGACCAAGACCGGGCTCGTCTTCACCGCCCCGACCGGCGATCGGCTACACCCCGCCGACGTCACCGACCACTTCCACCACCTCGCCACCCAAGCCGGGCTACCACCTATCCGGCTCCACGACCTCCGGCATGGTGCCGCGACCATGGGACTCGCAGCCGGCGTTCAGATGAAAGTCATCTCCAACCGGCTCCGCCACTCCAGCCCATACTTCACCGCCAAGTTCTACGGCGACGTCCTACCCGAGCTCTCCCACGCCGCAGCCGAAGCCACCGCCGCTCTTGTGCCACGACGTCCCGGTGGCGGAGCGCAGCCGGCGTAGGGCCATAGGGCTACGTCTCGGCACGCTACAGAGGTTGAAAGGCTGAGGTCTGATCCGTCACGTCCTTTCGGGTTCGAGGGTCATGCCGGTCTGAGCGAGGAAGCCGGCGATGAGATCAGGCTCGCGCTGGATGTGTCGTAACCGCTGTTTCACCACCTGAGCGAGGTGCTCGACGCCACGGACAGCGAGGTTGCCGAGGCCGCGTTTCAGG
>NZ_JBHTMP010000007.1:164298-181732 GCF_042679305.1 Micromonospora sonneratiae | reverse complement strand
ACGCCCGAAGCTCGGCCCGCTCATCCGACGACATCTCCACCGACACAGCCAACCACAACACATCTCAAGTAAAGACATCGGGATCACGAGACACTAGGCGCACATCTGGCGTTTCGGGGTGGGGGGCGGAGGGGTCCACCCGGCAAGCCGGGCGGAGTCGGCCCCAGCTTACTCAGCGTGCTGTTGTTTTGCCGATCTCTAGATCGAAGATGGCACCGCTATCGGTGGAGGTATGCCATATCGCTATCTTCCAATCACCGGTCGCAACCGGGATATGGGCGGATTGCCAGGAAAATCGGAATCAGAGCAGCTCCGCCCGGGTCGTGATCACTCTTCGCACGACGCGCAGAACCCGGCGGCCGGATGCTGGGCGAGGCGCTCGATCGGGATCTCCGCCTGGCACCGCTGGCAGACTCCGTACGCGCCATGATCCAGATAGTGCAGGGCCCGGGCGATGTCTCCCAGCGCCTGTCGGGAGGCGGCGGTCAGCGTCGCTGCGGTGTCGGCGTCACCCCCTCGACACCGACTGTCGCCCGCCTGCCGGTCCAGCAGCGCCAACTGGGTGGTGTGCCGCTCGTACTGCTCCTGTAGCACCATCCGCAGGACACCGAGTTCGCCCTGCCTGCTCATCATCCGCACCTTCGGGTTCCTTCCCTGGATAAAACGAAGGGCGGAGCGCCTGTCGCACTCCGCCCGCCCGAACGATCTCCGTGGAGATCGGGTACGGGTGGGCCCCGGTCGACCGGTCGCGGCGAGCGCGGCGGGGCGACCACCGGCGTACCGCCGGCCCGGCGACCGAGACCGGCCAGCGATCCGTTGACCGGGGACGGGGCGGGGCAGCGTCGGTACCGGACCGGCAGGACGGTCTCCGCGACGACAGGTTCGAGCATCCGTACGACGACGGGGAGGGTGGTCGGTCGACGATCGGATGCCGTCGCTACCGGTGCGGGTGCCGCGTCGGCTGCCGCCGCGACCTCGCGCCCCGCGCTGCGGGTGCGTGTGGAGGAGGTTCGGCCACCGGTGACCACGGCGCCACCATAGACCGCCGGTCAGACCCGGGCCAGTTCGCCGTACGCCGCTGGTGGCCCCGCTCACCAGGTCGGCGGTGTGGCCGTCGATGGCCTTCACGATGCCCGATCCGACGTACGCCCGGTCGGCCGTGCCTCCCGGTTCCGAACAGGCGCATCACGGAGGGCGAGAACGGGCACTCTGTAATGCGTTGGTTTCTGGCTGTGTGGGGCCTATGGTGTGCGGATGGAACCGGTTGCGTCGTGCTGGCGGACCGGCGTCACAGTCGTGACGCCGGCGTCGGCCGCTGCGCCGGTCGTGGTCCAGGGGCGTGCGGCCATCGCGTACACCCAGGCCACAGGCCTTGTTCCCGCGTTCTCGCCGCAGAGCGCTTCGGCCAGCTACGGGCTGCCGAGCCCTACCCCGGCCGGCCGTAGCCCGCCGGCGGTCGCGTTCATTCGCAGACACGGCCACCAGGGCGGAGCTTCCTAGCTCCGGCCTTTTTCTTTTATGGGGACAAGAATGAGTACGGACACCCACGGCACCGCCGAACACGGCTGGATCGACGACCTGCGTACCCAGCTGACGGGCGAGTTCGAGGCGCAGACCGCGCGACTGACCGAGCTCACCGCAGACGCCGGCGATTCCGGCGAGGCACACACCCGGGCGGCACTGATCGCCGCCACCCGCCAAAGCCTGACCCAGGTGACCGAGGCACTACGCCGGATCGCCGAGGGACGCTACGGCGCCTGTGAGAAGTGCGCAGGCGAGATCCCACGGGAGCGGCTGGAGATCCTGCCGCACGCCCGCTTCTGCGTGCCATGCCAGCAGAAGCACGGGGTCTGACCCGTATCCGGCACGAATCCATCGAGCCCACCAGCGGCGGGGCCGGGCATGGAGCCCGGCCCCGATCCGCAGTTCGGTGGTCAGTCGAGTTGGTCGAGTCAGCCGAGTCAGCCGAGTCAGCCGAGTCAGCCGAGTCGGTCGAGTCGGTCGAGTCAGCCGAGTCGGTCAGGCGGTCAGCAGGAGGCGCAGCCCCCTGATGGTCGCGAGTTGACTTTCGGCGGGCATCGTGACGACCCGACCGGTCAGTGCGGCCAGCCGGGAACCCGCGTCGGTACCGACCGCGCCACCGCCGGTCAGCAGCAGCAACCGTCGACGACCCGAGCGGGCGGTCGCGCGGGTCAGCCGCCGTACCACGTCCGCGATGGCGGACACCTGGTCGAGCGGGTTGTCGATGCCGATCCGTTCCGCGGCGGTGACCGCACCGGAGGCGATCCGGACCACCTCCGTACGCCCGTGCCCGAGGTCCACGGCGACGACGTCACAGCCGGCATCGAGGGTGGCCTGACAGGCCAGCGCGGCGGCCAGCGGCTCCTCCACCGTCACCACCCGGCCCCGCGTCGTCTGACTGACGGCGGCGATGAGGAGATCCTGCTGCCACAGGGTGGCGGTGGCGGGCACACCGACGAGCACCGGTGACATGTCCCCGGGCGGCCGTCCACTGGCCGCGACCAGCCGCTGGAGCAGGTGGACGCAGGCCGGGAAGTCGTCGACGACACCGTCGCGTACCGGCCGTACGAGCCGTACGTCGCCGGACCCGGCCAGCGCGAGCGCGGCACGACCCACCGCAGCCGGGACGCCCTCCCGGTCGTACGCGATCACTGTCGGCTCGTCGATGACGGAACTGCCAGCCGGTGTCCAGACCCGGACGTTCGCGGTGCCCAGGTCGATGGCCAGCGGATGCCGGACACCGGAACGGGCGTACACGCCGGGGCTGAGCATTGGAGCGCTCCCTTCGAGCAGATCGGTGACCGGTCGGGGACAGGTACCGCGCGACCGGTCGTTGATGTGACCGGCCACCATAGCCGTACGGTCAGGAAATGGCCACGCTGCGCCGTTGGACCCGGTGGTGTGCGAGTTCCTGATTGCCGACGGTCGGCAAATACGGCGGCTGTTGTTCGCCGCCCGCAGCCCATGCCGTCCTCGGTGCCAGGGCGCACGCTGGAACTTCGATGTCAGAACAAGGACGTCGTACGGGACCAGCGAGGAGGCGGTGATGACGATCAGTACGGCGAGCACGGCCCGCGCCGGCTCAGACGCTCGTCGGCACCCGTTCGCCACAGCGCGGCTGCCCGAGTCCTTCGCCGTGCCCGAATCTTTCGCCCTGCCGGAATCCTTCGCTCGGCTCGGGTCCTTCGCCCCGCCCGGAACCTCCTCCGCACCAGCTGCAGCAGCTCCACCGCGACGTGACGTCCAGCCGGACCGGACCACTACCGCTCAACCAGCGGCGGTCGCAGTGGATCTCGGTAGCGGGTACACCCGGGTCTGGGCAGCCGCCCGGCCCACCCTCACCGCCCCGACCACCGGGGAGGTGCTGCGCCGACCCGTTCCGCTGCTACGTCGCGGCCGGATCATCGACGTTGCCGGTTGCATCTCGCTGCTCACCAGGATGCTGGGCGAGCACCGACACCTGATGCCGGAGCGTCCGGTCGTGGTCGCCTGTCGGCCGGTCCTGGCCAGCCTGGACGACCAGGCCAAGCTCCGTCGAGTCCTCACCGACGTCTTCGAACCGTCCCGGATCCTGCTCGTGGACACCGTGCTGGCGGCGGCGATGGGCGTCGGAGCGGCCAGCGGTGCGCTGCTCGTGGTCGACATCGGTCAGCAGTTGACCGAGGTGGCCTGTCTGGCGAACGGCCGGGTCACCGCAGCTCGCCGGGTGGACCTCGGCACCCGCGACCTGGCCCTGGGCATCGTCCCGGGGCTGTTGGCCGAGATCGTCGCCCGACTGGCGCGCGACCTGCTGCGGGAACCAGCCGGACCGGGCGCCGTGCTCGTCGTGGGTGGTGGTGCGGAGACGGCAGAGCTGACCGCACAACTGGCGGCAAGCCTGCGGATCCCCGTACGTGCGGCAGCGACGCCGCACAGCGCGGCGGTGACCGGTGCCGGCCTCGCCGCGATGGCAGCGGCCCGGCATCCCGCCGTCAGCTGACCCAGGCCCAACTGTCGTCCCCGAACCACGCCGTACGCGGACGTGGTTTCGGTGTCCGACCCGTCGAAAGGACCAGGTACGTGACCAGCACCGTGCACAACCCCGCCGAGCTGCTCCGCGACACCCTGGAGCAGCAGTTCAAGCTGCACACCGATCAGTTGACCGAGTTGACGGTGTTCAGCCGGCAGCCCGACCTGGGTGGCTACGACCGTGACACGCTCAACGGGCTGATCGCCTCGGCCCGGCAGGGCGTGGCCGACACCGCACAGGCGTTGCGCCGCATGTCCGAAGGCACGTACGGCGTCTGCGAGCGTTGCCAGAAGAACATCCCGGTCGGACGGCTGGAGATCCTGCCGCATGCCCGCTTCTGCGTGCCGTGCCAGGAGAAGCAGTCGGCCTGACACGAGTAGCCGTCAGCTCGACGGGAGAACCAGTCGGCCTGACGGCAGTCTCGACACAACGGCTCGACGAGCGGTCTCAACGGATCGTGCCACGGCGGCGGGCCTCTGCGGCCGCCGCCGTACGGTTGTCGACGCCGAGCTTGGCGAACACCTGCACCAGGTGGGACTTGACCGTGGCCTCGGTGATGAACAACCGTCGGGCGATGGCCTGGTTGCTCTGTCCGTCGGCGACCATCTGCAGGATCTCGGTCTCGCGTGGAGTGAGTGTCCGCCCCGGCGACCGGACCCGGGACACCAGCCGGGTGGCGACCGACGGAGCCAGCACGGTCTCGCCGGTTGCGGCCGTACGGATCGCGGCCAGCAGATCCGCCGGCTCGGCGTCCTTGAGCAGGTAACCGGTCGCCCCGGCCTCGATCGCGGGCAGGATGTCGGCGTCGCTGTCGTACGTGGTCAGGATCAGGACCCGGGGCGGCTGGGCCAGTTGGCGGATCCGCCGGGTCGCCTCGGCCCCGTCGATGCCGGCACCCAGTTGCAGGTCCATCAGCACCAGGTCGGGACGAAGCTCGGCGATCCGGTCGAGAGCGGCTTCACCGGTGGCCGCCTCCCCGACGACGGTGATGCCGGGGGCGGCGTCGAGCGCGGCCCGGAGACCACCCCGGACGATCGGATGGTCGTCGACGAGAAGTACCCGGATCGTGTTCATGCGGCCTCATCTGCGATCGGAATCGTGGCGCTGAGCGCGGTGCCCTGGCCGGGTACGGATTCGATGACCAGTGACCCGCCGACCTCGGCCAGCCGGGCCCGCATGGCGGACAGCCCGAGCCGGGTACCGGCGGTCGCGTCGACGGCGGGGTGGGCGGGATCGAACCCCCGCCCGTCGTCGGCGACGTCGAGGCTGACGGCGTGCGGCAGGAAGGTGAGGGTGACCACGACCCGCCGGGCAACGGCGTGTGACCGTACGTTGCCGAGCGCCTCCTGGGCGGCCCGCAGCAGGGTCACCTCGACGGGGGTGGGCAGCGGATAGGGCTCGCCGTCCACGGTGAACCGGGTGTCCAGCTCGAACTCCCGGGTGGTCTCGGTCAGGCGGCGTAGCGCCTCGGGCAGTGATCGGCCGACCAGTTCGGCCGGGGCGAGGGCCCGTACCAACCGACGGGTGTCGTCCAGCGCGGAGTGCGCGGCGGTCGCCGCCGTGTCGAGTTGCTGACGGGCAGCGGGCGGCGCGTCGAGGTACGCGTTCCGCGCCGTCCGGAGCAGCAGGATGATGCTGGAGAGGCTCTGGGCGACCGTGTCGTGGATCTCGCGGGCCAACCGTTCCCGTTCGGCCAGCGTGCCGGCGCGGCGCTCGGTGGCGGCAAGCTGGTCCTGGGCGGCGGTCAGTTCGGCCAGTAGCCGGGCGCGGGTGTCCGCTTCCCGGCGCAGCCCCTGGTAGACCAGGGTGATCACCACGGCGACGGCGGCTCCGATGACCGGCCCGAGTACGGCCGCCGGGTCGAGCCGTCCCCGGTGCAGGCCGAAGGCGGCGATCGCCCCGGCGGTCAGCACCGCCACCGCCGGCAGGGCGGCGCCCAGCGGAAGCAGTTGGGTGTAGAGCAGGAACAGGATGAAGGCCAGCCACACGAAGTCGACCGACAGGACGACCAGCACCGTGCAGCCGACGGTGAGCGTCAGCAGCCAGGTCAGACCGAGGGAACGGGTGGGTGCGCGGCCAATGGGTTCTGCGCGGCCAATGGGTTCTACGCGGCCAACCGGTCCGACGCGGCCAATCGGTTCGGCGTGGCCGGTCGGTTCGGCGGCGCGGGTGTGGGCGCGGTGCGCCAGTCCGACGCCCACCGCGTACCAGGTGCCGACCGCCAGTGCGACGGCCAGCACGGCCGCCGGATGACGGTCGTCGAGCACGGACCGGACGAGCCCCACGACCAGCAACGCGGCGAACAGCACATGCTCGGCCCGGCGGAGCAGGACCAGCGCGACCGAATCCGACAGTGCGATTTCACCCATGGCGCTACCGACAGTAGTGGTGCTGTGGTCGGGTACGTCCCCAACTTTGGTTGGAGATCGGCCTGCCACGTTCGAGGCGTCGCCTCCCGTCCCGGGTCCGATGCGGGCAGCCCCCTCAACGGGAACGCTGGACCCATGTTCATCGCACTTCGTGATCTGCGGTTTGCCCGCGGCCGGTTCGCGCTCCTCATCAGCGTCATCGCACTGATGACGCTGATGGTGGTGCTGCTCACCGGGCTGACCGCCGGGCTCGGCGCGGCCAGCATCTCGGCGGTGGCGCAACTGCCGGTCGACGACATCTCCTTCCAACAGCCCGCGTCCGGGCAGAAGGTCGCGTTCACGACCAGCGCCCTGCCGGCGGGTACGGCCGGAACGATCGCCGGTCAGCCGGGCGTGACCGCCGCGTACCCGCTCGGGGTGTCCACCACCCGGTTGCAGGCCGGTGACCGCTCGGCGGCGGTGACCCTGCTCGGTGCCGACCCGGCCCTGCACCCGGACCGCCAGCGGGGTACGACTCCCGCAGCCGGCGAGGTGGCGATCACCGCCGATCTGGCCGAGGAGCAGTCGCTGCACGTCGGCGACCGGATCCAGCTCGGCGGACAGGACGTACGGATCGCCGCGATCGTCGTCACCACCTCGTTCAACCACCTGCCCGTCGCGTACACCTCGATTGACACCTGGCGGCAGCTGTCCCGAGCGGAAACGATCACCGCCGTGGCGGTCGTCCGGGACGGTGGCGACCCGGCGGCCATCGACCGAGCCGCCGGCACCACCACGGTCAGCCGCGAGGAGGCGTACGGCGCGGTCGGCGGCTACTCGTCTGAGCAGGGCTCACTGAACCTCATGCGCGGGCTGCTGCTGGGCGTGTCCGTGCTGGTCGTCGGGGCGTTCTTCACCGTCTGGACCATGCAGCGCGCCGGTGACCTGGCGGTCGTACGGGCCATCGGGGGCGGTCGGGGCTACCTGCTCAGGGATGCCCTCGGCCAGGCCGCGGTGGTGCTGCTGGCCGGTGCCGTGGTCGGTGCGGGTGTCGCCGCCGGTCTGGGGCTCCTGGCGAAACAGGCCGTGCCCTTCGTGCTGGATGCCGGCACCGTCGGGGTTCCGCTGGTGGCGATGGTCGTGGTCGGTCTGCTGGGCGCTGCGGTCTCCGTACGGCGGGTCAGCGGGGTCGACCCGTTGACCGCCCTGGGCGCGGCCCGGTGACGTCGTCCCCTTTTCCCGATCCGTTCGACGATCTGCCTGGGAGCAGTCCGATGACCCTCAGCTTGACCGACGTCCGCCTCACCTACCCGGACGGCGACCGGCGGCTGGTTGCGCTGGCCGATGTCGACCTGCACGTCGCCGCCGGGGAACTGGTCGCCGTCACCGGGCCGTCCGGTTCCGGCAAGTCCAGCCTGCTGGCCGTGGCCGGCGCTCTGATCACCGCCGAGTCCGGCACGGTCACCATCGGTGGCGTCGACCTCGGCGCGCTCGACCAGCCCGCCCGGGACCGCCTCCGTCGGGAACAGATCGGCTTCGTGTTCCAGCAGGCCAACCTGCTCGGTTCGCTGACCGCCCTGGACCAGTTGCTGCTGGTGGCCCACATCAGCCGGGTGCCCCGTGCCGTCGCCCGGGAGCGGGCCCAGCGGCTGCTGGACCGGGTGGGCCTGGCCGCGAAGGCCGGGAAGCGCCCGCACCAGCTTTCCGGCGGGGAGCGTCAGCGGGTCGGGGTGGCCCGGGCGCTGATGGGCGAACCGAGCCTGTTGCTGGTCGACGAGCCGACCTCCGCGCTCGACCATGATCGCGGCGAGACGGTCGTACGGATGCTGCGCGACATCACCCACGAGAACCAGGTGGCGACCGTCATGGTCACCCACGACGTGCAGCACCTGCACCTCACCGACCGGGTGGTGACGATGCACGACGGGCAGTTGACCCCGGCACAGCCGATCGTGACCGGTCGAGGGGCAGGTACGGTGGCGGCCGTCCGATAGGGTCCGCCATGTGGATCTCCGTTCGAGGCGTGCGACCACCGTACGAAAGCTCGGGAGCGTGGCGCTGGCCGCAGGACTCCTGATCTCGGTGCTCTCCCTGCTCAGTGACGGCGGACCGGTGGAGGCGCAGATCCTGGCGGGACTGCTGGTCGTTACCGGAATCGGATTGCGCATCGAGGCGGCGATCTACCGGCCGTAATCGCCCGATCCGACCGTCGGATGACCACCGTCCCGTCGAGATGATCACCGAATGGGCGCCGGTCACCTGGCAGCGGAGCGGGCCCATCGTCAGCGGCGCGGCCATCCATGATCGAAGATCGGGTATCGATCCGTCGCTTCCTGATCACCTTCGCTCGGCATGGTTGATCCATGGAAAACCGCCGCATCCGGGCCGAGTGATCCGTCGTCATCCGGTTCGTCCCGCCACCGGGGCGCCCACTCGATGCGGAACGCGTGCCCGAGCCGCACCGCCACCGCATAGGCGGCTTCGGGGATGTCCGCAAGGTCGAGGGTCTCGCCGCGCAGGGCGAGCTGCGCGTACAACTCGCAGGCAATGGCGTTCCGAAGGCGGGCCAAATCGGCCGAAATCTCGTGGTCGGCGTCAGCGATCGGCTGAATGTCCATAGCCGTCACGGTTCGCCTTTCGTCGGCTGTCGTCAATCACCTGTCGCCCCTCTGTAAGGCTCCCCACGTCGCACGGCCAGTGGGCGGAGTTTTCTGGCTCATCGCAATTGACGGTGCAACGGGAGCGTGATCGGGGCCACCTGGATTCTCGGCGCAATGGGCGAGGTCGAGGCCCGTCAGCTGGCGGGGTCGTACTGGAACGCGCGGACCTCCTGCGCGCATCGGCAGGCGACCGCGATCTTCGCGGCCCACTTCAGTGCCGCCTCGCGGGACGGCAGTTCCAGAACCGCGTAGCCGCCTTCGAGTTGCTGCGTCTGCGGGTATGTGCCCTCGGTCACGGCCCCGTCCCCATCCACCATGACAGGCGGAACGCTTTCGTCGATGCCGCCGCCGAACACCCAGACGCCGGCGTCCTTCGCCTCCTGCACCACCGCGTGCGACGCATCCGAAACCGCCTGGAGATCCTCGGCTGGAAAAACCATGGCGCTACTCGGAAACGAGATCAGGTACTTCGTCATTGCGTCGACTCCTTCTTCGCGCCTCAGGGATCGCACCCATCCTCGCCGACGTCGGCGTGCCACGCATGCACGAGCCTGCCCCGTTCTTCCGGACACCTGGATCGAGGCAATGATTGTGGGTTTCTCCCAGATTTCTCCCCGAAAAGGTCCAGCAATGCGTCAGGGCCGGTCTCCCCTGTGGGGAAACCGGCCCTGACGTGCACTAACTCTGGTCGGGGTGGCCGGATTTGAACCGACGACCTCTTCGTCCCGAACGAAGCGCGCTACCAAGCTGCGCCACACCCCGAGGCGTGCTGAGCAATAGTAGCCCACCGCCTCCGGCGGTCAAACTTGGTATCCCGGGTGCCGGTCGACCTCAGCGGGGGACCAGCGTCAGCAGGGACGCTTCGGGCGGGCAGGCGAAGCGGACCGGTGCCGTCGGGTGGGTGCCGAGACCGGCGGAAACGTGTAGCCAGGCGTCCGAGTCGGGCCAGCGGTGCAGTCCCCGGGCCATCGACCGGGGCAGCTCACAGTTGGTAACCAGGGCACCGACGAACGGTACGCGTACCTGGCCGCCGTGGGTGTGTCCGGCCAGTAGCAGGTCGAAACCGTCGGTGGCCATGTCGTCCAGCACCCGGGGCTCGGGGGAGTGGGTGAGGGCGATCGCCAGGTCGGCCTCCGGGGACACCAGCCCGGTTACCGACGCGTAGTCGTCCCGCCCGATGTGCGGGTCGTCCACGCCGACCACCTCGATGGTCCGTCCGCCCGCCTTGATCGACGTACGGGCGTTGTTGAGGTCCACCCAGCCTGCGGTGACCAGTGCCTCGCGGAGGTCGTCAGCGGGCAGCTCGACGCCCTGGACGTACTCGCGATCGGGGAAGAAGTAGCTGAACGGGTTCTTCCAGACCGGGCCCCGGTAGTCGTTCGAGCCGAAGACGAAGACGCCCGGGAAGTCGAGCAGCGGCTGCAACGCCCGCAGTGCGCCGGGCACCGCTTCGGGGTGGGCGAGATTGTCCCCGGTCACCACGACCAGATCCGGGTCGGTGGCGGCCAGCGACGCCACCCACTCCTGCTTGCGCCGCTGTCCGGGCGTCATGTGCAGGTCGGAGACGTGCAGGATACGTAGCGGCTCCGTGTCGGTCGCCAGCACCGGTACGTCGTACCGCCGCAGGGTGAACATGTTCCGTTCGATGATTGACGCGTACGCCAGGGCGGCGCCCCCGATCGCGGCGGTCCCGGCGGCCAGTCGTAATACGGTGCGCTTTCGCATGGCGCTCAGGGTAGTTTGACCGTCCATGGGCACGTTGAAGGACCTCCTGACCGCAGACATGCGTACGGCGCTGAAGGCGCGTGACGAACTGACCACCTCGACCCTGCGAATGGCGCTGGCGGCCATCGGTAACGCCGAGGTCGCGGGGAAGGCCAAGCGGGAACTGTCCGACGACGAGGTGCTGGCCGTGCTGACCAAGGAGGCGAAGAAGCGCCGCGAGGCGGCGACCGCGTTCGCGGACGCCGGCCGGACCGAGCTGGCGGCCAAGGAGAGCGCCGAAGGCGAGGTGCTCGACCGGTACCTGCCCAAGCAGCTCGATGACGCCGAGTTGGCCGAACTGGTCGCCGGGGCGCTGTCCGCCGGTGGGTTCACCGGTAAGGGTCAGATGGGCCCGGCCATGAAGGCGGCTCAGGCCGCGGTGGCCGGCCGTGCCGAGGGGGGCCGGGTCGCCGCCGAGGTACGGCGACAGCTCGGCGTCTGAGCGCCCC
Source organism: Micromonospora sonneratiae (assembly GCF_042679305.1). Lineage (NCBI taxonomy): Bacteria > Bacillati > Actinomycetota > Actinomycetes > Micromonosporales > Micromonosporaceae > Micromonospora > Micromonospora sonneratiae. Next base: position 170,481 of record NZ_JBHTMP010000007.1, on the reverse strand, counting down.
TGGGCGGGTTGGAGCCGGGAACGGCTCCTCCGGGCAGGACGCCGGCGGCCGAGACGACGGTGGGACAGAACAGCGGGCGGGCACCGACAGGTGCCCGCCCGCTGTGTTCAGCCGATCCGGTTATCGAGGTCGGCCAGGGCGATTGGGGCGGTTCGGCCCCTGGGACTGGTCGTCCTCGTCACGACCGTTGCCGTTGCTGATCTGGATGGTCACGGTGCCACCCTTCGAGGTACGCCCGTCGGGGCTGGTGCCGGCGACCGTGCCGGCCGGGCAGCTTGAGTTGACCCGGTCGGTGTCCACCTCGACGTTGAAACCGGCGTCCTTGATCCGGGCCCGCGCGGCGTCGACCGACTGGCACTTGACGTCGGGGATCGAGCGCTGTTCGCCGTTGGCGGTCTTGCTGCCGGGCGGGGTGAACTCGATGGACTCCTTGCCCTTCATCGCATCCCGCAGCGTTTCGTAGACCGCGGGGTTGATGATGCCGTGCGACATGAAGTCGGTGGTCTGTGCCCAGTCCGGGTCACCGAGGATGCCGGCGACCGACAGCTGCTTGGTGGTGACCACCATCGACGCGGTCTTCGCCGCGTCGGTGGTACCGGTCTTGCCGGCGACCGGCTTGCCGACGATGCGCCGGACGTCGGTGGCGGTGCCACCCCGGCACCGCGAGGTCGACGAATGGTCGCCGACCGGGCAGCGGGCGGCGTCGATGGCGGCCCGGGCCACCTCGGGCTTGACCGCCTGGTCACAGCGCGGGTTGGCGACGTCGAGCTTGTTGCCCTCGTGGTCGCGGATCTCCTGCACCGGGATCGGCTCGCAGTGCTTGCCGTCGGCGGCCAGGGTGGCGTACGCGTTGGCCAGGTCGAGCGGCGTGACGTCTGTGACGCCCAGGCTGAACGGACCCCAGTTGTTCGCGGCCTCCTTGTTGTCCGCGAAGTCGGCGTCGCTGGAGGAGAGGAACCGGATACCGAGCTTCCTTGCCGCCTCGACCACGCTCCACGTGCCGACCTGCTGCTGCAACGGGATGAAGTAGGTGTTCACCGACTTACCGAAGGCGCTCCACATGTTGTGCGGGCCGGCCAGGCTGGGGCTGGCGTTCTTCGGGCAGTAGTAGCTGGTGCCCGGGCAGGCGGCCTCGCCGTTGTAGTCGACCGGATACTTCGACTTGAACTGCACCGGCGCGTTGATCGTGTAGTCGAGCGGATAGCCTTTTTCGAGCGCGGCGACCAGCGTGAAGATCTTGAACGTCGATCCGGCCTGGTAACCGCGGATGTCGCCACCGCCGGTCAGCAGCGGGTTGGTGGTGTTCGGGTAGGTGCCCCGGATCTTCTTCTTGGCCTTCGCCGGGTTGCTGGAGATCTTGTTCTGTGGCTTGTTCGGGTCGTCCAGCTTGAAGTTCCGGTTGGTGGCCAGCGCCCGCACCCGACCGGTGCCCGGCTCGACCGCGGCGATCATCGGCGCGTTCTTGCTGCCCGTCTTCAGGTTCCGCTCGACGGCCTTCTTCGCCGCCTCCTGCGTCTTCACGTCAAGGCTGGTGATGATGGTGTAGCCACCGCTCTTCAGTCGACGCTCGCGGTCGTACCTCGTGGCACCGAACGTCTCCTCGTCCATCCACCAGCGGTAGAAGTAGTCGCAGAAGAAGCCCCAGTGGTTCTTGTTGGTCGCGACGCAGCCGTTCGGGGTCGCCTTGTCCTTCACGACGAGCTTGACCGCCTTGGCCGCGTCCGCCTCCTGCTGGGTGATTGCGCCGATCTTGACCATGTTGTTGATCACGTAGTCGCGGCGGGCAACGGCCTGAGGGTAACCGGTCTTGGTGGTCGGGTTGAACTCCGAGGGTGCCTTCACCAGTCCGGCCAGCATGGCTGACTCGTCGATCGTCAGGTCCTTCGGGTGCTTGCCGAAGTAGACCTGGCTGGCCGCGAAGATGCCGTAGGCGCCGTTGCCGAACGCGGCGAGGTTGAGATAACGCTCCAGGATCTCGTCCTTGGAAAGATCCTGGCTGATCTGCATCGCGTAACGGATTTCCCGCAGCTTGCGGGCCGTGGTGTCCTCGGTGGCGTCCACCACGTCCTGCGGGTGGGTGGCCGAGTAGGCGATCTGGAGACGGACGTACTGCATGGTCAGCGTGGAGGCACCCTGCTGGGTTTCTCCAGCACTGTTGTTCGCGAGAAAGGCCCGGCCGATTCCCTTCATGTCGACGCCGTTGTGCTTGTAGAAGTTGTGGTCCTCAGCGGCAATGATCGCCTTCTGCATGTTCGGCGAGACTTCCTTCAGCGGGATGTCCCGCCGGTTCTCGTCGTACATGGTGGCCAGCGGGGTCTTGCCGTCGGACGCGTAGAGGTAGCTGATCTGCGGCGACCGCTTGACGGTCAGCTCGCTGGGCAGCTTGTCGAAGGTTTCCGCACCAGCCTTCGCGGCCAGGCCGGACATCGCCACCACCGGGAAGGCGGCTGCTGCAACCACCACACCGGCCAGCAGTCCGCAGATCAGTAGCGATGCGGCGTTTGTAAGCAGATTGTGGTCACGCTTGCGCATCCAGGTCACTCCGTCAGGGTACGTCAATCAGCAACGAGGGCTGCTCCCGCGTACTTTCCCCATTTCCTGCGGGCGCTGGCCTCGTTGTGTTAGACGCACGGCCTTCGACGCGCGTTGCGTGTCGCTTCTGACAAGTGTCCACTACCCGGCGGACCTTCGCGGCGTTTTCGGTAAACGCCACCGGGTAGGCAGTGCCTTGCTGTCGGGCAATGAGTCGGGAGTGTCCGGATTAATAGATTTAGCCGACAACGTTGCGTAATCAGGCGACTACAGAGCATGATGGTGCTGCGAGGGGATCGCATGTCGTCCGGCGCGCCCGGGGTAGGCGCGGCGTACGGCCGGGGGGTTTATCGCCGGCTGGCCGGCATGAGTCGGTAGCGGGACTGCAAGGGGGGACGTATTCAGATGGGCATGATTCCAGACTGGCCCACGTTGGCAGCGTGCCAGAACGGTGATCCGGACGCGCTGTTCGTACAAGGCGCAGAACAGAACGTGGCGAAGAGAATCTGCCGCAGCTGCCCGGTGCGGTACGAGTGCCTGGCTGATGCGCTCGACAACCGTATCGAGTTCGGAGTGTGGGGTGGCATGACCGAGCGCGAACGCCGGGCGTTACTGCGCCGGCACCCCAACGTGCCGAGCTGGCGGAAGATGTTCGAGGCGGCCATGCGGGACAAGGACAAGGACAAGAACCTCGTCACTGCTGGCTGATCGCCACACCTATCGTGCGCAGCCCGTCGACGTCGTGTACGTCGGCGGGCTGCGCCGTTACCGCCACCGTCGGGACCTTCGGGAACGCGTTGGTGAACCGTGCGGCCACCCGCTGCTCACGCACGGCCTGTTGGGCCAGCGCCGCGTGCACCCGCAGCGCCTCGACCGTGGCGTCGTAACCTCCCGCCGCCGCCAACCGGTCAGCAGCAGCCAGGCTCTGCGCGGCGTCCGGCTCCGCGACCGTCGTACGGTGCACCCGGTTGAGCACCAGCCCGGCCAGCGGCATCCGCTCCTCGCCGAGCCGACCCGCGAAGTACGCCGCCTCCCGGACCGCGTCCGGCTCGGGCACCGCGACCAGCAGGAACGCCGTCTCCGGTGCCTGGAGGATCCGGTACGTCTGCTCGGCCCGCTGCCGGAACCCGCCGAACATGGAGTCCAGCGCGGCGACGAACCCGGACAGGTCGGTGAGCAGTTGTGCGCCGAGCACCTTCTGCACCACCTTCGAGAACATCCCGAACGATGCGGTGACCAGGCTGAACATGCTGCGTCCACCGCTGCGGGCCGGGGCCAACAGCATCCGCAGCATCCGGCCGTCCAGGAACCTGGAGAGCCGGGCCGGTGCGTCGAGGAAGTCCAGGGCCGAGCGTGACGGCGGGGTGTCGACGACGATCAGGTCCCACTCGCCCCGGGCATGCAACTGGCCCAGCTTCTCCATCGCCATGTATTCCTGCGTGCCGGCGAAGGTCGAGCTCATTGCCTGGTAGAAGGGGTTGGCGAAGATCTCCGCCGCCTTCGCCGGGTCGGTGTGCGTGAGCACGACGTCGTCGAAGGTCCGCTTCATGTCGAGCATCATGGCGTGCAGTTCGCCGCCGCTGGCCTCGACGTCGAGCCCCTTGACCTGGCGTGGAGTGTTGTCCAGCTCGGTCAGGCCGAGTGACTGGGCCAGCCGGCGCGCCGGGTCGATGGTGAGTACGACCGTACGACGACCATGCTGCTCTGCGGCGCGCAGCGCGAGCGCGGCGGCGGTCGTGGTCTTACCCACACCGCCCGCGCCGCAACAGACCACGATCCGTACGCCGGGATCGGCAAGGATGCGGTCGACGTCGAGTCGTGGCGCCGCGTGATCGGAAGGCACCAAACGAGCGTATCGGGACTGACGCACTATCCGCCCGGGGCAGCGGACAGGTGTGAGTCAACAATCGGTTTGGCGTAGCCGGTCGGCCAGCATTTCGAGGCTGGTGCGGTCGACCCCCTCGGGCAGCAACGGCAGCTCGATCAGCGGGCGGCCCAACTCGGCCAGGTCGGTACGCAGTGACTCCTCCAGCGCGTGGCGGGTCAGCTGGTCCTTGACCTCGCTGTGCAGTCCGGTGACGGTTGCCCGGTCGGTGGGCAACCCGGCTGCGGCGAGGCCCCGACGCAGCTCGGCCTGGGTGACCTTGCCGGTCAGGAGCGGTGATCGGGTGCTGTTGACGATGATCCGGCCGACCGGGATGTTCAGCTGGGTCAGTTCGCCGATCGCGTCGATCGTCTCCTGCACCGGCATCTCTTCGAGCAGCGTGACGACGTGAACGGCGGTCATCGGCGAGCGCAGCAGGGCCGCCACGCCCTCGCTCTGCGTCTTGATCGGGCCGACCTTGGCCAGGCGGGCGGCCTCCGCGGTCACGTTGAGGAAGCGGCCGATCCGGCCGGTGGGCGGGGCATCGAGTACGACGGCGTCGTAGACCCGGCGCTGGTTCGCGGTACGGGTCGTCGCCTCCTTCACCTTGCCGGTGAGCAGGATGTCCCGTAGTCCCGGGGCGATGGTGGTGGCGAAGTCGATCGCGCCGAACTTGCGCAGCGCCCGGCCGGCGGCTCCGAGCCGGTAGAACATGTCCAGGTATTCGAGAAGTGCTTCCTCGGGGTCCACCGCGAGGGCACGTACCTCGCCGCCCCCCGTCGTGCCGGCGATCCGCCGCTCCTCGTAGGGCAGCGGGTCGGTGTCGAAGAGTTGGGCGATGCCCTGCCGCCCCTCGACCTCCACCAGCAGGGTCCGTCGCCCGCCCGCCGCAAGGGCCAGGGCCAGGGCCGCGGCGACGCTGGTCTTCCCACTGCCGCCCTTGCCGGTCACCACATGCAGGCGGGCCGGCCAATCCGTACTAGCCGGGTTGGCCGGCCGCTCACCTGCTCGCACCCTTCGAGCCTAACCACTGTTGCGGTCAGGCCACCTCACACACCCACCAGCCAGCTTCTTCCTTCTCCACCACCGTGAACTTCAGCTGCTGTTCGGCGGTCTTCTCGTCGCTGGTGACCATGGTCAGCTTGGTCGACACGATCGACCGTTCGGTGTTCTCGTCGTCGATCTTCGGAGCGGTCCAGGTGAAGCGCGGGTTCTTGTGGGTCTCCGCCAGCTTCTTGATCTCTTCGACCCGCTTCTTGATCTTTGTTTCGTCGCGGGCCTCGGAACAGACCAGTTTTGCGGCCTTGTCGGCGTCGTGGTCGTTGTAGACGGCCCGCATGAACTCGTCGACCGCAGCGGTTGCCTCGGCTGCGCCCTGGCCGTCCTCGGCGTTACGCAACATCAGGAACGCGGCCACACCACCGCCACCGCAGAGCAGCAGCGCCACCGCCAGCACGATCGAGACGATCAGTACGCCCCGACGCTTCTTCGGGGCCGCCGGCGGCTGCCCGTACGGCGGGTATCCGGGCGGCGCGGCGGCCGAAAAGTCCGGCTGACCAGGCATTGGCTGGCCGGGCACCGGCTGGCCCGGGAAGGGCTGCCCGGGGGCGGGCTGAGCGGGGACCGGCTGACCCGGCATCGCCTGCCCGGGGTAGGGCTGGCCGGATACCGGCTGGCCCGGGAAGGGTTGGCCGGGAATCGGCTGGGTCGGCATCGCCTGGGTCGGGTAGGGCTGGCCGGACACCGGTTGGCCCGGGGCGGGCTGCCCGGGGTAGGGCTGGCCGGGC
>NZ_JBHTMP010000007.1:0-164202 GCF_042679305.1 Micromonospora sonneratiae | reverse complement strand
GTTGGCCGGGAATCGGCTGGGTCGGCATCGCCTGGGTCGGGTAGGGCTGGCCGGACACCGGTTGGCCCGGGGCGGGCTGCCCGGGGTAGGGCTGGCCGGGCACCGGTTGACCCGGGAAGGGCTGGCCGGGAATCGGCTGGGTCGGCATCGCCTGGGTCGGGTAGGGCTGGCCGGACACCGGTTGGCCCGGGGCGGGCTGCCCGGGGTAGGGCTGGCCGGACACCGGCTGACCCGGGAACGGCTGGCCGGTCACCGGTTGCGTGGGCGGCTCGAACTGCTGCGTAGGTGGCTCGAACTGCTGCGTGGGCGGTTCGAACTGCTGCGGTACGGCAGGTGCCCCGGGCTGTGCCGGAATCGGGGCGGTCGGCAACGCGGAAGTCGGCTCGGCCGAACTCGTCTGTGTGAAGGGGTGAGTCGGCTCGTCATGCGGTGGCTGGCCGCTCGGTGGCTGGGCTGAACCGTCGCTGGGCGGTTGAGTCATCGATCTCCCCCGTAGACCTCGGTACGTCGGCCCGTGGATAGGGTGTGGGTTTTTGTTACGCGACGAGAGAGCATACGTGTCCTCCCGATGCTGAGGGTAGTCTCGGCCTGCTACGGCCGTGTCAGGCGTACTCGATCTCCGGGATAGACGGCCGTGCTGCCGTCGGCGAACTGCACCTCCACCACCGGTACCCCGTCGTCCAGATCGTGCTCTATGCGTTCCGCGTCGGAAGGCATACGGGCGACGGCTGAGCTGCCGGTCGGCAGTTCGAGCGGTTTCCGTTCGACCTGTTCACGTACCCGGGTGCCGTAGCCGCGTGAGGTCGTCACCAGCCCTTCGGCCCGTAACAGCGCGATCGCCTGGCGGACCGCTGGGCGGGCCAGGCCATGGGTCTGCGCAAGGGTGGTTTCGGAGGGCAGCGGCGCGCCGGGCGCGAGTTCGCCCTCGCTGATCTGCTGGCGAAGCAGGTCAGCGAGCTGACGGTAGAGCGCGCGATCCCTCCGTGGATCGATCATGTCGATGACAGTATGTAACCACAGCAGCGCGTCATGTTGTGATCCTAGGAGCATGTGCTTACTGTCAGGGCAGTGGGGCTGGCCGATGGGCCCGGCCCTGATGGCCGGTACGTCAGCGTGGCCGGTACTCAAGCTCGAACGCTCGAACGACTGCCGGAGGCACGCATGCGTGACCACGCGGACAACTACGCGCGCACACACTTCGAAACGAGGGAGCGGCGCCAACCGCATCGGGTACCGGGCATGATGTTCGATCTCGATCTGAGGTCTCCGCTGCCGCCGTCCGGGCCGGTGCCGGTCAACGGGCCGCTGCCGGTCAACGGGACGGCGTCGATCAACGAGCGGACCTATCGGCGGCTGTCCGGTCCACTGGACCCCCTCCGGCCACCGGTCGATTCGGCCGACCTGGACTCGGTAGGACCGGACGACGGCGGCCTCGGGTTCGTGATCCACCTGCCGATACACGTCGATGATCTGGAGACTGCCACGCGGCTGGCCTACACCGTCGCCGGCTCGCTGGCGTTCCTGCCGGAACTCGACCCGGGCGAGACGACGGTCTCGACCGTCGACGACCAGAACAACCGGCACCGGGTCTTCTGCGATCGGCTGCTCACGGACCGGTCCCGATGCCCACGGAAGTTCGAGCACGACGGCCGCTGCGGCCCGCTGGACCCCGCCCCGGACCCCGCCCCGGACAACGCCCCGGACAACGGCTCGGACAACGGCTCGGACAACGGCTCGGTTCCGAGGCAGTGGGACGGGCGGTAGCGCGTCCGATGGGGAGTCTCGCCGCCTGCCGGCAACGCGGTACCAGCGTCACGTGCCGGGCCCTACCAGCGTCGGGTCTGGCGAGCCGATCGTTAGGCTGAGCGGATGACGAAGTGGGAGTACGCGACCGTGCCGCTGCTGGTGCACGCGACCAAGCAGATCCTCGACAACTGGGGCGAAGACGGTTGGGAACTGGTGGCCGTTGTGCCGGGGCCCAACCCCGAGCAGTTGGTGGCCTACCTCAAGCGGCCGAAGTCGTGACCGGGCGCGGCCAGCGGAGCGGGGTGACGGCATGAACGGACCGCACGCCAAGCTCGCCGAATTGGGCCTGAGCCTGCCCGAGGTGGTGCCGCCGGTGGCCAGTTACGTGCCGGCGGTGCAGTCCGGAAACCATGTCTACGTCTCCGGGCAGCTTCCGATCGTCGAGGGCAAGCTGCTGGCCACCGGCAAGGTGGGGGCGGGCGTCTCTCCCGAGCAGGCGAAGGACCTGGCCGAGCGGTGCGCGATCAACGCATTGGCGGCCATCGACTCGCTGGTGGGGCTGGAGAACGTCGTCAAGATCGTGAAGGTGACCGGATTCGTCGCCTCGGCGGCGGGCTTCACCGGCCAACCCAGCGTGATCAACGGGGCGTCCGACCTCTTCGGTGCCGTCTTCGGTGAGGCCGGGCGGCACGCCCGCAGCGCGGTCGGGGTGGCCGAACTGCCGTTGGACGCGCCGGTCGAGGTCGAGGTCATCGTCGAGGTCCGCTGACCCTTCCGGGGCGGATCCGTACGCCCCGACCGGCACTGTCCGACTACGCGGCGACGCCGCCCTGACCGGGGCGGCGTCACTGCGAACAGCGGTGACCGGCAGGTACCGCCGTGCGGGTCGTACCATCGCAGCCATGACCGGGCATCTGACCGCTCCAGCGGCGGCACTGGCTGACCAGCTGCCGAGCTGGGCGACACTGGTCCGGGCACCCAACCCGGGCCCGATGACCCTGGACGGCACCAACACCTGGCTGCTACGGGCGCCGGGCCAGGAACATGCCGTCGTCATCGACCCTGGGCCAGCCGACGAGGAGCACCTGGCGGAGATCGCCAGATCCGGACCCGTCGGGCTGATCCTGATCACCCATGGTCACTTCGACCATGTCGAGGGTGCCCGCCGATGCTCTGAGCTGCTCGGCGACATCCCGGTACGGGCCGTCGACCCGGCGCACTGCGTCGACGGCGTCCCGCTATGCCCGGAGGCCGATCTCAACGGGTTCGGCCTCGACATCGAACTGCTGGACACCCCGGGGCACACCGCCGACTCGGTGTGTTTCCTGATCGGAGCGGCTGGCCAGCAGGCGGTCTTCACCGGCGACACGATTCTCGGGCGCGGCACGACCGTGGTGGCCTGGCCCGACGGCGACCTGGGCGACTACCTGGCCAGCCTGTCGACGCTCACCGCGTACGAGGGGATCCCGGCGCTGCCGGGGCACGGCCCGGCGCTGGCCGACTGCGCTGCGGCGGCGCGGTTCTACCTGGCCCACCGGCAGGCCCGCCTCGACCAGGTCCGGCAGGCGGTGGCCCAGGGGGCGGCCACGGCGGCGGAGGTGGTCGCGCGCGTCTACGCCGATGTCGATCGGGCGCTGTGGCCGGCGGCCGAATGGTCCGTCCAGGCACAGTTGGCCTATCTCGGACAGCAGTCCGGGGCGCCCCAGTCCGCACACCGGAACCGGGAATCCGACCCAGGGTCCGGTGGGTTGGAAACACCGTGACCTGTCCGGTGTGTGGAACCGTCGCTGTACCCGGCGGGCGGTTCTGCCACAACTGTGGCGCCGCGCTGCCTGCCGCAGCGACCCTTCCGGCGGCCGAGCGCCGGGTAGTGACCGTGCTTTTCGGCGACCTGTCGGACTTCACCTCCTGGTCGGAGGATCTCGACCCGGAGCGGGTCGGCGCAGTCACCGACCGGGTGCTGGCGGCGCTGGCCGGAGCGGTCAAGACCTTCGGCGGGCACGTCGACAAGCTCACCGGCGACGGGATTATGGCGGTCTTCGGGGCCCCGGTGGCGCACGAGGACGACGCCGAGCGGGCGGTGCGCGCCGCGCTGTCCATGCAGCGGGCGGTCCGCCGGGTCCTCGACGACGAACGTGGCGGCGGTGCCCCACTCGGCCTACGGGTCGGCCTGAACACCGGTGACGTGGTCGCCGGCATCCAGGCCGCGATCGAGTACACGGTCATCGGTGACACCGTCAACACCGCCGCCCGGCTGGCCGACGCGGCGGCCATCGGTGCCGTCTACGCGGGCGCCACCACGGCGGCGGCCACCCGCCGGGTCGCCTCCTGGCGGCAGCTACGCCCGCTGCGGCTCAAGGGCAAGCGGGAGCCGGTCGAGGCGTACGAACTGCTCGGGCTGCTCGACGCGCCCGGCACCCGGTCCGGGCTGGGCGACGAAGCGCCCTTCGTCGGCCGGGAAACCGAGATCGGGCGGATCGCCGGTCGGCTGGCCGAGGTCATCGACCGTTCCGAACCCCGGGTGATGCTGATGACCGCCGAGGCCGGAATCGGCAAGTCACGCTTTGCCGCCGAGGTCGAACGGCTGGCCGCCGGGTACGACGTCGGTGCCGGCCGGTACGCGTCCCACCCCGGGGCGCGGGTGCTGTCCGTCCGGTGCGCCGCCTTCGGCGAGCGACGCCGGTTGGCTCCCCTCGCCGACCTGGTCCGCGCCGCGGTGGGGCTGCCCAACGACTCGGCCACCGCGGTCACCCGGACCGTCGTCGAGGAACGGCTACGTCGCCTCGGTCAGCGGCTCACCCGGTCCCGGCCCGATGTCCCGCCGGTCGCCAGCGACCTGCTGCTGGCCCTGCTCGGCTACACGGAACTGCCGACGGGCACCGGGCCGGCGGACAGCACCGAATGGTCCTCGAACACTCCCGCGCCGGCCGCCGACGCCCTGCCGGCCGCCGTCGCCGAACTGCTCAGCGGCCTCGCCGCCGAGACCCCGCTGATGATCATCGTGGACGACCTGCACGATGCCACCCCCGACACGATCGACGCGCTCGGCGTGATGCTGTCCCGGCTGGCCGGACCGGTCCTGGTCCTACTGCTCGGCCGTCCCGAACTGGTCCGTACGGCGGGTGCGTTGACCCGGGTCTCCGACGCCGAGGTGCACGCCCTGCCGCCGCTGCGCGGTGCCGACGCGGCCCGCCTGCTCACGACGTACCTCAGCGGTGGTCGGCTGCCCAAGGCCGATTCCGACCGGCTGCTGGCCACCGCCCAGGGCAACCCGTTCTACCTCGCCGAACTCGTCACCCTGCTGATCGAGCGGGGGGCGCTGACCACGGTCAGCGAACGCGGATCAGCCGCCGAGCGGGCCGCAGCCGGTGGTGGGGAGCAACCCCCACCGACCTGCTGCTGGCGACTCGTACCCGGCTCGCTGGGCAGTCGTCTGCTCTCCCGGGACCTTGCGGCCGTGCTGGCCGCCCGGATCGACGCCCTACCGGACGACGCCCGGTCGGTGCTGCGGGACGCCGCCGTTGTCGGCGACACGGTCCCGGCCGGCACGCTGGCCGCGCTGCACGATCGTCGGGCCGGCCGCGACGGGCGACCCGCCGCCGTGGTCGCCGTCGCGCTGGAACGCGCCGTCGAAGAGCTGCTCCAGCGCCGCATGCTGCACCGCAACCGGACCGGGTACGCCTTCGCCACCCCGTTGATGCGGGAGGCCGCGTACGCCGGAATCGGCAAGGCCGACCTGGCCGAACGGCACGCGGCACTGGCCCGCTGGGCTGCCCCGGTCACCGACAGCACCCGACTGGTCCACCCCCGGGGGACGTCAACCGCCTCGGGCATGTCCGACGCCGAACGGGACGCCTTCATCGCCGATCACGTCGAGAAGGCGGCTGCCCTGGCCGACGCGGTCGGCCTGCGTACGGACGCGATGGCCCGGGCGGTCCTCCCGCTGGGGGTTGCCGCGCTGGGCCGCTCCGCCCAGCGGGCCATCTCGGCGGGCGAACCGGCGTCGGCGGTCGAGTACGCCGAGCGGGCCGCCCTGCTGGCCGGGGAAGCCGTACCCGCCACCGACCGGCTGGTGCACGCCCGGGCGCTGCTCCAGGTCGGTCGGGCGTCGGAGGCACTGGCCTACGCGGAGAAGATCGGCGTCAACGCCGGGGACGACGCCGCCGTACGGGCCGCCGCGCTGCTGGTGGCCGGGCAGGCGTACCAGGTGCTGGCGGACCGCCAACGGTCGGTGACCAGTTGGCAGGAGGCGCTACAGGTGGCCACCGACGCCAACCTGGCACCGCTGCGGGCCTCGGCCATGCGCCGGCTCGGCATGGCCGACTTCGTCGATGGCCGGCTGGCCCAGGCCAGCAGTCGCCTCGCCGCCGCGTACCAGGTCAGCCTCGTGGCCGGGGACCAACCCGGACAGGCCTGGTCCCTACAGAACCTGGCCTGGGTGACCACCACCCGGGGTGACTTCGCCGGCACCGACGCCGTCCTCGGTCGGGCGGCGCGGCTCTTCGCCGAACTCAAGGACCCGATCGGTCGGGCCTGGCTGCGCGGCACCACCGCCTTCGCCCGGCTGCTGGCCGGTCGGCTCCGCGAGGCCCGCCGGCTGGCCCGGGTCTTCCTGCCGTTCGGCGAGCGGGTCGGTGAGGCGTGGGCGGTGGGCACCCTGCGGGCCGTCGAGGCGTACGCCGCCGCCGAGCTGGGCGAGTTGGCCGAGGCCGACCGGGAGGCGCGGCGGGCGTACCGGGAGTTCTCCGCCGCCTCCGACGACTGGGGACAGGGCTTCGCCCTGGTCGTACGGGGAGTCGTCGCCCGTGGGCTGGGTGAACCGGAGCACGCCGCCGACCTGCTCACCGACGCCCTCGCGTACGCCGAGCGGATCTCCCACCCGCTGCTGACCGGGATGGCCGGCACCATGCGTGGGTTCGTGGCCCTGGAGCGTGGTGACGTGGTCGCCGCCGAGCGGGACGCCCAGGCGGTACTGGCCGCCGTCGAGCCGCACAATCCGCTGGCACCCGTACAGGTCGGCCCCCGGGTGCTGCTGGCCATGGCCCGGTTGACCGGTGGGGACGCGGGTACGGCGGTCGGCCTGCTGGCTCCGGTGGCCACCGCCCGCGCGACCCCGTCGCTGCTGTTCTCCCGGCGGCAGGCGCTGGCCTGTTACGCCGCGGCACTGCTGGCCGAGGGGCAGCACGTCCAGGCGCTGGACTGGGCCCGGCGGGCGGTCGAGGTGCCCACCGAGGACGTCCGGAGCCAGGTGGTCGCCGCCAAGGTGCTGGCCGAGACGCTGGCCGGGGTCGGCCAGTACCCGGAGGCGGTGGCGGCAGCCGAGGAGGCGGTACGGCTGGCGTACTCGTCGGAGCAGGTCAGCGAGCGGGCCGGCGCGGACGCGCTCCACGTACGACTGATCGGGGAACTGGCTGGCCGCGACGGTTCCGTCACGTCCGGTGAAGTCGTGGATTCTGCCGGTTCCGACGATGCGGCGAAGCAGGTCCGGCCGCTAGCGTAACCCGATGACGGTCCCGAGTGGACGACGCCGGGGCCGGCGGGACAACTGCCGGCGGCCCCCTTTCCAGCGGCATGGAGGGCACCGATGAAGCCACCCCGATCCGCGTCGGGTTGGACGATCGCCGTCTTCGGTGGCTTGGCCCTGCTGCTCGGTGCCGTCGGTCTGGTGTGGCCCGACGTGTTGCTCAACCTGCTCGGCTTCGAGGTGGTCGCTGCGGCGGACCGGGTCAGCGGCGACCACACCCGTACCTTCATGGCCGCGTCGTCGATGGCCTCGCTCAACATGGGTGTCTACTACCTGCTGGCAGCATCCAGCGATTGGCGACCTTTCTTCCGGTTCACGGTTGGTTTCCGACTACTGACCTTTGCGGTCTTTACGCTGCTGGTGGTGATGGAGATCGCGCCGGTCCGGTTCCTTGGCGTAGCTGTCTGGGAGGGACTGGGAGCGGTGGCCACCGGGGTGGCGCTCTGGTCCGAGCGGCGGGAGCGGGTCAGGCCCGGGCAACGAGGGGATGTCATGTCCGGTCAGGGCGGGGACGATGGGGCTGACCAGGTGCGGGGAGGGGTCGAAGTTGGACGGGCGCTCAGCCCGGTCGGGGCTCGACCGAACCAGGATGGACGAGGCGTCGACCTGGTAGATCCGGCCGGGGAGCACCCGGTACCGGATGCGGGACAGTGACCGGTCAGAGCGTTTAGGTATTTTCGTGTCTGTGACCGACACCCCGCCAGGCGCGTTGCCGCTGCCCGTAGTGCCTGGTCTGACGGACTTGAAGGTTTTTGCCCGGGGCGGCTACGCCACGGTCTACCGTGCCGTCCAACAGTCCGTCGGCCGCGAGGTGGCGGTCAAGGTGGAGAACCGCACCCTGGACAGCGAACGGGACCAGCAGCGGTTCCTCCGGGAGGCGCGCGCAGCCGGCCGGATGTCCTCGCACCCACACGTCGTGGACCTCTTCGACGTCGGGGTCACCGTCGACCAGCACCCCTACCTGATCATGGAACTCTGTGACGGGTCGTACCTGGAACGGATGCGGACCTCGCCGTTGGGCGCTGCGGAGGCCCGGGACCTCGGCGTGAAGATCGCCGACGCACTGGCCCACTCGCACGGCGCCGGTGTGCTGCACCGCGACGTGAAACCGGCCAACATCCTCCACTCCAACTTCAATCCGGCGGTACTGGCCGACTTCGGGCTGGCCGTACTGGCCGAGATGCGGGACGCTTCGGTCGCCCTGGAGGTGCTCACCCCGGCGTACGCCGCACCGGAGATGTTCCGGCACAGTCCACCGTCACCCGCGGTCGACGTCTACGCGCTCTGCGCCACCCTCTACGCCGTGATGCAGGGAAAGCCGCCACGGTGGCAGGAGGACCGCAATCCGAGCCTGATCACGCTGCTGGAGATGTTCGACCAGCCGATCCCCGACCTGCCCGACGTCCCGCCGGCGATGATCGACGTGCTGCGCGCCGGAATGGCCAATGATCCCGGCGATCGTCCGACGGCGGAACAACTGCGGGACCTGCTCACCTCGGTTCCGCTCGGTCCGTCAGCGGGTGGGGCGATCCCGTCGATGTACGGCTGGCCGATCTCCCCGGCGGCGGGGTGGCCGCCCGTCCAGTGGCCCGGTCCCGGTGCGTCCTGTCCCGGTGCGTCCGGCAGCGGTGCGTCCGGCGCAGGACGGTCAGCCCCCGGCACCCCCGGCACCGGGATGCCCGGTACCGGCCTCCCGGGTGCCCACCACCTGCCCGGTGCGACCGGTCAGGCGTACCAGTTGGGGGTCCACCAGCCGCCTGCCCAGCCCACCCCGCCTCGGCCCGGTGCCCAGTCGGCACCGGGGGCTGTTTACGGCCGGGACGATGTGCCCGGGGCTGCGCTGAACCAGCGCCGCAATCCGCTGCGCTGGTTCCTGGGCGGTCTCGGGATGGTTGCCGTCGCTGCTGCCGCCGGTACGGGCGCCTGGGTCGCCAGCGGCCGGCCCAATCCGCGGCCCTCGCCCACCCATGCCGTACAGAGTTCGGACACACCGACGCCGGCACCGTCGGTGGTGGCTGGTGGGGCGTTGCCGGGCTGCCTGGTGGAGTTGCCCGGGGGAAGTCGCTGCTCCGACGAGTTGGAGTGCTTCGGTCCGGTCCAGGTGCGAGGCTCGGGGGCCCGGGCCGTGCAGGTGCCCTGCTCGGGTCGGCACACCTGGGAGAGCTACGCCGAGGGCGACCTCCCGGCCGAGGTGGTGGCCACCGATCATCGGGCGGTCAAGGCAGACCCGACGGTACGACGGGTCTGCGCGGAGACGACGTTCCGGTCGACCACCCTGCAGATGACCGTCGACGGATGGCACTTCGAGGTACTGCCCCCGCCGGAGGAGTCGATGAAGCTCGGCCAGCGGACCTTCCGTTGCCTGGCAGGCAAGGGCACGAACCAACTCCTCGGCCCGACGCTCGGCCGCTGATCCTCGGCCGCTGAGCCCCGGCCCGACGCTCGGCCGCTGGTACCGCTCAACCACTTCGCCGTTGGTACCGCTCAACCGCTTCGCCGTTGGTACCGCTCAACCGCTTCGGCCCGGTCGGCCCAGGGGTGGACAGCCAGGATCCCCGTGATCAGGGGAGTTGGTCCACGACTCGCGACGACACGTACGAGTTGGTCCCTGATCACGGGGATCCTGGAGAAGTCAGACGCGGGCGCGCCGGGCCAGCCGCTCCGGGTCGAGGATGATGATGCTCTTGCCGTCCAGCCGCAGCCAGCCCCGGGAGGCGAAGTCGGCCAGGGCCTTGTTGACCGTCTCGCGGGAGGCGCCGACGAGCTGGGCGATCTCCTCCTGGGTCAGGTCGTGGGTCACCCGCAGCACGCCGCCGTCGCGGGTGCCGAACCGACCGGCCATCTGGAGCAGGTTCTTCGCCACCCGACCGGGTACGTCCGTGAAGATCAGGTCGGCCAGCGAGTCGTTGGTCCGACGCAGTCGACGGGCGAGTACCCGAAGCAGCTGCTCGGCGATCTCCGGCCGGTTGTTGAGCCACGGGCGCAGCGCCTGCTTGCGCAGCCGTACGAGCCGGGTGTCGGTCACCGCGGTGGCGGTGGCCGTACGCGGCCCCGGGTCGAAGAGCGACAGCTCACCCACCATGTCGGACGGGCCCATCACGGCGATCAGGTTCTGCCGGCCGTCAGCGGCTCGGCGACCGACCTTGATCTTGCCGCTGAGAAGAATGTAGAGACTGTCGCCCGGCTCGCCCTCGTTGAAGACGATCTCGCCCTTGCGGACCTCGAGCGTCTCCATCTCCTTGGCGAGCGCCTCGGCAGCCTCCGGGTCCACGCCCTGGAAGATTCCGCTGCGAGCCAGTACCTCGTCCATCGCGCACCTCCGACCTACGCGTGCCGTCTGTCGGCCGGGTCCGCCAGCCGGTGATCCGTCGCGCGCCGCCAGTCTAGGCGCAGGTCAGCCGGAATCGGAGGCCCACCCCTGGGAATCTTGATTCGACGGCGTAACCATAGCGACATCCTACGCGTTTAACATCCACCCAGTCCGTGGCCGGCCGGGCAGCGGCGGCCGGGTGAAGACACCTCCGTACGCTCGGCGGCGTGCTGTCCGACCCCATGTTGACCCACCGTCGCGAGGACGGGCGGGACACGCCACTGCTCGTGTGGCGATTCGACCAGCCGCTGCGGGCGGTCACCTCCGGCCCGCTCGGCGGTGGGATCGGCGTACGGAACTGGGTGGTCAACGCGACCGTTTCGATGTCGTACTGGCGCGACGATCCAGACGTCCACCTCGCGGAGCTAGCCGATCAGTTCGATCTGCGCGGCCCTGGCGTGGGCCTGCTGACCGGCGTGGACGTGGCCGAGGTGGTGACCCGGACCGACACCGGTGTGCGGGTCTGGGCGACGGTGGGTCTGGGGGCACCGATCTGGGCGGCAGCTGAACCGCTGTCCCCGCCGGTCGCTGAACGGGTGGGAACGGTGAATATTGTCGCTTTCGTCCCGGTACAGTTGAGTGACGCGGCCCTGGTCAACGCAGTCGCCACGCTCACCGAGGCCAAGGCCCAGGCGATCTGGGAACTCGGGCTCTCGGCCACCGGCACGGCCACCGACTCGGTGACCGTCCTCTGCCCGCCCGACGGCGCACCCGCCCAGTACGGTGGCCCACGCTCGCAGTGGGGTGCGCCGCTGGCCCGGGCCGGCTACCAGGCGGTGCGCGACGGCGGATCGGTGCCGTGCGTCCCGTGGTCGGTACGGGTCGAACGCTGAACACGAATCATTTGATCTCATGACAGTGGCCATCAGCCGAACGGTGGGCGCTGTAACGAGGTAGAGACGGGTAGGGTTTCCCGCGATGCGCGACGCGAATCGAAATTCCCCTCACAACGACCAGCGACCCCGACGCGCCCGCAAGCGGGGCTGGTTGGTGACGGTTGCGGTACTGGCCCTGCTGCTCGGCGTCGGTCTGGCCGGGGTGGCAGCCTTCCGGTTCGCCGGCAGCGACGACGTGGCCGGCCCCCAGTGGCGCGACGACAACGGCGGGACGTCGACCGAACAGCCAGGCACGACGCCCACCACGAAGCCGGCCCAGAAGGTCATCTCGATGTCGGCGACCGGCGACATCATCATGGGCAACGCGCCGGGACGGTTGCCGGCCAACGGCGGCAAGGGGTTCTTCGACTCGGTCAAGGAGGCGCTCGCCGCAGACCTGGTGATGGGCAACCTGGAAGAGCCGTTGACCGATGACACCGGCACCGGCAAGTGCGGGCCGAACTCCACCCGCTGCTTCCAGTTCCGGGCCCCGCCGTCGTACGCCGGACACCTGCGCGACGCCGGTTTCCACCTGCTCAACCAGGCCAACAACCATGGTTACGACTTCGGTCCGGCCGGCTACCGGAACACCCAGAAGGCGTTGGAGGAACACGGCCTGAAGCACACCGGTGCTCCCGACCAGATCACCGTCGTCGAGGTCGAGGGTGTCAAGGTCGCGGTGGCCGGCTTCTCGTCGTACGTCTGGTCCAACAGCCTGGTCGACATCGCCTCGGCCAAGAAGGTGATCGAGAAGGCGGCGACAATGGCCGACCTGGTCGTCGTCCAGGTGCACATGGGCGGTGAGGGGTCGGACAAGACCAGGGTCAAGCCGGGTACCGAGATGTTCCTCGGTGAGAACCGGGGCGATCCGATCAAGTTCTCCCGAGCGATGATCGACGCGGGTGCGGACCTCATCGTCGGGCATGGGCCGCACGTGCTCCGTGGGATGGAGTTCTACAAGGGCCGGCTGATCGCGTACAGCCTCGGCAACTTCGCCGGTGGCGAGCGGACGCTGAGCAACAACGGCCGGCTCGGCTGGGGTGGTGTTCTCAAGGTCGAGTTGGCGGCCGACGGGACCTGGGCCGGCGGGGAGTTCATCTCGACGTACATGAACAGTGCCGGCAAGCCGACCATGGACGACGACAACCGGGGACTGGGACTGGTCCAGTCGCTGACCAAGTCCGACTTCCCGTCGACCGGCGCGAAGTTCGACGCCGCCGGCAAGATCACGGCACCGCCGGCAGTGTGAGCCACACACTACGTCGGCACGGCGGCGCGTAGGGCGGGCCGTCACCGGGCCGACGTAGGCTGGCCGGCGTGAGCGCGAGGAACAGGCCCGGCGTGGGCGAAACCGATCTCGGTCGAAAACGTCGGGCCCGACGGATGGGCCGGGTGCTGGCCGAGACCCACCCGGACGCGCACTGCGAACTCGACCACGACGGCCCACTGCAACTGGCCGTGGCGACGATCCTCTCCGCCCAGTGCACGGACAAGCGGGTCAACGAGGTCACCCCCAAACTCTTCGCCCGTTATCCGACGGCTGCCGACTATGCCGGAGCCGACCGGGCCGAGCTGGAGGAGTTGATCCGCCCGACCGGGTTCTTCCGGAACAAGGCAACCTCGCTGATCAACCTCGGGCAGCAGTTGGTCGAGCGCCACGACGGCCAGGTGCCCGGCCGGCTGGTCGAACTGGTGACCCTGCCCGGCATCGGCCGGAAGACGGCCAACGTCATCCTCGGCAACGCGTTCGGCGTTCCCGGCATCACCGTCGACACGCACTTCCAACGGCTGGTCCAGCGCTGGAAGTGGACCACGGAGACCGACCCGGTGAAGATCGAACATGCGATCGGGGCGCTGTTCGAGCGGCGGGACTGGACCATGCTGTCCCATCGGGTGATCTTCCACGGCCGGCGGGTCTGCCATGCCCGTACGCCGGCCTGTGGCGCGTGCACACTGGCCCGGCTCTGTCCCTCCTACGGACTTGGGCCGACCACCGCACCGGCCGCCGCCAGACTGCTCAAGGGGCCACGGGCCCGGGCCCTGGCCGAGCAGGCCGGACTCGACCCCGACCTGGTGCCGGCCGCCCAGCCCGGGCTCGACCCCGACCCGACCGCCACCGGAATCGACCCGGGAACGGTGGACGACGTGACTGTGACCGGTCCCGAGCCAGGGACGGAACCGTCGACCGATCGGGAGGTACGGTGAATCGCCTCGCCGCCGGGCTGCTTCTGCCGCTGCTGCTGCTCACCGCCGCCTGCACCTCGACCGAAGAGCCGCCGAAGCCATCGGAGCCCGTAGCTGCGCCGTTCGCCGACTGCGCCGGATTGACGGGGCCACCGAAGAACTCGTCCACCGGACGCCCGACCTCGGGCACCGCCGCGCCGGCCGACGCCGTACGGGCTCTGCCCGACGTACAGTTGCCGTGCTTCACCGGCGGGGCGGAGGTCCCGGTCGACGAGCTGCGCGGGCCTGCTGTGATCAACGTCTGGGCGTCCTGGTGCCCGCCGTGCCGTAAGGAACTGCCCGCCTTCCAGCGGCTTGCCGACCGGGCCGGCGACCGCGTCCACGTCGTCGGGGTGAACACCAGGGACGACCGGGACGCGGCGGTGTCGGCGGCCAACGACCTCGGCCTGACCTTTCCCAACCTATTTGACCGGAGCGAGAAACTGCGAAGCAAACTTCAGCGCTCGGGCCTGCCGATCACCGTCTTCGTCGACGGACAGGGGCGGATCCGGCACGTCGACACCTCCGGCGCGCTCGACGACACCACCCTCGCCAGCCTCGTCGACCGGCATCTTGGGGTGGCGACGGCGCTGTGAACCCGGAACTGCCAACCTGGTGCGAGCCACTGCTGACACAGGTCAGGTCGGCCCGGACCGAGGACTTCACCAGGCTACGTACCCCGACCAGCGGCGGCCGGGCCAGCGCGGTGCTGGTGCTGCTCGGTGAGCAACCGGAACACGGCCCGGACGTGCTGCTCCTGCAACGGGCGGCGACCATGCGCAACCATGCCGGGCAACCCGCCTTTCCGGGTGGCGCTGCCGACCCCGAGGACGTCGACCCGACGGCCACCGCCCTGCGGGAGGCGCAGGAGGAGGTCGGCCTCGACCCGGACAGCGTCACCGTGCTCGCCCAACTGCCCCGACTCTGGATCCCGGTCAGCGACTTCGTCGTCACCCCGGTTCTCGGCTGGTGGCACCAGCCACATCCGGTCCATCCCCGGGCGACCACCGAGGTCGCCCATGTCGCCCGGCTGTCGGTCGCCGAGTTGGTGGATCCCGACAACCGGGTGCGGGTCCGGCATCCGAGCGGATGGATCGGCCCTGCCTTCCAGGTACGCGGAATGCTGGTTTGGGGGTTCACCGCCGGCGTGCTGGCCACCCTGCTCGACATGGGTGGCTGGAGCCGCCCGTGGCACCCGGACCGGGTGGTGGACCTGCCGTCGACACAGCTCGCCTCGGTCGCCGGTCCGGACAAGGTCGACGACGTGGCGGGTCCGCTGCCCTGAACACGTTCGTCGCGCTGCCCTGAACACGCCCTGCGCTGCTCGGCGACGCGCCGCACCAGCTTTGGTACGGCCCGATTGCGAGGGATCTGATATCGCCCGTTGGGTACGACCCGAGCCGTTGGCGGCATTCACCCGTAGGCTGGACTCGTGTCCGCGGTGGATGTCGTCCTGCTCCTGCTCATGCTGCTGTTCGCGATCAGTGGCTATCGGCAGGGCTTTGTCATCGGCGTGCTGTCCTTCAGTGGGTTCTTCCTGGGTGCGTTGATCGGACTACAGCTCGGCCCGCTGTTGGCGCAACGATTCACCGGGCCGTCCGCCCGGGTGCTGGTGGCGCTGATAGCGATCTTCGGGTTGGCGTTGCTCGGGCAGGCAGCCGCCGGTTGGGTCGGCTCACACCTGCGTCATGCGATCACCAGCCGTACCGGGCGCAAGATCGACGATGTCGGCGGAGCGTTCGTGTCGTTGTTCGCGGTGCTGCTCGTCGCGTGGCTGGTGGCGGTCCCGCTCGGATCGTCGTCACTGCCCTGGCTGGCCAGCTCGGTACGCAACAGTGCGCTGCTCACCGTGGTCGACCGGGTGCTGCCGGATCAGGCGCAGGCGTTGTCCGACGCCCTGCGGGACACCGTCGACACCAATGGCTTCCCGGACGTCTTCGACGGGTTGACGCCGACCCGGGCCCGGGAGGTGGCACCGCCCGACCCGGCCCTGGCCGGCTCGCAGGTGGTGGCCAACGGGCGGCGGTCGGTGGTGAAGGTGCTCGGCAGCGCACCGAGTTGTTCCCGCCGCATCGAGGGTTCCGGCTTCGTCTACTCGGAGAACCGGGTAATGACCAACGCACACGTGGTCGCCGGCACCCGCAGCGTGTCCGTGGAGTTGGATGGACAGCGGTACACCGGGCGGGTGGTCGTCTACGACCCGGACCGCGATCTGGCGGTGCTCTACGTACCGAGCCTGTCCGCGCCGGTGATGCGGTTCGCGTCCCGCCCGGCTCCGATCGAGGCGGACGCGATCGTGCTCGGATATCCGCTGGACGGCCCCTACAACGCCCAGTCCGCCCGGGTACGTGACGTCGACGAGATCACCGGTCCGGACATCTACGAGTCGGGTCAGGTGACCCGCGAGATCTACACGATCCGGGCGCTGGTCCGTAGCGGAAACTCGGGTGGCCCGCTGGTCGCGCCGAACGGCCAGGTGCTTGGCGTGATCTTCGCGGCGGCGGCGGACGACCCGAACACCGGTTTCGCGGTGACCGCGGCCGAGGCCCGATCGGTCGCGAACGCAGGACTGGAAACGACTGCGGCCACGGCGACCGGCAACTGCACCTGACGAGCGGGACCGTTCGGTCAACCTCGCCTCGTCGGCGTTATCGCATCCTCGGCGTCATCGCCTCCTCGTCCGACGACGGCCGACAGGGCGCAGGAAACGGATGCTCGCCAGGACACCGCCGGTCAGTAGTACGGCCAACAGCGCCCCACTGGCCCAGAGCTGCCCAACCGAGGTGCTGCTGACGATGCCGGCAGGCTGAGCCGCCCACCGCGTACGGTCGTCCCCGTTCGGAAGGCCGAGTTGATTCGGTTGGGGCTCGGCCGTCTGGGGCGCGTCCGCAACACCGGGTGCCCGGCCGAAGCCGGACACCCCGGGCGACTTCTCGTCATCGAGCGGGTTGCGTTCGACCGAGGGCAGTTCGCCCTTGAGCGCGGCGACCGGATCGACCAGGCCGAAGCCGAAGCGATCGTCCCGGCCGTCGGGCCCGAGGTCACGGGCGGTCTGGACGAGGCGGTTGATCACACTGCCGGCCGACATGTTCGGCCACTTCGCCCGCAGCAGGGCAGCCGAGGCGGCCACCAGCGGAGCGGCGAAACTCGTGCCCTGCACCCGCCAGTAGCCGCCCGGACGGGCGCCGAGCAGGCCGGTGGCCGGAGCGGTGAGTACCGTTTCCGTGCCGGTGATCGCCCCCGACCAGAGCCGGTCGGTGTCCCGGTCGAGGCCGGACACCGCGACCACCCCCGGCTCCCGCGCCGGATACCAGACCCTGCTGTTCGTGGCCGTGGTTATGTTGCCGGTGCAGGCGATGACCACCACGTCCCGGGCGAACGCGTAGTCGAGGGCCGCTGCCAGGGCCGCGCTGTCTCCGGAGCCGCCGAGGGACAGGTTCACCACCTTGGCGCCGTGGTCGACGGCCCACCGTACGCCCTCGGCGACGATCAACGCGTCGTCGTAGCGGTTCTGCTCGTCCAGCACCCGGACCGGAAGGATCTTGGCGTTGGGGGCCAGGCCGGCCACCCCGCGACTGTCGTCGTTGCGCCCGGCGATCAGAGCGGCCACGGTCGTACCGTGCCCCACCGGGTCGGTCCGTCCGTCGCCCCCGTCCGGGTGCACCAGGTCGATGCCGGGCAGCACCTGACCGGCCAGGTCGGGATGCGTCCCGTCCACCCCGGAGTCGATCACGGCAACGGTGACGTCCTGGCCGGTCGAGAGCCGCCAGGCGGCTTTGGCGTCCAGTTTGTCCAACTGCCACTGTTGATCCCGGACCGAGTCGGTACGGACCGGCATGCCCAGCGGTTGAGCAGGTGCGGCGACCGGGCCCATCGCGACCGGAAGGGCCGCAGCCGGGGCCGGCCCGGTCAGTAGCATCGACATTCCGATCGCACCGGTCAGCGTCACCCCGGCGACCCGTTTGACGACGCTCTGGTGCTGGTACGACAGCCCTGTCACAAGTACGGCCATTCACCCCGGTAGACACGTGATGCACGGAGGTTACCGCGTTCACCTGTGCATGCGGAGTGATTGCGGATGACTGAATCAGGTTGCCGGGTGATAAGCGAGCTGAATCAGTCGTACACCCTCCTTGCGGGTCACCAGCCGACCCCGGCCCGGCGGCAGCTGACCCGGCCGCACGTTGCCGATCAGCGCGCCCTCCTCCCGATCGCCAGCCATCACCAGACCCGGCGACGAGAGTTCCCGTAGCCGTTGGATGATCGGCTCGTAGAGCGACCGCGCGGCACCACCCGACCGGCGGGTCAACACCAGATGCAGACCGACGTCCCGGGCCTGCGGCAGGTAGTCCTCCAGCGCCCGCAACGGGTTGGCCGGACCGGTCGCGACCAGGTCGTAGTCGTCCACCAGCACGAACAGTTCCGGGCCGGTCCACCAGGAGCGATCCTTCAACTGCGCCGGGGTGACGTCCGGGCCGGGCAACCTGCGCTGCATGTAACCGGCCACCGACTCGATCAGCTCGCTGGTCGCCGCGGCAGCCGTGCCGTACCCGATCAGATGGTCGGACTGGATCACCCCGAGCAGGCTGCGTCGATAGTCGACCAGGATCACCCGGGCCTCCTCCGGCGTGAACCGGTTCGTGATCGAGGTGGCCAGCGTCCGCAGGAACGACGACTTGCCGCACTCGGCGTCGCCGAAGAGCAGGAAGTGCGGTTCGGACGCGAAGTCGATCGCCACCGGCTGAAGGTCCGCCTCGGCGATGCCGATCGGCAGGCGCAGGCCGGTGGTCCGGGTCAGGTCGAGTTCGGCGTACGGCAACACCGGTGGCAGCAGCCGCACCCGGGGTGCCGGGGCACCGGACCACGCCCCGGCCACCGCCTTGACCAGGGCGGGCGGCTCACCGCCGAGGCTGGCCAACTCGGGCAACGCGGTCAGGAAGTGCAGGCTCTCGGCGGTGATGCCGCGACCCGGCGTCTTCTCCGGTACGTTCGCCGCCGTGCGGCGGGACACCACCGAGTCCGTCGGGTCACCGAGGCGTAGTTCCAGGCGGGAGCCGAACAGGTCACGGATCGCCGGCCGGAAGTCCAGCCAGCGTGGTGCGGTGGCGACCACGTGGACGCCGTACGACAGACCACGGGTGGCGATGTCGGTGATCAGGGGCTCCAGGTCGTCGTACTCGCCGCGCAGGGTCGGCCAGCCGTCGACGACCAGGAAGACGTCACCGAACGGGTCGGCTGCCGGACCCGTCGCCTGGCCGGTGCCCGTTCCCATCGCGCTGGCGGCGGCCCGACGCTGTCGGTACGTCACCATCGAGTCCACCGCCAACTCGGCGAAGCGCTGTTCCCGTTCGGCCAGGAGGGTGGAGATCTCGCCGATTGTGCGGCGTACGGCAGCGGTGTCGAGCCGGCCGGCCACCCCGCCGACATGGGGCAGGTCGCGCAGCGTGGTCAGGGCACCACCGCCGAAGTCCAGACAGTAGATCTGCACCTCGGCCGGGGTGTGGGTCAGCGCCAGTCCACAGATCAGGGTGCGCAGCAGGGTGGACTTGCCGCTCTGCGTACCACCGACCACGGCGACGTGTCCGGCGGCGCCGGCGAGCTGGAGCCACAGCAGGTCACGCCGCTGTTCGAAGGGCTTGTCCACCAGCGCCACCGGCACCTGGAGTGCGCCGTGCAGCTCCGGGTTGCCGAAGGTGAGACCGCGCACCGGGTCGGTGACGACCGGACCGAGCAACTCGTCGAGGGTCGGGGACTGACCCAGCGGCGGAAGCCACACCTGGTGTGCCGGCGGGCCCTGACCGACCATCCGGGCGACCATGACGTCGAGCAGGCTCTCGCCGGCCGCCGCCTCGTCCGGACCATCGACGGGGTCGATCTCGGGGGCCGGCTCCGGCACCGGCACGAAATGGGTCGAGTAAGAGAGCAGTCGGGGCGTACCGGACTGGCCGGGGCCGCCAGGCCCGCCTGCGCCCCGGCGATGGAAGACACCTGAGACGTACGCCGCCTTGAACCGGACCAGCGGCTCGGTGCCGAACTTCAGGTAGCCGTGGCCGGGAGAGCGGGGCAGTTCGTAGGCGTCCGGCACGCCGAGCACCGTCCGGGACTCCAGCGCGGAGAAGGTCCGCAGACCGATCCGGTACGACAGGTGGGTGTCCAGTCCGCGCAGCCGGCCCTCCTCCAGGCGCTGCGAGGCCAGCAGCAGGTGTACGCCGAGCGACCGGCCCAGCCGGCCGATCTGGACGAAGAGGTCGATGAAGTCGGGCTTGGCGGTGAGCAACTCGGAGAACTCGTCGCAGACGACCAGCAGGGACGGCAGCGGGGCGAGCGCGGCACCCCCGGCCCGGGCCTTCTCGTAGTCGCGCAGACTGGCGAAGTTGCCGGCCCGCCGCAGCAACTCCTGTCGGCGGATCAACTCACCGTTGATCGCGTCGACCATCCGGTCCACCAGCGGCAACTCGTCGGCCAGGTTGGTGATCATCGCGGCGGTGTGCGGCAGCCGGTCCAGCGACGCGAACGTGGCGCCACCCTTGAAGTCGACCAGTACGAAGTTCAGCGTCTCGGAGGAGTGGGTGGCGGCCAGCCCGAGCACCAGGGTGCGCAGCAGTTCAGACTTGCCGGATCCGGTCGCGCCGATGAGCAGGCCGTGCGGCCCCATGCCGTCCTGTGCCGACTCCTTGAGGTCCAGTTCGATCGCCCCGCCGTCGGCGCTCACTCCGATCGGCACCCGGAGTTTGTCCCGGTTGGCCCGTGGTGCCCACCCCTGTGCCGGGCTGAAGCTCTCCGGGTCGCCGACACCGAGCAGTTCGGCCAGTCCCATCTCGGTGGCCAGCGGCGTCTCGGAGCCCTTGGAGGCGGCGGCCAACCGCAGCGGGGCGAGCCGGCGGGCCACCGCCTCGGCCTCGACGACGTCGAGCCGGTCCGGTACGCCGATCTCCGACGCGCCCTCCATGGAGAGGATGTCGAGCCGCCCGCCGCGCAGATCCAGTACGAGCATGGACCGGTCCAGCAGCCGTGGTGGAGGATTGTCCAGGTCGATAATCGTGACAGCGTCGATACCGCCGTCACTGACCAGGTGGGAGGCACCGGTCAGGTCGCCACCGTCGAGCACGACCACGACGTGTGGCCCGTCGGTTGCCGGTCCGGCCGGACTGAACCGGGACCGGTTGCCGACCACCTCGTCGAGCAGTTGCTCCAGTTCGGCCGCTGAACTGGCCACCAGGCGGACCGGCCCGAGTGCGTCCGTACGGTCCGGGTGCTGGGCGTGGGGCAGCCACTTCACCCACTCCCAGAGCGCCCGTCGTTCCGGACCGGCGCAGACCGCGACGAGCAACTCGTCTGGTGCGTGGAACACCGACAGTTGGGTCAGGATCGCCCGGGCCAGCGCCTGGGCCTCCGGCGAGCCGGTCTGCTCGGAGTGGCCGGTGACGCCCGATCCGTGACGACCGGGGTCGCCCAGCCGGTGTCGGCCCGGGTCGCCCAGCACGAAGACCCGGGCGAAGCTGCGGACGGAGAGTGCCACCGGCAGGTCCGGTACCACCGAGTAGGCGTCGAGGAAGCGGCGCAGGGCACCCGCGGTCATCGGTTCGAGGTCCTCCAACGGTCGGGTGACCGGTGGGATCAGCGGGGTGGCGAGGGTCTGCGGGCCGACCCCGATGCGGACCACGCCGAAGTCGGGATCGGCGGGGCGTCGCTCCCAGACCCGGTGACTGCCTACAGTGGACCAGAGTTGGCCCGGGGCGGGGTGCCGGTAGAAGAGGCCGGCCCGCTGCTTCGCGGCGGTTTCCCGTACGCGGCGGCGCAGGGCGGCCAGGTGCCGCAGATACTCGCGCCGGGCCGTCATCATCTCCGACTTCTTCGGGGAGCCGGAGACGCTGCCCCAGGACGTCGCGAGCATGGCCAGCGACGAGACACCGAACATCGCACCGACCACGTACGAGTACGTGCCACCGCCCCGACCGAACATCATCGCCATCGCGACGGATCCGCCCAGCATCGGCAGCACCATCAAAGCCTGCTGCCAACGGCTTCCGGTAGCGGCGGGAATCTCCGGTGGCGCCTCGACCGAAAGCTCCCCGGTCGGAATCTCCGGCGCTGGTCGGCGCGGTGGTCGCTTGATGACGATGCTGCTCACGCCGGCGCACTCCTGCCCGTGTCCATTGTGTCCTCCCGGGTGGCTCTTCTGGTAGATCATTCACCAGACCGCCCGGGGCGCGTGAGGCGCTGGCGTCGCCGTACCCTCACGCTCCGCTGACCGAACCCGGCCCATGGTAGGTAGAGTGCGGTCGTCCGCGCAGCCTCGGTTGCCGACACGATGGAGGATCGTCAATGACCACCGGGCTTGCCCGAGTCACGATCAACGCGCCGCAGCGGCGGGTGGACGTCGCACTGCCGGAGCAGCTACCCCTCGCCGAACTGCTCCCCGAGGTGCTCCGGCACGCCGGCGAGGGCCTGGCCGACGAGGGGGAACGGCACGGCGGATGGCTGTTGCGCCGGGCCGACGGCACCGTACTGCTGGCCGCACAGGCGCTGCTACCCCAGGGCGTACGGGACGGCGAGGTGCTGCACCTGGTGCCGGCCCAGGCCCAGTGGCCGGAACTGGAGTACGACGACGTCGTGGAGGCGATCGCCGACGGCGCTCGGCGTCGGGGCAGCGCCTGGGCCGCATCGGCGACCCGGACCGCCACCCTGGCCGGAGCCGGCGTCGCGCTGGCCATCGGCCTGATCGCCGTACTGGCCGGCGGGGTGGAGTGGCAGGTCGGACCGTTCGCCGCGCTCGGGACAGCCGTCTTCCTCACGCTGGCGGCAGTGGTGGCGTCACGGGCGTACGGGAATGCCCGGGCCGGTGCCGCCCTGGGCGGCTACGCGATGCCGTACGCCTTCGTCGGTGCCGCCCTGCTGGTGACCTCCGGTGACCCGGTCGGTGTGCTCGGCCCCCTCCGCTGGGTCGGCGCTGCGGAACTGCTGGCCGGCTCGACGGCGCTGCTGCTGGTGGCCGTACTCGGAATGGTCGGGGTGGCCGCCGGGCTGCGGGTGTACGCGGCCGGCGTGTCGGTCGGCCTGCTCGGTGCCCTGGCTGCCGTGGCCGGGCTCTTCCTGACCGCCGCCGGTGCGGCGGCGATCCTGATCTCGGTCCTGGTGTGCGCGATCGGGATGCTGCCCCTGCTGGCGATCCGGTTCGGCAAGCTGCCGATGCCGCCGATCACGCTGCCGAGCGGAGGCCAGGCGGCGGAGGGCTTCACCAGAGGGACAGCAGATCCACTCGCCGCCGCCCGGGAGCGTCCCGAGCGGAGCCGGGTGTTCGCGGCGGTGGCCCGCACCGAGGAGATGCTGACCGGCATGCTGATCGGGCATGCCGTTCTTGCCACGGCGGCGGCGATCGTGCTCGTCACGACCGGCGGCGTCTCCGGTCGACTTCTGGTGGCGGTCTCCGCTGCCGCGTTGCTGCTGCGGTCCCGCCTCTTCGTCACGGTGCGGCAACGGGTACCACTGGTGGTGGCCGGACTGGCCGGGTTCGCGGTGCTGGGCGTGGCCCTGGCCGCCCAGGCCGGACACATCGGCCTGTTCGGGCTGGCCGTGGGCGGCCTGCTGCTGGCCTTGGTGACGGTGGTGACCGGGGCGACCTACGCCAGTCGGCCGCCCACGCCGTACCTGGGACGGGCTGCCGATCTTGTCGACACCCTGATGGTGGTCTCGGTGGTGCCCGTGGCGTGTGCGGTGCTGGGCCTGTACGGCCACGCCCGGGGGTTGCTCGGCTGAGCGCGCCCCGGGCGTCGGTGGTACGGGTAAGCCACGAAAGAAGAGCGTGTACGACACGGCTCGCTGACCGTGCCGTGGTCCGCCAGGCAGGTCCGCTACCGAATCAACCGATCTGCTGAACCGGCGGGCGGCCGTCAGTGTCCGGCTTCGCCCCGCTCGCTGGCCTCCTGCTGGCGCCGGAAGGACGCCCGGATCTCCGCCTCGGCCTCGGTACGTCCGACCCAGGTGGCACCCTCGACCGATTTGCCGGGTTCGAGGTCCTTGTACACCTCGAAGAAGTGCTGGATCTCCAGCCGGTCGAACTCGCCGAGGTGGTGGATGTCGCGGAGGTGCTCCTGGCGCGGGTCCTCGAACGGGACGCACAGGACCTTGTCGTCGCCGCCCTTCTCGTCCGTCATCCGGAACATCCCGATGGTGCGGCATCGGATGAGGCAACCTGGGAACGTGGGCTCGGGCACCAGCACCAGGGCGTCCAGCGGGTCCCCGTCCTCGCCCAGGGTGCCCTCGATGAAACCGTAGTCCGCTGGGTACTGGGTAGAAGTGAAGAGTGTGCGATCCAGCCGGATTCGGCCGGTCGCGTGGTCCACCTCGTACTTGTTGCGGTGACCCTTCGGGATCTCAACCGTAACGTCGAAATCCATCTTCACGCTCCCTCGTTTGCCCACGCTGGCTAACGGAACCAGGCGGCGTGGGGCCGATGTTCGAGTGTTGATTCACTCGGTTGCTCCGGTCGCCGCATAGTGTTCGGACCGAAGTAGTGTCGCCTAAGCCAATTCTCGAGCGAGGAGGAGGGTGCGGTGGGGAGGGAAGATTCACACTACGGCCGCGAAGACGGCCCGCGCCCGTCAACCGGTGAGCCGTCGGTGAACGAGGACGGTCCGTCCACCTTCTCGGGGCCTCCAACCAGCCCAAACGCCTCGGGCAGCAATATAGCGGTCGATCCGGACGGCAGTGAGTCGGCTGGCCTGGAGGGCAGCGAGCCGGTTGACACGGCTGGCCTGGAGGGCAGCGAGCCGGTTGACACGGCTGGCCCGGCGGAGGTTGATCCGCCCAGCGACGTCGAGGGTGCGGCCGGCGGTGGTCCGGTCGATGACGAATCGACCGGTGATGTGCCGCCAGGGAACACCTCCGCGCCGCCCTCCGACCAGCCGCCGCTCGGAGACGGGGTGCAGAGTGCTGATCCCGTGACAGCCTTTGATACGCCCGCGTCGAGCCCGTCGGAGGCCGGTTCGCCGCCACCCCCGACGACGGAGCCGATCCCGTCGGAGCCGATCCCGACAGAGTCGACCCCGACGGAGTCGACTTCGACGGAGCCGACTTCGACGGAGCCGTCGCCTGTTGCGTCGGAGCCGTCCGGGCCGTCAGCCCCGCCTGCTGCACCCGTGGCGCCGCCCGCTGCGCCGTCGGCCGAGCCTGTTGCACCCGTGGCCCCGCCCGCTGCGCCGTCGGCCGAGCCTGTCTCGGCACCTCCGGTCCAGGGCGAAATCCCTGTTCCGCCGCTTACGCCCGTTTCGCCCGTACCGTCGCCTGCGGTTCCGCCTGCTGCTGCGGCTCCGGCCGTGCCGCCCGCTGCGCCCGTGGAGTCCGCTACGGCTCCTCCTGTGCAGCCTGCTCCGCCACCCACGGAGCCCTCGCCTGTGGTTCCGCCGGTAGGGCCCTCTTCTGCTCCGCCTGTTGCGCCCGTCCAGGTGCCTTTCGCGCAGGGCGTGGCGTCCGTTCCGCCGCCTGCTGCGGTTCCGCCTGTTGCGCCCGTCCAGGTGCCTTTCGCGCAGGGCGTGGCGTCCGTTCCGCCGCCTGCTGCGGTTCCGCCCGTGCCGCCTACTCCGCAGCCACATCCGTCGCCGCCGGTCCCGGTGTTCCCGGCCCAGGGCGTGGCATCGGTCCGGCCGCCGTCTTCGGTTCCGGCGGTCGCGTCGGCTTCGCCGCTGCCCCCGGTTCAGCGGGCAGCGGCGGATTCGGATCGGCCGGGGCCGTCTGCCCCGGCGTCGCAGCCCGGCCCTGTACCACCGGCTGGGCATACCGGTGATCGGCCGAATACCCCCGTCCCACCGGGTCCACCCTTGCCGCCGCCGAGCCCGGCAGGCCCGGCCGAGCCACCCCCACCGCCGCCCCGCCGTAGCCGGACCGGTCTCATCGCCGTGCTCTCGGCGGTACTCGTCCTGGTCGTTGCCGCCGTCGGGCTGGTCGTCGTCCGGCCAGGTCCGGTCGCCGGTTGGCTGGGCGCCCGGGACAACGATGCGAACTGGGTGGATACGACGACGGATCCGCCCCCGCCGCCGGTACTGGCAGCCATCGGCGACAGCGCCCCGATGCCGACGCCAGAGGGCATTCGTACGCTGATCGGTGACCTGGTCACCAAGTCCGGTCTCGGTGAGCGGGTGAACGTGTCGGTGGTGGACGTCGCCACCGGTCAGTCGCTCTACGCGCAGGGAGCGGACGTTCCGACGGTGCCCGCGTCGACGACGAAGCTCGTCACCGCGGTAGCGGTGCTGGCCACGCGAGGCCCGGCCTACCGGATCACCACACGGGTGGTCGCCGGTAGCGCCCCCGGCGAGGTGGTCCTCGTGGGCGCTGGTGACCCGACCCTCGCCATCAACGGCATTGGCAGCTATCCCGGGGCCGGCCGGCTCGACGATCTGGCGAACCAGGTGAAGCAGGCACTGGGCGGGACCGCTCCGACGAAGGTGACAGTCGATTCGTCGCTGTACTCCGGCCCGGTCTACGAACCAGGCTGGGATGCGGACATTCCGACCGGCGGTTACGGGGGCGCGGTCACCGCTCTGATGACCGACGGTGCCCGACTCGACCCGAAGAAGTCGACCAAGGGGGCGGCCCGGACCCCCACCCCCGACCTCACCGCCGGGAAGTCCTTCGCCAAGCTGCTCGGCCTACCCGCCACGAAGGTGACCCGGGGCAGCGCGCCAGCATCAACCGCTCCGAGCGCTGCGCCGACGTCAACTGCCGCTACCGATGGCACCGGTACGGTCGAGCCCGGCACCGAGCTGGGCCGGGTCGAGTCCCCACCGATCATCCGGCTGGTCGACTTCATGCTCGGCGACAGCGACAACCTGGTGGCCGAGGCACTTGCTCGGCAGGTGGCGATCAGCCGTGACCAGCCCGCATCCT
This sequence comes from Micromonospora sonneratiae, assembly GCF_042679305.1. NCBI lineage: Bacteria > Bacillati > Actinomycetota > Actinomycetes > Micromonosporales > Micromonosporaceae > Micromonospora > Micromonospora sonneratiae. Next base: position 137,582 of record NZ_JBHTMP010000007.1, on the reverse strand, counting down.
TCGTCGGTGCGGCGACCGCGACGAAGGCCGTACTCGCCGAGTTGGGGCTGCCGGTCGACGGCACCGTGATTGCCGATGGCAGTGGCCTGTCCCGGAGCAACCGGATCTCCCCGGCCCTGTTGGCCGAGGTGCTTGTGCTGGCCGCCAGCGGAAACCGGCCCGAACTCGCCGGACTGGTCGGTGGCCTCCCGGTGGGAGGTTGGTCGGGCACGCTCGACGAACGGTTCAGGGTGAAGGCCAGCCAGTCCGGCGCCGGCGTGGTACGCGCCAAGACGGGCACGTTGACCGGCGTACACGCCATCTCCGGCCTGTTGACCACGACCGACGGCCGACTGCTGGCGTTCGCGATCCTGGCTGACAAGGTGCCGTTCGGGACCGATCAGGCCCATCCGATCCTGGACCGGATCGCCGCAGCCCTGGTCACCTGTGGCTGTCGCTGACCTGACCAGACATTCGGCCCGCCGTCCACCCCACGTCGATGCGGAACCGCTGGGAGGCCTGCGCCCGGGGGCATCCGTCGCGACGCTCCGGCCCGTTCTCCACGGGCGGTGAGGCGGCGAGCCAGGGGTGGGGTTGTGAGGGCGCGGGTACGGTTGGTCCATGGCGCAGTTCGTGGACTGGGATCTGGCCGCTGCTACCGCTGGGGCGTTGGGAAAGTCGGGCCCACGGGTCTCGTACGACGAGGCAACCGACGTGGTGGCCGATCTGCGCCGGTTGACCGACGAGGCTGCGGCCCACGTCGTGTCGTACACCGGGTTGCGGTCCCAGGTCGAGCACCCGCCGGTGCGGGTGGTCGACCGGCGGGACTGGGCGGCGACCAACATCGCCGGCCTCCGTGAGGTGATCACCCCACTGGTCAGCCGGCTCGCCGGCGACAAGCAACCCGGTGCGTTCACCGACGCGATCGGTTCACGGCTCACCGGTGTGCAGGCCGGCACCGTGTTGGCGTACCTGTCCGGCCGGGTGCTCGGCCAGTACGAGGTCTTCTCCGCCGACCCGGGCCAGTTGCTGCTGGTCGCGCCGAACATCGTCGAGGTCGAGCGCAAGCTGGAGGCCGATCCTCGTGACTTCCGGCTCTGGGTCTGTCTGCACGAGGTCACTCACCGTACCCAGTTCACCGCCGTGCCGTGGATGCGTGGGCACTTTCTCGGTGAGGTGCAGGCGTTCGTCGACGCATCGCAGGCCGGTGGCGAGAACTTCCTGCACCGGGTCCGTCGGGGAGTGGCCACACTGTCCGACGCGATTCGCGACCCGAACAGCCGGGCGAGCGTACTCGACATCGTGCAGACGCCGGGGCAACAGGCCGTCCTCGACCGGCTGACCGCGTTGATGACCCTCCTCGAGGGGCACGCGGAGTTCGTCATGGACGGCGTCGGGCCGGAGGTGGTTCCGAGCGTCGAGCAGATCCGAGCCAAGTTCAACCGCCGCCGCGAGGCCGGTAACCCCCTGGAGAAGGCGATCCGCAAGCTGCTGGGCGTGGACGTCAAGATGCGCCAGTACGCCGAGGGGCGGAAGTTCGTCCACGGAGTCGTGGAACGGGTGGGTATGGAGGGCTTCAACCGGATCTTCAGCTCGCCCCTGACCCTGCCGAGGCTGACCGAACTGGGCGATCCGGATGCCTGGGTGGCCCGGGTGCACGGCTCGGTCCCGAACGTCGGCTGACCCGGGCACCGTGGCCACTCTCGCGCCGTCGGTCGCCGCGATCCGCGTCGCGGTCCGGCGCACCCTGACCGAGGTACGCCGGGACCGGCCGGTCCTGGTCGCCTGTTCCGGTGGTGCCGACTCGCTGGCTCTCGCCGCCGCCGCCGCGTTCGTGGCACCGCGACTGGGGATCCCGGTCGGTCTGGTGACGGTGGATCACGGTCTGCAGTCGGGGTCGGAGCAACGTGCCGTGACGGTTGCGAAGTGGGCCGAACAGGCGGGCTTCGCGCCGGTCGAGTTGGCCACCGTCACCGTCGAGGGCCGACCCGGTGGCCCGGAGGCCGCCGCCCGTCAGGCCCGCTACCAGGCGCTGGGTGAGGTCGCCCGGCGGCACGGCGCGTCGGCGGTGCTGCTCGGGCACACCCGCGACGACCAGGCAGAGACGGTGCTGCTGGCGCTGGCACGAGGTGCCGGCCCGCGCGGTCTGGCCGGTATGCCGTTCCGACGGGAGAGGGCCGGGACGACGCTGTTGCGTCCGTTGCTGGAGGTCAGCCGGGAGCAGACCCGCAAGGCATGTGCGGCGCTGGGGTTGACCCCCTGGGAGGACCCGCACAACACCGACCCCTCCTACACCCGGGCCCGGGTCCGGGCGGACGTGCTGCCGGTGCTGGTCCGGGCACTCGGTGCCGGGGTGGTGGACAACCTGGCCCGTACGGCGAAGTTGGTCGCGTCGGACAACGCGGCGCTCGACTCGCTGGCCGGCGACGCGTTCGAGGCTGCCCGTACGGCCGACGGTGGGCTGGCCGTACCGGTCCTGGCCGGGCTGCCGGCGGCGATCCGTACCCGGGTGTTGCATGCCTGGAGCCGGGAACTGGGGGCGACGCCTGCGGCCTTGTCGTACGGGCATGTCACATCGCTGGATGCGCTCATCACCGACTGGCACGGGCAGGGGCCGACGCATCTGCCCGGCGGCATCCAGGTGAGCCGGTACCGCGACGCGCTCGTCGCCCTTCCGGCCGATGGCGGGCCCGCCGGTGGATCCGGTGGTGGGTGGGACGGATGACCGGCCAGGGTGCGGGAGTTCGCTCGGGCCGGGGTGGCGCCGGCGACGGTACGAACAGCGGACCAGCGAACCGGGCGACGACGGGCCGACGCTGTTCCCTCCGGGGATTGGGGTCCGGTCGACGGCTGGCCAGCGATAGCCTGGTTTTCATGGCGAAAACGCCCACATTGTCGATTCTGCAGAGGCGTGTCCTGCCGGATCGGACGTCCGTACCGGATGCTGGAGGGTGGGACCTCGCCGAAGAGGCTGCCCCGCCGTCAGCCCGCCAACGGCATACGGCAGGCTAGGCACCATGGCTGACGGCTCCTGGTACGACGCCGACATCGACCACGTGATCATTTCCGAGGAGCAGATCCGCGAGAAGACCGTGGAACTCGCTAAGCAGGTGTCGGCCGACTACGCATCGGTTGAAGACGGACTCCTGCTGGTGTGCGTGCTCAAGGGGGCGGTCATGTTCATGGCCGACTTCGCCCGGGCACTCGGCCGGCACGGCCCCCCGGCCGAGTTGGAGTTCATGGCGATCTCCTCGTACGGCCAGGGCACCAGCTCCTCCGGCGTCGTGCGGATCCTGAAGGACCTCGACCGGGACATCGCCGGTCGGCATGTCGTGGTGGTCGAGGACATCGTCGACTCCGGGCTGACCCTCTCCTGGCTGCTGCGCTACCTGAAGTCGCGTTCGGCGGCCAGCGTCGAGGTGGTCGCGCTCTTCCGTAAGCCGGACGCGGTCAAGGTCTCGGTGCCGGTCAAGTACGTCGGCTTCGACATCCCGACCGAGTTCGTCGTCGGCTACGGGCTGGACTTCGGCGAGCGCTACCGGGAGCTGCCCTTCGTCGGTGTGCTCAAGCCAGAGGTGTACGCCCGATCCTGATCATGGATCGTCCTCGGGAAATGTCGAGCGGACGTACAGCGCGCTTTCAGGAAGGGCGGCTAACGTATGTGTGGGTGGCGAGGATGCCGCCCACGATGCCGGATTTCCGCCTTGTTTGACCGGATAGGGTCGGGGTCAGGCACCAACCGTGGCTTCCCCCGGTCCTGCTCGTGATCCATGGCGACGGAGGCTTGAGGGAGTCGGCCCGGAACGCTCGTTCCTCGCATTCACGGTGTACCGTCGAATGACCGTGGCGCGGCGTGGGAGCGTCCGGCGCGGCAAATCAACCAGACGGTCAGGACGTCGATCAGGAGGGTCCGGGCGCTGAGGCGCTCGACAACAGTATGGAACGTACGCGTTTCTTCCGCCGCCCGGTGGTCTGGATCATCCTGGTGATCATCGGTGCGATAGCGCTCAGCTCGTTCTTCACCGGCGGCCCGAGCTACCACAAGGTCGACACGTCCGTCGCCCTCGACCAGCTCAACAAGGGTGGCATCAAGAAGGCGATCTTCCAGGACAAGGAGCAGACGCTCCAACTCGACCTGGCCGAGAAGGCCAAGTTCGGCAAGACCGAGACCGACCGGATCCAGGCCCAGTTCCCGTACGAGGTGAGCGACGAGGTCTGGAACCAGGTGCTGGCGGCCAAGGCGGCCAACCGGATCACCGGCCCGGCCGACACCGAGGTCTCCACCGACAACGTCTTCCTGACCCTGTTGGTCAACCTGCTACCGATCGCCGTACTGGTGATCCTTCTGCTGCTGTTCATGTCGCAGATGCAGGGCGGCGGCTCCCGGGTGCTCAACTTCGGCAAGTCCAAGGCCAAGATGATCACCAAGGACACGCCCAAGACCACCTTTGCCGACGTGGCCGGCTCGGAAGAGGCCGTCGAGGAACTGCACGAGATCAAGGACTTCCTGCAGAACCCGGCGAAGTACCAGGCCCTCGGCGCCAAGATCCCCAAGGGTGTGCTGCTCTTCGGCCCGCCCGGTACCGGAAAGACGCTGCTGGCCCGTGCCGTCGCTGGCGAGGCCGGCGTGCCGTTCTACTCCATCTCCGGCTCCGACTTCGTCGAGATGTTCGTCGGTGTCGGTGCCAGCCGGGTCCGCGACCTGTTCGAGCAGGCCAAGGCGAACGCGCCGGCCATCGTCTTCGTCGACGAGATCGACGCGGTCGGCCGGCACCGGGGCGCTGGCATGGGCGGCGGTCACGACGAGCGCGAGCAGACGCTCAACCAGCTCCTCGTCGAGATGGACGGCTTCGACACCAAGGGCGGCGTCATCCTGATCGCCGCGACCAACCGGCCGGACATCCTGGACCCGGCACTGCTGCGTCCGGGCCGGTTCGACCGGCAGATCGCGGTGGACACCCCGGACATGGAGGGCCGTAAGGCGATCCTGCGGGTGCACGCCAAGGGCAAGCCGTTCTCGCCCGACGTCGACCTCGACGCGGTGGCTCGGCGTACCCCGGGCTTCACCGGTGCCGACCTGGCCAACGTGATCAACGAGGCGGCGCTGTTGACCGCCCGCTCCGACAAGCGGGCGATCTCGAACGACTCGCTCGAAGAGTCGATCGACCGGGTCGTCGCCGGTCCGCAGCGCCGTACCCGGGTGCTGAGCGACCGGGAAAAGAAGATCACCGCCTACCACGAGGGTGGCCACGCGCTGGTCGCCTGGGCGCTGCCGCACTCGGCACCGGTGCACAAGGTGACGATCCTGTCCCGTAGCCGCTCGCTCGGCCACACCCTGGTGCTGCCGACCGAGGACAAGTACACCCAGACCCGGGCGGAAATGATCGACACCCTGGCCTACGCGCTCGGCGGCCGGGCGGCGGAAGAGCTGATCTTCCACGAGCCCACCACCGGTGCCGGCAACGACATCGAGAAGGCCACCGCCCTGGCCCGCGCGATGATCACGCAGTACGGCATGAGTTCCAAGCTCGGCGCCATCAAGTACGGCACCAGCGGCGACGAGCCGTTCCTCGGCCGCAGCATGGGCCACGAGCGGGACTACTCCGACGCGGTTGCCGCCGAGATCGACGCCGAGGTACGCGCGCTGATCGAGCTGGCGCACGACGAGGCCTGGGAGATCCTGGTCGAGTACCGGGACGTCCTGGACAACATCGTCCTGGAGCTGATGGAGAAGGAGACCATCTCCCAGGCCGACATGGCCCGGATCTGCGAGCGCGTGGTCAAGCGTCCGCCGATGGCACCGTACAACGGGTTCGGCAAGCGCCAGCCCTCGACGGAGCCGCCGGTGTTGACGCCGGCCGAGAAGGAGGCCCTCAAGGCGCAGGCCGTAGCCGACGGCGCGCAGGCCATGTTCGGTGGGCCGTCAGCCAACTCGGACGGTACGCACTGACCGGCAACCAGGCCGGGAGCCCCGACAGGGGACTCCCGGCCGCCTCGTCGACCGAACCGGATGGCGATGAGTCCCTGGACTACCTCGCCGCTCGGCTGATCAACGGCAAGCTCACCGGCCGTCCCGTCGAGCAGGCGATCGACCTCGGACGGATCGAGAAGGCGGTACGCGAGATCCTGATCGCGGTCGGGGAGGACCCCGACCGCGACGGGCTCCTGCAGACCCCGGCCCGGGTGGCCCGGGCCTACGCCGAGTTGTTCGCCGGGCTACGCGTCGATCCGTCCCAGGTGCTCACCACCACCTTCGAGGCCAACCACGAGGAACTGGTGGTGGTCCGGGACATCGACGTGATGAGCCTGTGCGAGCACCACCTGCTGCCGTTCCGGGGGGTCGCGCACATCGGCTACATCCCGGGGCCGAGTGGCCGGATCACCGGCCTGTCCAAACTGGCCCGGCTGGTCGAGGTCTACGCCCGGCGCCCGCAGGTGCAGGAACGGCTCACCGCGCAGATCGCCGACCTGCTGATGTCCCAGCTCGATCCGCGCGGGGTGATCGTCGTGCTGGAGTGCGAGCACATGTGCATGGCGATGCGCGGCATCCAGAAGGCCGGAGCCAAGACCATCACCTCGGCGGTCCGCGGCCTGCTGCAACGGGACGCGAAGTCACGTGCCGAGGCAATGTCCCTGATCATCCACTCCTAGCTCCGGATACGCCTCCGGCCACCACCGGAGGCGGCGGCTACCACAGGAGATTCAGCACCCCGGCGCTCAGGCAGGCCAGCATGGCCGGCACCAGGCACACCAGGGCACCGAGCGCCGGGGTCCGGTCCACCGGCGTACCCCGACCGGATCCGAAGAGCAGACCGGTGACCAGCCAGCCCGTCCCGAACGCGGCGGCGGGCAACAGCAGCCCGACGGGTAGCGTGACGATCTGCGCCACGGAGCCGATCGTCACCAGATAGAGCACCATCTGGCCGAGCACGGCCAGTGCTGCCAGTGGGACGTACACCGCCAGGTTGCGTAGCCACACCGGCCCGTTGACGGCGATCCGGCCGAGCGAACCCAGACCGCCGACCCCGGTGATCCGTACCTCCGCTGCGCCGGCTGCGGCGCGGGCCCGCCGTAGCGTCGCCAGCACCGCCGCCGGCCCGCCCGCCACCTCCTGGCTGGTCGCGGCCAGCTCCGGTGCGGTCGGCAACAGCTCCGCCTCGGGTACGCCGAGACTCCGCAACCGGGACTGCTGCGGGACGAGCCGGGCACGTACCTGTGTCAGTTCCTCACGGGCGGCCTGGACCGACCGGGCCTGTTCGCCAGCAGCGGTGGCTGCGGCGCGGCGGACGGTGTCCAGTTGGCGGGCGGCCAGCAGGTACTCCGCCCAGGCGGTGTCGACCGGATCCTGACCAGGGTGTTCGGAAGGGGTCGGGTCGGCCTGGTCAACTTGGCTGGCTTGCCTGGTCATGGCCTACCTTCGAGTGGTTGCCGGACGATCGCCGGTGGTCGGCCTCGTCCAGGTACGGGATGATCACCGTCGGCTGGTTGTCGGGGGACGCATACAGCAGTGCCCGTCCCGGGCGCGGAATCGAACCGGTCGGCCCACCGAGCAACAGGTCCACCTCGGGCGAGGGTACGTCGAGGAGCACCATGCCGTTGATCTCCTCCCGTACCGAGGCGCCCAATACCTCAACGAGCCGGCGCGGCTGCCGCCACCAGGACAGCAGATGTACGCCCCGCCCCGGCCCCTCCCGCAGCAGCGTCTGCAGCAGGTCGGTCGGCAGGCCCTCCGGGGCGGCCTGGTCCATGCCGAAGACCACCAGGTAACCGGGCTGCTCGGCCGAGAACGACCGCAGCAGCCCTTCAAGATCGACGTATTCTACGTTCTGCCGCTGGCCGAGTTCGCCGGCGAGCGCGGTCGCGGGCCCGTCCGTTTCGGGGGTCAGCGAGGCGACGACGAATCGGGCCGTACCCGAAGAGTGGTGTGCGGCCACGCTACGGGCCGCGGTGCGCAGGATTCCGGCACCAGCCGGATCCGGGCCGAGGATGACCAGGTGCCGGCCCGGGATCGGGTCCAGCGGAAAGACTGCGGTACGCCCGGTCAGGTCCACGATTCGCCCGAGCAGAGCGGCTGGCCGGTCGCTTCGACCGGCCAGGGCGGCCAGGTAGGTCGGGTCGTCGTCGAGCTGCGGCTGCGCGTACCCGGCGAAGATCCCTGGCGCCGGATGGTCGGCGGGACGGGCCTCCCACAGCCGATGCCGAAGACTGCTGAGCACGGTGGGATCGGCATACGGGTTGGGGAAACGCACCATGCGTTCGTGGCCCCGGGTAGCGCCACGCGGACCGCCGAGCCCGCCGGCCGTGTTCACCACCGCGGTTCCCAGCGGCAGACCCACGGCCGCGTCGTTGGTCGGTTCGAGCACGTCACCGCCCCCGGGCAGGGCGATCCGGACCGGGAACTGGCCGATGACGGTGTCCCGGTGGTCGAGTGGTGCCTGCGCCCCGAATGCGGTACGCCCGGTCAGTACCAGATGGATGCCGTACGAGCGTCCGGTGCGGGCCAGCGTCTCCAGACGGGCGTTCGCCTCGGCCGTCACCTGGTCGTCGACACCCGTCAGGACCTGGAGCTCGTTGATGACGCACAGTATGCGAGGTAGCTGTCGCCGTCGTGTCGAGGGCTGGCGGCCGGCAGGGGACCCTCCGTCCTGCGGTGACCGGGTGACAGGTTCGCCCTGGTCCATGCGGCGGGAGAGTTCGGCGTCGAGATCGCGCAGTACGGCAAGTCCGTACTCCCGATCGGCCTCCACCCCGACGGCACGTACGTGCGGCAGCCATGAGTGGTCCCGCCCGGTCGGCGCGAACTCGGTGAACGACCCGCCTTCGGTGAAGTCGACGAGGTAGATGGCCAGTTGGCTGGGGGCGTACCGGCTGCACAGCCCGTAGAGGACGTTGACCAGGAAAGACGTCTTTCCTGCGGCGGGCCGTCCGCCGATGATCCAGTGCGGGGTCAACTCGTTGAACCGCAGCGTCACTGCCCGATCGCCGGCCATCCCGACCGTGGTGACCAGGCCGTCGGCAGCCTCCTCGGTCCACAGCTCGGCCGTGTCGTCCGGCAACAGGTCGGCCAGACCGGGGTACGGGTCGGTGTCGAACCGGATGGACAGTTCCCGGCAGACCCGGTCGAACAGGTGGGCTGGTGGATCTTCGTCCAGGAAGACCGGGGAGTTGAGCCCGGTAGTCGAGGACTGCGGTGCCGCACCGCTGAACGAGGCACCTGGCGGGTCGCTCACCAGGGCGTACGGATTGCGCAGCGTGACCATGGTGGCGTGCGGGAGCGGCGGTTGGGTGGTTTCCTCGGTCAGCGGGGGCGGAGGCCAGCCAGCGACGATCATGTGCAGTCCCATGGCGGGTCCGTGCTGGGCCAGGGCGGCGATGCGGGTCAGATCGGCACCCTCGGTCAGCTCCGGCAGCGAGGCGATCACCAGGAGCAGGGTGTGATCCCGGCGGCGGTGCTGGGCCCCAGCGGGGCGGCTGGGGCGTACCCACTGTTCCGCCTCCGTCAGGACGGCCTGGAGGCCGGCCCGGTCGGTGGCTGGGGGCGGCATCAGGCCCGCATCCGCCAGGGGCGCGAACGGGGCGAACAGCAGGCCTGACGTGGCGGCGTCGACGCCTCGTACCAGTAGCGAGCCGGCCGGCGCGGCGGCCAGCAGGCGAAGCAGTACCGCCCGGACGAGACCGGCGACGCGCGGGTCACGGACGTCCGCGTCGAGAGTGAGATGGCCGGTGCCGAGCAGCGGCACCACGGCCGGGAACCTGGCGTCGTCCAGCGGCTGCGCCGTACCAATTCGGACAAATGCTGGCACAATCGATCCACCGAGTGGGGCAGCGTCCAACCGGGAGTCCAGCGGAGCACCCAGCCAGCCGGGCACCAGCACGGCTGCGGCCGTCCGCAGCCGCTCGGCCAGGTCGTGCTGTTCCAGCTGATCGGCCGGTGCAGGACGGGTTGCGTCGAGTGCGGTGGCCGCAGCGGTGGCCGCCGCAGCGGCCTGGCGATGTAGTGCGGCAGCGTGGCTTACCCGCGCCTTCAAGCTGGCCACCGTTTCCCCTTCCCTGATGGCTGGAGCTTCGGCATGCTGCCAGCACGGTGTGACCGTCAAGTCAGATGCTGGCCTGGTCAGACACTCTTCTGGACTGTGACGGTAACGCAGCGAAGACATAGTTTTGCGGACGCCAGCGATGGGCCCGGCCTGGTCGCTCCGCTGGCGACCAGCTCCGGCCGTACGGTGGTCAGTCAGTTATCCGGCCTTCCGGGCCATTGGGTACGAGCGTCTCAACAGATAGCCTCAAGGGGTGGAATCAGTGCACCCCCCAGCCGGTTCCCAGGTGTCCCGTGTACCCACGCAACGGACACCATCAGACCAGGCCCTGCCGGGCCCGGTGCCACCAGGCACCACCCCTCGTCGAAGCCGACTGCGCAGGGTTCTGGTGGTCGTCAGTGCAGTTGTCGCCCTGTTCTGTCTGAGCGGGGTCGCCGTCGCCTACGTCCTCTACGACAACGCCACCGCCCCGGACCGCAGCGCCCCCGACGTCGTCGTCGACAACTACCTCCGGGCCTTCCTCGTAGATCGAGACGACGTGAGGGCCAATCAGTACGTTTGTGCCAGCCCTTCTCTGAATGCCGTCAGGGACCTGCGCGCCGAGGCAGAACGTCGGGAGCGAGAGTTTGCCGTAAAGGTGCGCATCACCTGGGGCTCGCTGACCCGCTCCAAGGCTGACCAGGGTGAAACGGTGCAGACGACGTTGACTATCGCCGGGTTCGCCACCGCCGACGGCCAGGCACGCAGCAGTCGCCGCGAACAGTGGGCATTCGATGTGGTCGATCGGGACGGCTGGCGAGTGTGCAGCGCACAGCGGGTCAGCTGAACCCTACTCGAGCCACAGAAGATGGACCGGGACCTCCAGAGTGGTCGGCGGCTGCCCGCTCCACGCCCAGCGGTACCAGTCCAGTTCTCCGGTGACGCGTACGCAGATGTCCCCTTCCGCGCCTGAATAGACCTCGGTCACGGCCCGCAGATCGCGGTGTTCAGTGCCGTCGACGATCTGTACCACCCGTCGGCCGGAGATCGAGTCGACCTCCATCGCCGGCAGCGGTGCCCGGTGCACCGGCGCATCGAGCGACACCAACCGGGCCAACAGGTCGGAACGGGAGGCGTCCGCAGTCGTGTCACGGGCGTCGCCGATGGTCTCGACCCAGACCCGGTCGGCGGGTACGAGCGGGGCGAAGACCTCGACCTGCTCGGCCTCGGCCCGGTACCACTCGTGCTCGGGAATGACCGGTACGTAGGTCCGACTGCCCTGCACGACCCGTTCATCGGCGCGTAGATCCGTACGCCAACCGAGCCCGGGCAGGCCGACCAGGACGCGCCGTCCCCGCAGCTCCACCCGGCCACTGGCCGCAACGGGAACGATCGGCCGGGGCGGGCGAGGTACCCAGTCCGGCTGGTCAGCGAACGGATCAGGAACTGGATCGAACGTCATTGCCTGGAGGGCCGCCCGCCGGCCCGTAGGGGGGCTCCCCGCTCCCGCATGAACGGCACCGGATTGGTGGCACCGTGTTTGCTGCGGTCGCCGTTGAGATGCACCTCGAAGTGCAGGTGCGGCCCGGACGAGTTGCCGCTCGACCCGACTTCACCGATCACCTGCCCAGCCTGCACCATGTCGTTCTTGCTGACCCGGGGCTTGCGGATCATGTGGCAGTAGCGGGTGATCACCTTGCCGGCGTGCAGGATGTCGACGTACCAACCACAGCCACCCTTGCCGGGGTAGCCGTCGACGTCACAGCTCAACCGACCCCGGTTGTCGGGATCGCACCTGGAGACGACGACACGGCCGGTGGCCGCAGCCCTGATCAGGGTTCCCTTCGGAGCGGCGATGTCGACGCCCTGATGGGCCGGGCGACTGGCGGAGCGGAAACCGGAACCGACGCCACCCGTAATCGGAGCTGCCCATCCCGAGGCGGCGATGTCCGCGTTCTTGTCGGCACAACGCAGACTCTCGCTGTTGGCCACCGACGCCGCCCGGGCCGCGCCGTCAGCCAACGCGTTCACGATCTGGATCGCGATCGCCTCGTGCTTCGCGTAGGCATCCGGGAAGGCACTGCGCTGTACGCGTTGGGCAGCCGAGGTCAGCGGTCTGGTCTGCCAGTTGCCTACGGTGCGTAGCTTCTCGTAGAACTTGCGCGCGGCGTAGGCCGGGTCCTGTAGCTGGGCCGGGGTGCCCCAGCCCTGACTTGGGCGCTGCTGGAACAGCCCGACCGAGTCGTGGTCGTTCCTGGCACCGAGATGCGGCAGGTTGGACAGGGATGACTCCTGCATTGCGGTCGCGACCGCGATCACCCAGCCCCGCGGTGGGATGGACATCTCCTTGCCTACCTTGATGATGATCGCCGCGTTACGCATCTGGGTCGGCCCGTATGGGCCGATGCGGGGAAGTTTGCCGTTCACGTCGACCACGCCACCCTCGCCGCAGCCGAGGGATGCTGCCACCGGACTGTTCTCGCTCTCGTTGCTGAGTTCGGTGAGGGCAATCGCCCCCATGCCACCGGTGCAGCAGAGCAGGGCCAGTGCACCGGTCAGTGCCAGTGCGAGCGCGGCACCGGGACGTCTTGGTCTACGGGGCGGTGGGACCGACCCGGAGTCTTCCGTCACGTCGGTCATGACCGCTCCCAGTCCACGGCGTCGACCAGCCACTGTCCGTCCTGGGAAACCAGTTCCAGCCGTAGCCGGCCCGAGTCGACCAGCATCGTTACCTCCACGAAACCCTCGGTCTGCGGGATGAGGACCGGCTCGCCGGTGAGCCGGTCAGCCGGTACGGAGATCGGGTCGACATCGGTCATCTTCTCGGTCAGCGCAGGTGTGGAGAGTGGCCGTAGGCCGGCGTGCCACTGCTCGGCGGTCACATCCCGATGTGCCAGCCAGGCCAGGGCGAACCTACGGGCGACGGATGCGGGAGTTGCTGCACCCGGACTCGTGACCGGCGAGGGCAGCGCCGTGGCGATGGCTCCGTCATCACCGGCGGTCGGGTCGACCGTGGTGATCGGCTGGTCCGGCCGCCCCATCAGATCCGAACCGGCGTCGATCGGGCCAGCGAGGAGTCGTGCGGCTCCGATGATGCCGAGGACGACCACGGCGATCACCAACGCGACACCGAGCCGGGAGCGCAGAAGGCGGGTGGCGAGGAAATCGAAGGCACGTTTCACACCACTCACCTCGCCTCGGAGCGCACCCGGGGAACTGCCCTCGGTTCCGACTGCTTGACGGAATCAGGCCGGTAGACGACGAAGGAGGGCGCCTCTTCCGGTACGTCGGGTGCGGTCCACTCGGCGGGCCTCCGGCGACGGACCCGTGCCGGGCCGGTGGCTGGGCGGGCTTCGGGGCGGTCCGTACCGGACGTGCTCTCCTCGGCCGACCGTTCCCGTGCTGGCCGAGAAGTGTCGGCGTGGCTCGGATCCTCGAGCCGTGCCTCGGGACGGAGCCTGGTCTGTTCCGCCACCACCGCACGACGTTTGCTGCCGGGCTCGGCGGTCGCGCCCGGCTCGGCCACGTTCAGCTTGGCGGCCTCCCGCATGTCCCGGAAGAACCTACGGTGCCAGGAACCGGCGGAAGCGATCGCGGCGGTACCGTCCTTGCCGCCCATCTGCGTGATGCGTCGGTACGGACGCAGCAGCAGCCAGCCCACGACACCGCAGAGCCAGACCAGCACCACCTGCAGCCAGCCAGGTAGTGATGGTGTGCTCATCACCAGGTCCACGGCCAGCAGGTAGATCGCGGCTCCGGTGCCGAAGATGGCGATGTTGAACACCGCCGCGATGACCGCGTTCGCCAGTCTGCGCAGGCCGGCACTGGCCGGGCGCATCAGTCCGACCGTTCCCAGTACCGGAGCGGCGACGACGGCCCACCGGAAGATCAGGAAACCGAGGAGGACCAGCAGGGACGCGGTGAGGTCGAACATGGCGAAGAGGATGGCGGCCAGTACGGCGATGAATCCGGCGCCGACCCGGTCCATGTCCCGACTGCCCTGAAGGTATTCGTATGCCTCGGGATCCTCTGCCTTGATCTGTTTGGCCACCTTTGCCCACTGCTGCTGCTTCGCCTTGATCGTGGCGTCTCGGGTGGCTGGGTTCTCACGCAGCTTTTGGGACTCTTCCCAGGACAGTGACTTTGCGTCGTACAGCGCGAGGCCGTACTTCTTGGCGGTTTCACTGTCCGCAGAGCCGAGCACCCCCCGCAACCAGTTGCGGTAGAGCATGCTCTCGGTCGAGGTGTCGCTGGCCCGTACCGCCGGTGGCCGGTGGTCCTTGCAGGCGTCCGCGTTCGGGTCATCACATTCGCCGATAGGGGCGTCCTTGGCGCGGGGACCGACGGCGTCGTGTACCACGCCGAGCGTGGAGATCAGGGCACTGTCCGCCATGTTGGCCGACTTCACCGGCCAGGCAGCCAGGGCGGTTACCGCGACCATGACAAATACGGCCCAGCCGGCGGTGGTCATCGCGTTGCTCATGTCGGACTGGCGGGACCGCCAGAGCAGATAGAGCCCCACCACGCAGAGCGTGACGATGCCGAAGACGCTGAAGACCTTCTCGTAGATGGCCTTGGTCGCCTGTTCGACCAGCGGGTCGGCCCAGCCCCACATGCTCCGGGCATCCCAGGCCCGCTCGCGCAGTGCGTTGGAGGCACCGATGATGGCGGTGGCGAACATGAACTCGCCGTTGGCCACCATCGTGGTGACCTTGTAGTCCGGGTGCAGCACCGTCGAGGCGCAGCCACCGACGTCGTACGTCGTGTAGCTGTATCCGGCGTACCCGTAGTCGCTGTAAAGCCCCTTCGGCCCGGGTTTGGTGGACGAGTCTGGTCGCGCGGCGAACCAGCCGGCGAGCCCGGAATCCGGGGTGCTGGGAGTGGGCGAGGTACGGCACTCCATCTCGGATGCGGTGAGGTCCTGGAGGCGGTCCACGCAGGAGCGGAAGTCGGCCTGCCACTCGGCCGTGGTGCACAGCTCGGCCTTGGCGCGGGTGGGTACCGGGGCGGCCGAGGCGGGGGTGGGGGCGAAGAACGGCCAGGACACCGTAGCCACGGCCAGCAGGCCGATGGCGAGAATCAGAGCGGTGATCCGGCCTCCGGCCCGGGCCATCTCACGCCTCCAGGTCCGCGATGCTGGCGGGCAGGGTCGACTGGGTGGCTGTCGCTGTCGTCGGGGTGGTGTCGAGATAGTCGAGCAGCCCCTCGACGTACGACACGTCCACCCGTACCTTTTGCACCCGCCCGTCCACGTCACGCATGACGAACTCCCGGAAGCCGAGCCTCGAAGCCGATGATGAATCCACACTAGACAATGAAGCAAGCGTTGCCTCGTAACCGTCGTCGACGGGTACCCGGAGCAGGCGGAGCGCTTCGGATGCGATCTCGCTGTCCTCGGCGATCCGGCCGACGAAGACGGTGGAGACCAGGTTCTGTACGTCCAGCCCGAGGATGTCGCGTGGGTTCTGCGACGCGACCAGCGCCGAGAGGTTCCACTTACGGGAGTCACGGGCGAGCCGGACCAGGAAGGAGCGTCCGGAGCGCCAGCCCTCCATGAAGTGGGCCTCGTCGAGCCCGACCATCTTCCGTGAACTCATCGATCCGCCGTAGCAACGGCGTACGGCCAGCCGGTGCGCGGTGTGCAGCATCGGCAGGGCCAGGGCCTCCTCAGCCGACCAGTACTCCCGCTCGATCTTCAGGTCGGGTAGCCGGAGCCCGGCCATGGTGATGACCGTCAGCGCGGCGTCGGCCCCGAGCAGCCCCTCCGGCGGACGGCCGAAGAACAGCAGCGCCAGTGGCATCTCGGCGGTGTCGAGGAGCAGGTTCGCCAGTTCCCGTCCGGCGTCGTCGTCCAGCCCGCTCAGACAGGCGACCACGTCGTCCAGAGTGGAGGTTTCCTCGGCCGGCACCTGTCGTACCGCGTGTCGGAGCAGAGTTGCCGTGGACGCCTCCCGGGCGACCTGCGGCGGCACCAGCATCATGCAGATGTCCTGTACGAGCATCCGCCGCTCGGCCCGGGCGTTGGAGACGGAGATCTCGTACTCCCGGTCCCCGGCGGCCCCTGTCGGGAACTCGGACCGCAGCGGGGTCGGGATCAGCGAGTACGGTGCCAGCGTCCCGTGTTCCGAGCCGGTGAGGTTGAGCACCCGCGAGTACGGTCGCAGCTCGGGCATCGCGCAGAGCCGGGCCAACGGGCCGGACGGGTCCAGCAGGGTCACCTGCACCCCGCGTCGGGCGGCCAGGTAGCCCAACGCGCCGAGCAGGGTCGACTTGCCACCACCCGGTTCGGCGACGAAGACGGCGAGACCGGAACGCTCGCGTACCTCCATCGGGAAGTGGAGATCGAGGAAGACCGGTCGGCGGCAGGTCCCGGCGGTACGACCGATGAGGTCGCCGCGCCGGTCGCCGACGGTCGACGCCGCCTGGGGCAGGGCCGCGGCCAGCAGGTTGACCGGCATCCGACGGATGTAGCCGGTGTTGGCGATCGGTTCGCCGGGGATGAACTCCCGGGCCAGCCAGTCCTGGTTCTTGGGGTGTTGTAGGGAGATCCGTAGCTCACGTGAATAGAGCTGGATGAGCCGGCGGGCGCGTTCGAGGCATTCCTCCCGGGTGCGTCCGCCGACCGCGATGCGGTGCCAGCCATGGGCGCGGGCGGAGTCCACCGGGAGTCCGGTGGTCATCTCGTCACCGATCACCAGGGCACGTTTGGCCAGTCGTTCCAGTTCCGGTGGCGCGTCGATGCCGTGTTCAGCGTAGTCGAGCTGCTGGGAGCGGATCATCCGTAGCCGGTGTTCCAGGTTACGGAACGAGTCGTTGGGGCCGAGGATGTCCACCCGGGTGGAGAGTTCCATCGGCCAGGGCAGGCGTTCGTGGAAGTGCAGCCACGGCTCGTGCCGTTCCGGGATCTCCAGCGGTTCCATCCGGCCGACCGCGAGTACGGCGACGTGGCGTTCCTCGCCG
Source organism: Micromonospora sonneratiae (assembly GCF_042679305.1). Lineage (NCBI taxonomy): Bacteria > Bacillati > Actinomycetota > Actinomycetes > Micromonosporales > Micromonosporaceae > Micromonospora > Micromonospora sonneratiae. The sequence goes on along the minus strand of NZ_JBHTMP010000007.1, from coordinate 120,627 downwards.
GTCATCCGGTTGACGAGTTTGAGGGTGGAGCCGTACGGGGTGCGGTACCGCTCGACCTGCTCGGTGAGGGCCAACAGGTCGCCGCGTTCCCATCTTCCACCGGTGACCGGGGACAGTGAGCCGGGCGGTGCCATGCACAGGGCCACCGAGCGGTAGAGCAGCCACTCCAGTTCCTGCGGGGTGACCTGTCGGCCGCGCATGCCGAATGCGCCGAGCACCTCGTCGAACTGCTCGACGGTGCGGCCCAGCTTGCGGCGCTCACCCTCGGCGACCCCCCGGCCGAAGGTACGTAGCAGCCGTTCGGAGAGCGAGTTGCCCAGTGACCGGCGGGCGAAGGTGACACCCAGGTAGGTCTGGCCCTCGGCGTGGTTGACCGAGAGCAGGTGGCGCTGCGCGGCGACCAGATGGTCGGACCAGCTCACCGCACCGGGGACGCTGGGCAGGGGGTTCGGGGTGTACCCGTCGATGGTCCGGGCCCATTCGTCGGCCGGGAACGGCCGGGTGGTCCGGCGCAGGTGCAGACGGAATCCGGCCAGGCCGGCGTACTGCTCGGAGATTGCCGAGAGCAGCGCTTCCCGTTCGGCGTCCGGGCGGAACGCCCAACGCACCTCGGGCAGCCAGTACCAGGCGGTGACCGTGTTGGGGGTGAAGGTGAGGTGCCCCGCGATCTCGCTGATCGCCAGCTCGATGGCCGGGTCGCGGTCGCGGAACTTCACCTTCGGCGCGCGGACCTTGACCGGTTTCGTCGCCCCCTTGGCCGGTGCCTTCGACTTCTTCCGCGACGGTTCGGGGGCACGGGCCGGGGGCGGATGCTCGGCCTGGTCGGCGGGCCCCGGTCCCGGGGCTGCCGGGGCGTACGCCGCTGGCTGTCCGGTCGCCTGCCCCGGGGCGTAACCACGGGTCGGCTCGGGGGCGTAACCGCGGGTCGGTTCGGCCCCGTAGCCGTCGGCTCCACGGCTCGGCTCGGGGTCGGGCTGCCCGGGTGCCAGGGCCGGCTCGGGTCGTACGGGTGCCTCGGTGGTCACGGGCACCGGGGCGACGACCGGTGCGGCGGCTGCCGGTCCGGCCTCCGGCGGCCACGTCGATCGGGTAGCCCTCTGGCCGGTGGCCCGGCTGGCCGGCTCGCTGGTCGGTGGTGCCTGGTCGGTGTTCGTGTGCGGCGGGGTGGCCTGCCTGGTCGTGTTCTCACCCCAGCCAGCTCGGCGCGGGGCCGGTGGGCTGGCCGTGACCCGCTGTGGGGGTACCCGGGTGGGTGGCTCGGTGGCGCGGGTACGGCTGGCCGGGGCCGGCGGGTTGGTCGTGACCCGTTGTGGCGCGACCCGGGCGGACGGATCCGCAGCGCCCGCCCGCATGGGTGGCTCGGCGGACCGTCCCCGGGGGGGCGGCTCGGCAGCGCCTACCCGGGTGGCCGGTTCGGCAGCGCCTACCCGGGTGGCCGGGCTGGTGCGGGACCGTCCGCCGGCGAAGAGATCGAGGAAGGGGGAGTCGATGTCGGGGTGTTCGCTGTTGCCCAGGCTCCGTGCCTCGGTGACGGCCGGTGACGCAGAGCGGGACCGGGCCGGTGGTTGGGGTGCCTTGAACACCGCCACCCCACCGTGTCCCGGGCTGGTGACCAGGGACGGGTCAGCCGAGGGGTCCTCGTCCGAATCGGCGTACTGGTAGTTGATCGATCGCACACCGTGACCATTGCGGTCAGCCGGTCTGCCGGCCGGGTTGTGGGGACCCGGCTGAGAGGGGCGAGTCATGCCATGGCCTCGCTTGGCGGCGTGGTTTGCAGTGTCTGATACGACAATGTGTTCATCTGCCCGCCTCGCTTCGCTCCGCGCGGCCGTACCGACCGCGTCACGCCGAGCCTGACGACTCGCCCACTGGGTTGCTTCATGCCAGTTCCTCCCGGACCCGGATGCGGGTCGCGACCAGTCGGGGGTCGCGCTGCTCGCGCGCCGGCTCCCGGGTGCGCCGCCAGTCGGTCAGCGCGGTGCGGATGACCATGCGGGCGGGCCGGTCGGGGTCAACGTGGCGGAAGATGAAGGATGTCGTGACGATCGCCAGTGCGATCTCCCAGGCCGGGAACAGCTCGACGTTGAGCGTGAACAGCCAGTGGATGAACATGAAGAGCGGTACGAGCAGGATGAACAGGCCGTATTGCGCGTAGGGCAGGTGCACCGGCAGCGTGTATCCGGGCGGCCCGAGGTAGACCAGACGGGCCCGGTAGATGTCGTCGTCGGTGCGCAGCCGCATCTCGTGCCCGCGCCTATTCGAAGATCAGGTTGATGAGGTAGTCGCCGACGAAGAACAGCGTTGCGGCGCCGGCGATGAAGGCGAGGCCGATGATCGCGATCGCTGAACTGGTCAGCACCTTGGAGATCTCACCGCGGCTGGCCCGGCCGATGAAGATCACGCCGAGGACGGCCAACAGGATGGGCGCGATCTTGCTGGCGAAGAAGGTTACGACGTTCTCGGTGTTGATGCCCTCGGGAGCTGGCTCTGCCACGGGAATGAGAGCAAGCGTGTTGAGGGCGTGCGTGACGCTGGTCCACGCCGTCTCCACGAACTCCATGGCGATCATTGGAACCTCCCCAAGGCGCGGCTGGCGGAGCCGCGGCACTGCAGTTGTCTAGCCCTGTCGGAACACCGAGTCGGACGCGGTGTCATCTGACCCTGCGTTTCGAGCGCGCCACCGATGGTGACGCTTTCTGGGCGTTTTCTCCCGCTTCGGCCCATCCCCTCAAGCTTCGCCAACTGGATGTCGCGCAACTGCAAAGCGTACGGGCCGCCCCAGGATCGAACAAGCTGCGAAAAGCGTCACCCGATGGGGCTTTCGGAGGAACGATCGTACACCTGTTCTAGTCGATGGGGCTGGCGTGCGGCGCAACGCAGATAGGTACCGTCTAGCCGTGACTGAAGTGCTGAGATCGGACTCGCCGGTCGTGATGGGCATCCTCAACATCACGCCCGACTCGTTCTCCGACGGTGGGCGTTACACCGATCTCGACTCTGCCGTACGGCATGCCATGCGGATGCACCACGACGGTGCGCAGCTGATCGACGTGGGCGGCGAGTCGACCCGTCCCGGCTCCGACCGGGTCGATGCGCAGACCGAGTGCGCGCGGGTCCTGCCGGTGATCCGCGAGTTGGCGGCGGCCGGGGTACCGATGAGCATCGACACTACCCGGGCGAGCGTGGCCGCCGCCGCGCTGGCCGCCGGCGCGACGGTGGTCAACGACGTCTCCGGTGGGCTCGCCGACCCGGACATGGCCCGGGTGGTGGCCGACGCCGACTGTCCCTGGATCCTGATGCACTGGCGGGGACACTCCAAGCGGATGGGCGAACTGGCCAGCTACTCCGACGTGGTCGCGGACGTCAGGGCCGAGCTGGCCGAGCGGGTGTCCGACGCCCTCGCCGCCGGTGTCGCCGCCGAACGCATCGTGATCGACCCGGGGCTCGGCTTCGCGAAGCGACCGGCCGACAACTGGCGGCTCACCGCCGGGCTACCCGAACTGTTGACGCTCGGCTTTCCACTGCTCTTCGCCGCCAGCCGCAAGTCGTATCTGGGCGCGCTGCTGGCCGATCCGGACGGTACGCCCCGACCGACCGGGGAACGGGAGGCCGCGACCATCGCCACCAGCGTGCTGGCGGTGGCGGCCGGAGCCTGGGGCGTACGGGTCCACGACGTGCGTGGCACCGTCGATGCCCTGGCGGTGTGGCAGGCCAGCGGCCGTCCCCGGCTCGTCGCGACTGTGGCAGGTTCCCGATGACCGACCGGATCGTGCTGACCGGGCTGCGGGCGCGCGGCCGACACGGTGTCTACGACTTCGAGCGTGCCCAGGGGCAGGACTTCGTCGTCGACGTGACCCTGGAACTCGACCTCGGGCCGGCGGCCCGCTCCGACGACGTGGCCGACACCGTCCACTACGGGGAACTGGCCGGTCGGTTGGTGGCCATCTTGACCGGTGAGCCGGTCAACCTCATCGAGACCCTCGCCGAGCGGCTGGCCGCCGCGTGTCTGGCCGACCACCGGGTCGGGGCGGCGACGGTGACCGTACACAAACCGCAGGCCCCCATCCCCCACGACTTCACCGACGTGGCGGTCACCGTGACGCGGCGGAGGGCGGTCCGGTGACCCGGGCGGTGCTCTCCCTCGGCAGCAATCTCGGCGACCGGATCGGTCACCTCCGCGGTGCCGTCTCCGCGCTGCGGGACGTACTCCTGGTGGCCTCCGGGGTGTACGAGACACCGCCGTGGGGCGATGCCGATCAACCGGCGTACCTGAACGCGGTGGTGCTGGTCGGCGACCCGACGGCGACCCCTCGGGCCTGGCTCGACCGGGCCCGGGCGATCGAGGGGGTGGCCGGTCGGGTCCGGGACCCGGCCCGCCGTTTCGGGCCACGCAGCCTAGACGTCGACGTCATCGCGGTCTGGGACGAGGACGGGCAGCCCGTACTCAGTGACGACCCTGAACTGACCCTGCCGCATCCACGGGCCCACCTGCGGGCGTTCGTGCTGCGTCCATGGATCGACATCCAGCCGTACGGTCAACTGCCCGGTCACGGCTGGCTGACCGACCTGATGGGCACCGATCCGGTGGCCACGGACGTGCTGGACCTGCGCCCGAGAGCCGATCTGCCGTTAGAGTCGACTGGATGAACGAGCGTCGTGCGCGCGTGAGCAAGGCGAGGCGGTGACATGATCGAGCGACAGTCCCCGCCGCGTGGGCCAGCACCGGGTCGACCCCGGATGGGCCCGACCCGGCCGGCCACCCTCGTGGTGTTCGGGCTGGGTGCGGCCGCCCTGGCCTGGCTGCTGATCAGCGCCGTCTACTACGAGCAGAACTTTCCCCCGCTCCCGTGGCTGCCCGCTGTGACGATCGTCGGGCTTGCCGTGCTCGAGGGGTACGCGGCGATGAACACCCGGGCCCGGATCGACCGTAGGCCGGGTCGGGAGCCGGTCGATCCGTTGGCAGTGGCCCGCTTCGCGGTGCTGGCCAAGGCGTCGTCGCTGGCCGGGTCGATCTTCGCCGGGTTCTACGCGGCGATCACCGGCTGGCTGATCATCGAGCCGACCCGGGCCGCCTCCAGCGACGTTCCCGCAGCGGTCGCCGGCCTGGTCGCCTCGCTGGCGCTGGTGGCGGCGGCGCTCTGGCTGGAACGGTCCTGTCGGGTGCCGGAGCCGCCGGAGGAGGAGCAGGAGCCGGGCAACCGACGCGGCTAGCGGTCGATGGAATTCGTTCGCCAGCAGGGGGTGACGCTCGGACGCAGACCCGGGTACGGTGCCTGCGACCGGGCTGAATCCGAGAGGTCTACGGATCGGACGCCGGTCGAGTGCGGCCGTTCTGGGTTCCGCACACCGCCACGAGACTGCGAATGGTCGGCTGAGACGACCATGGGAGGCGTGCGACATGGCGTACGACGAGTCGATCTATCGGCCGCGTGACCCGGACCGCACGGACCAGTTCGATGTGGGCGATCAGGACGACCCGTGGCACGACCCCGGTCCGGAACCCCGCAGTGGCCAGCGCCTCCGTGGCGAAGCGTCGTACCAGCAGAACAGCGGCTACCGGCCGGCCCGGCTTCCCGCCGAGAACCCGTCCGGGACCCGACAGTGGGGTGAAGCGGACGAGTCGGAGGCCGGACAACCGCACGGATCGACGTCCCGGCACCGGGCAGCCGCCCAACCTGGCGAGCCTGCCGCTCAACCTGGCGGGTCGTCCGGGAATTCCGGGGGACCGGCCGCCCGATCCGATCCGGAGGACGAGTACCCGGCTGGCCCAGCCGGTGATGGGTCCGGCCGGGACCGGTTCGGGGTCCACATTCTCTGGGAGACCACGCTGCTTCTTGCGGTGGTGGTGTTGGCCTTCCTGCTCTTCCGAGCCAGCCCGGAGACGCTACGCGGGGCGGCACTCGACTCGTTGCTGGTCACCGGGGCAGCACTCGGCCTGCTCGTCCTCGCCGCCGGCCTGAGCCTGCGAGCAGGTGCGCCCAATCTGGCGATCGGCCCGGTCGCGATCGCCTCGGCGGTGCACCTGGCCGAGAACGGGGACCGGGGCATCGTCACCGCCATGTTGCCGGCGACGGTCGCGGTCCTGGTCATCGGCCTGGTGACGGCGTTCGTGGTGGTGGGCCTGCACGTGCCGGGCTGGGCGGCCAGCCTGGCCGGCGGTCTGGCGGTCATCGTCTTCATCCAGCAACGGACCGGTCCCGTACAGGTGCAGGGCGAATTCGATCCCACCCGGACAGCCATCCACCTGTTCGCTGGATTCGCGGCGGTGGCGCTGCTCGGTGGGGTGTTCGGTGCCATCAGAACGGTTCGGCACGCGGTCGGCCGGTTCCGTCCGGTCGCCGACCCGGCACGGCGCCCGGGCGGGGTGGCCGCGTTCTTCACCGGGACGGCGATCGTGGCCTCGATGCTCCTCGCGATGCTGGGCGGTGCGCTGATCGCCACCAACGGGGCCGGGACGGTGACCCCGACCCCGGGCATCGAGTGGACCGGTCTGGCGGTGGGCGTCGCGCTACTGGGGGGCACCAGCGCCTTCGGCCGCCGGGGCGGCATCTTCGGCACGCTGTTGGCGGTCGTCCTCCTCACCCTGTTCAACGCGTACGCGGATGATCAGGAATGGCACATCTCACGGTTTGCCGTCGCCGCCGTCACCCTGGCCGCCGGGCTGGTAGTGACCCGGCTCGTGGAGTCGTACGGGGTGGCCCGGCCCGGTCCCGAGCTCGACGCGCCGCCGCCCGCCGAGGAGGCGTGGACGCCCGGCCCCAACTGGCGTACGGGTACGGAGGACCGGCCGGAGCCCTGGTCCACCGTCCTGCCCGTCCAACCCGTCGAGCATCGGCCCGCCCCGTGGAGCACCGACCGCTGGGACTCGGCCGAGCGTTGACCGGTACCACTCGGCCGAGCGTTGACCGGTACGGCTCGGCCAGGTGTCGACAGCTACGGCTCGGCCGAGTGCCGGCGGGCCGCCCGGCGACTCGCCGTGCCGGGGCGGATGCCGACGGCTAGGCTTTGCCTCATGACCGAATCGTCATCCGGGCGCCGGGTTGGTCCCACCTTCGCCGAGCTGGACGAGCTGTCTACTGAGGATCTCCGGGAGCGCGCCTTCGCCCTCGCCCGCGAGCGCCGTGACCTGGGATTCTTCTGGGAGCTGTTGCAGCGGCTGCCGAACTCCGACGAGGCCGAGGCGCTGGACGGGGCACCCAACTCGATCGGGCCGACCATCGACGAGGCGGTGGCGCTGTTTCGCGAGTTCACCGGTCACGGTTACGAGGAGTCCGAGCCGCTACTGCGGGCGGCCTTCATCGACTATCTGATGAAGCACTGACCCCGTTGGGCCGCCGCCCGGGTTCGGGACGGCCGAGCTGACGTCGAGATCGAGGACCCGGTGTCGGGTCAAGACCCCTACCGGCCGGTCGCCGTCGAGGACCAGTGCCCGGTCGGCGGCGGCGGTGAGCAACCCGGCGAGCGCGTCGTAGAGCGAGGCGCCGAGCGGCACGGTGGGCAGGTCCGTACCCGTGCCGTTGGCCGGTAGGGGGGCCAGCAGCTCCCGGGTGACCGGTGTGACGGCGAGCCGACGGATGCCGCGATCAGCCCCGACGAACTCCCGTACGAACGGAGTGGCCGGTTCGCCGAGCAGGGTGGCCGGCGGTGCGTACTGTTCCAGCCGCCCGCCCTGCGACAGCACCGCGATCCGGTCACCGAGCCGGACCGCCTCGTCGAGGTCGTGGGTGACCAGCACGATCGTCTTGCGTACCTCGGCCTGTAGCCGCAGGAACTCCTCCTGGAGCCGGGTCCGCACGATCGGGTCCACGGCGGAGAACGGCTCGTCCATCAGCAGCACGACGGGGTCCGCCGCCAGTGCCCGCGCCACCCCGACCCGCTGGCGTTGACCGCCGGAGAGTTCGTGCGGATAGCGGCGACCGAACTGGCCGGGATCGAGACCCACCAGGTCGAGCAGTTCCGCCGTCCGGTTCCGGATGCGGTCCCGGGACCAGCCGAGCAGGCGCGGTACGGTGCCGACGTTGGCGCTGATCGTCTGGTGGGGAAAGAGCCCGACGTTCTGGATCACGTAGCCGATCCGCCGCCGTAGTCGGACCGGGTCGGCCCGGGTGATGTCCTCGTCGTCGAGCAGGATCCGTCCGGAGGTCGGCTCGATGAGCCGGTTGATCATGCGCAGCACAGTGGATTTACCGCAGCCGGACGGACCGATGAGGACGACCAGTTCGCCGGCCCCGACCTCCAGGCTCAGTTCGTTGACCGCCACCGTGCCGTCCGGGTACTGCTTACGGATCCCGTCCAGTCGGATCGCCGAGGCGCTGGCGGCCGACGTGCCGGGCACAGCGGTAGCGTCGGTCGTCGGGGTAACGTCCACGTATGTCCTTCCGCCTGGTCTACCGGGAAGACCCGGGAAACCCGTGGTTTTCCTGGCAGTACCTGCGGGACAACTCGGAGACCATCCTCGATGCGCTCGGGGAGCATGTCATGCTCACCGCCCAGGCCGTGGCGATCGCCGCGCTGGTGGCGGTCCCGCTGGCCGTCGTGGCGTACTGGTTCCGGCCCCTCACCGGTCCGATTCTTGCACTATCCGGTGTGCTCTACACGATCCCGTCGTTGGCCCTGCTGGCCTTCGTCGCGCCGTACGTGGGCACCACCAACCCCGCGTCGGTGCTGATCGCCCTGGTGCTCTACGCGTTGTTGCTGATGATCCGCAACACCCTGGCCGGGCTGAACCAGGTGCCCGCCGAAACGCGTGAGGCGGCGCTGGGGATGGGCTACGGCCGGTTCGGTCTGCTGCTGCGGATCGACCTGCCGCTGGCGTTGCCCGGCATCATCACCGGGATACGTCTGGCGACGGTCTCCACGGTCGCGCTGGTCACGGTCGGTGCCATGATCGGGTACGGGGGCCTGGGCGACCTGATTCTCACCGGGTTCCGGAACAACTTCTACAAGGCGGAGATCGTCACCGGCACGGTCCTCTCCGTGGGGCTGGCACTCGTGCTCGACCTCGTGCTGGCCGGGATCGGTCGGTTGCTGACCCCGTGGATCTCCCGCCGGGCGGCTGCCCGGTGACCGCTATGCTGGGGGAGCTGCGATGAATCCGATCGACCAGGCACTGGTCTGGCTGAACGACCCGCTCAACTGGACCAATCCCGGCGGGATCCTCGACCGGCTCGGCGAGCACCTCGTCATCTCGGCGGCGGCGGTGGCGATCGGCTGTCTGGTCGCCTGGCCGATCGGGCTGTGGCTGGGACACACCGGCCGGGGCGGTGCCCTGGTCGTACTGATCTCCAACCTCACCCTGGCCATCCCGACGATCGCCCTGTTGACCATCCTGCCGTTGACCTTCCTCGGCTTCGGCAAGCCACCGGTGATCATCGCGCTGGCCGTCTTCGCGGTGCCGCCACTGCTGGCGAACGCCTACACCGGGGTGCGTCAGGTCGATCCGGAGGCCCGGGATGCCGCGCGTGGCATGGGTCTGTCGGCCGGGCAGTTGCTGCGTCGGGTGGAGTTGCCGCTGGCGGTTCCCTATCTCGCCGCCGGGTTCCGTACCGCAACGGTGCAGGTGGTTGCCACCGCCGCCCTGGCCTCCTTCGTCAACGGCGGTGGACTGGGCCAGATCATCAGCGCCGGCTTCGGGTTGGGCATCTCCGTGGGCGGTGGACAGATCCTGGCCGGTGGGGTGTTGATCGCGTTGCTGGCGTTGCTGGTGGAGGTGATCCTGGCCGGGGTGGAGCGGTTGGTCACGCCCCGCCCGTTGCGTCGTACCCGGGTCACCGCCCGGGCCGACCGGCGGGCGGCGGACGCGGTGGCCGGTCGCTGACCACCCGGTGACGACGTCGGTCGGTCGCTGACCACCCGGTGGCGGCGCCGATCGTTCGCTGACCACCCGGTGACGACGTCGGTCGGTCGCTGACCACCCGGTGGCGGTGCCGATCGGTCACTGACCACCCGACGGCGCCGATCGTTCGCCGGTCATCGGCGTCGCCCGCGATGACATTGCGTGACGGGTTGTCGACGGCGTATGACGGCCGACGGTCGGCCGTATTCCTGAGTTGTCTGATCGACGCGGTTGACGCGAGTCTGATTCGTGCGCTTATTGCACCATTTTCCAAGTAACTTTCGTGACGATCAAATGACAAAAGGGCAGTCCGGTTGTCGGTTCGTCCATGAGGATGTTTCGTGGAAGCTGCGGGTGCCCATCAATGTCAGGTGCCCGTCGGACACGCGGCCGGCCCGATGGGCCGCGCCGGGACACGGAAGGCGGGCTTCATATGCGCGCGGGTTCACGTCTGGCGATCGGTGCGGTAGGCGCCCTTGCCGCAGCGGGATTTCTCACCGGCTGCGGCGATGCCGGTTCCTCGGGCACCGCTGCCCCGGAGGCCGGTACGGCAGGGGCGGGCTGTGCCCCGGTGGCCGGCAGCCAGTTGGTCGTCCTTGCCGACGACAAGAAACTCCAGAACGCCGACAACATCATCCCGGCGGTGAACAGCAAGGTCGCCGGCCCACAGCTGATCGCCGCGCTGGACAAGGTCTCCGCCGCCCTCGACACCGAGAAGCTGATCAAGCTCAACAAGGCGGTCGACATCGACCGTAAGACCCCCAAGGTCGCCGCCGAGGAGTTCGCCGCCACCAGCAACCTGACGGCCGGGATCGAGAAGGGGCCGGGCGGCGAGATCGTCGTCGGCGCGGCCAACTTCAAGGAGAGCCAGATCCTGGGTGAGTTGTACCGGATTGTACTTAGTTCGGCCGGATACCAGGTGAAGGTCCAGCAGATCGGCAACCGTGAACTGTACGAGCCGGCCCTGGAGAAGGGGGAGATCCAGGTGGTGCCGGAGTACGCGGCCACCCTCGCCGACTTCCTCAACGGCAAGCTCAACGGGGCCAACGCGCCGGCGATCTCGGACCCGGACGTGGACAAGACCGTGTCCGCCCTGCGGACGGCGGGCCAGCGCGTGGGGCTCTCCTTCGGTGCTCCGGCCGCCGCCCAGACCCAGAACGCCTTCGCCGTCACCAAGGAGTTCGCCGACCGGTACGGCGTACGGACGCTGTCGGACCTCGCCGCGAAGTGCTCCGGTAAGGCGACGGTGCTGGCCGGGCCGCCGGAGTGCCCGCAGCGGCCCAAGTGCCAGATCGGGCTGGTCGAGGTCTACGACTTCAAGGCAGGCTCGTTCAGCTCGCTGGATGCCGGTGGCCCGCAGACCAAGTCGGCGCTGACCACCGGTGCGGCCAGCGTCGGGCTGGTCTTCTCCTCCGACGGCACACTGGCCACCAGCTGACCGGATCGGTTCGCAGTCCGGGCCGGTGCTACGACAGCACCGGCCCGGTTTCCTGGTTCAGGAACTGTCGGTAGGCTCCACTGCCATGCCTTCCCCCGAAGCCATCGAAGAGTCGCGCGGGAAACCACTGCTCACCGTGCTGTTTTGGGTCGGGGTCGGGTTGGCCCCGATCGCCGCATTGTTACTGCTGGTAGGGGACGGCAACGGGGTGCTGCGGGTTGCCGCCGTACTCGCCCTCCTGGCCGTCGTCCTGATCGGACTGTCGATCGCGTTGCGATCCGACGCCAACGCGGTGCGTGACGAGATCGAGGACATCCTGGCCGAGGAGATCGAAGATCTCCGGGCCGACCTGCGCAAGGACATCGAGACCGCCGCTCGTGCGACGCACAAGGCGTTCGGTGAGAAGTTGCACACCGTCCAGCAGAGCGTCGAGGCGATCCGTAGCCAGCAGACGACACCCCGACCGGATGCAGGGCAGGGAGAACCGGCCGATGTCGGTGGACACCGGAGCGCCACCCGCCCGGCCGGTCAGTATGCCGGGACGGTGTCGTCCGGAGCGTACGGCCGGGCCGGCGGGCACGCCGCGATGCCGGAAGCGGACGTTGCGGGTGGACCGGCGTCCGGACCGCCGCCTGCCGCCCGTCGGGTCGCCCCTGCGGCCGGGGAGCACCCGCCCAGGCCGCATCTGCCGAGCGGGGTGGTCCAACACACCGAGACCGTCCAGGTCACCACCAGGCAGACCATCGTCGGACCGCCCGAGCACGATCCCGGCGGCGGCAACGTGTACGGCAGCACCGTCTACGGCGGCAGGGGCCATCGCCGTGATGCGGACGACGACGGCGACTGGTCCGAGCCGCCACCGAGACGGGAGCGACGCGCCTCCGCCGGTGACGAGGACTCCCCGCCCGAGCAGCGGGCGGGTGAGCCGAGGGGCGGCGAGAGGGGTGGTGACCGCCGGGGACCGGGCCGGTACGACCACGACGACGCCCCGGGGACCGGCGACGAGGGGTACTGGTCCAGCCTTCGGGCGGGTGGCCGATGGGCGTCCGTACGTAGTGACGAGCACGGTCAGGAACTCCGGATGGGTGAGCGGCGGGCGGCCGCGCACGCCGACGAGTCCGGCGCCCAGTTGCACGTCGAGGACCGGTGGGCGGCGGTACGGCGATCAGAGCCCCGCCGGACGGGAAACCAGGACGACTCCGGGTGGGACGAGCCGCAGGACGGCCAGCGACGGACCGGGCACCGGGCATCGGGCGGCTGGCCGGGGGAGGACCCCGGCGGTCGGGGCGCGGACGAGTGGCGCGATCCCCGGCAGTCGGATCGCCGGGAGGACGGTGACGGTCCCGGATCGCGTGGTGAGCGCGGGGGATGGGATCGGCGGACCGGCGCAGCGGCGCTGCCGGCCCGCAGCGGTGATCCGTCAGCGTCGTGGCACCCGGGTCGGAGGGAATCCGAGCGTGAGCCGGTACGGTCCCGGCGGTCCGCCGACGACGAGGAGGCGTACGGCTATCCGCCTGCGGACGACGTGCCCCGGGCCGGTGGCGCACGTCGCGGGGGGCATGGCAGGGAACGGGACGGCGGCGGCTACTCCGACGAATACCGGTGGCGTTGACCGGCCGGGCCACCCAGCCCGGTCGGCACCTCCGCCAAGGTAGCGGGACCTATTTGTCGATGTCGCCGACGACGAAGAACATCGAGCCGAGGATGGAGATCAGATCCGGTACCAGGCAGCCGGGTAGCAGGGTGCTCAACGCCTGCACGTTGGCGTACGACGCGGTGCGCAGTTTGAGCCGCCACGGGGTCTTTTCACCCCGTGAGACCAGGTAGTAGCCGTTGATGCCCAACGGATTCTCGGTCCAGGCGTAGGTGTGCCCCTCCGGGGCCTTCACCACCTTCGGCAGGCGTACGTTCACCGGCCCGGTGAGTTGGTCGACCCGGTCGAGGCACTGCTCGGCGAGGTCGAGCGAGACGTACACCTGGTCGAGCAGCACCTCGAACCGGGCATGACAGTCGCCGGTCGTACGGGTCACCAGCGGCACGTCCAGCGACCCGTACGCCAGATAGGGGTCGTCCCGGCGCAGGTCGAGGTCCAGGCCGGAGGCGCGGCCGACCGGGCCGGACGCGCCGAACGCCGCCGCCTGCTCGGCGGTGAGCACCCCCACCCCGACGGTACGGGCCAGGAAGATCTCGTTCCGCCGGATGATGTTGTCCAGGTCGGGCATCCGCCGACGGACCTCGCCGATCGCCTCCCGGGCCCGGCGGGTCCACCCGGCCGGGACCTCCTCCTTGAGTCCGCCGATCCGGTTGTACATGTAGTGGATCCGACCCCCGCAGGCCTCCTCCATGACCGCCTGGAGCGTCTCGCGCTCGCGGAACGCGTAGAACATCGGCGTGATCGCGCCGATCTCCATCGGGTAGGAGCCGAGGAACATCAGGTGGTTGAGCACCCGGTTGAGTTCGGCCAGCGCGGTACGCAGCCAGACCGCCCGCTCCGGCACCTCGATGCCCATCAGCCGCTCCACGGCCAGCACCACACCCAACTCGTTGGAGAAGGCGGAGAGCCAGTCGTGCCGGTTGGCCAGCACGATGATCTGCCGGTAGTCGCGTACCTCGAAGAGCTTCTCCGCGCCCCGGTGCATGTAGCCGACGATGGGCTCGCAGGAGACCACCCGTTCCCCGTCGAGTACCAGCCTGAGCCGGAGGACGCCGTGCGTGGACGGATGCTGTGGTCCGATGTTGAGCACCATGTCGGTGCCGAGTTGCTGCCCGTCGTCCTCGATGCCGGCGACGAGACCTGCGCCAGTGCCGACGGTCAGCTCACGCAGCGAACCGGTTTCGGTGGTCATGACGGTCATCGTGCCACGACTGCCGTCGGGTCGACACCGACCGGCTGGAGCAGCCACCAGTGACCGCCGAGCCCGGCCGGGTCGGTCAGTTCGCCCACCGCCGAGGCGGCGGCCAGGGCCCGCACGTACGCCGCCGGGTCGGTGCTGGCCAGGGCCAACGGGGGACGTCCGCCGTGCAGACCGAGCGCCCGCAACGCATCCCGTTGTGGAAGCAGGGTGTACGGGAGGCCGGCAGCCGACGAGCCGGCCGCTGCCACCGCGTCCATGGCGACGTGCGCGGTTATGTCACAGGAGCCGTCGGGAACCGGGGGTACCTGCCGGCCGGCGAGGAATCCGGTGAGGCTGCCGTCCGGCGGTCGGTTGGTCGCCAGGTGCCCGTAGTCGACGCAGAGGGCCAGGCCCCGGTCGACGGTGGCCACCGCATCGGCCCAGGCGGCGTCCCGGGGGAGGCCCACCTCGGCCCGGCTGCCGGGCACAGTGGACTCGGTGGGCCACCAGGTGGCCAGCCAGTCCGCCCCGGCCGGGTCGACCGGTCCGCCGGGGGATTCGGTGCCGGTGGCCGGATCGACCAGGACCTGCCGCCAGCCGTCCTGGTCGGCCTCGACCACGTCGAGCGGTACGTTGTCGAGCCATTCGGTGGCCAGCAGCAGCCCGGTTACCCCGGCCGGCGGGGTGGCCCGCCACTCGATGCCGACGGGCAGCGTTCCCGGTCGGGGGGCGAGTTCCACGGCGGTCAGCCGGAGCCGTCGGCGCAGTTCGGGCGTGGCGTGTCCGGCCAGCGTGGTGAGCAGTTCGCCCCGGCCCGCGCCGACGTCCACCACGTCCAGGGGATCGGGGTGGCCCAGTGCCGCGTCGACCCGGTCGAGCAGTCGCAGCAGGGCCAGTCCGAACGCCGGGGAGGCGTGCACACTCGTCCGGAAGTGGGCCGCCGGTCCGGCTCCGGTCACGAAGAACCCGTCCGGCCCGTAGAGCGCCGCCGACATCGCGTTTCGCCAGCTGTGGGGCATCACCAGAGGTTACGGGCCGGGTGGCCGGTCACGTCCGCCCTGTTCCCGGCTGGGCGTCGTGGGGTGGTGAAGGTTTTCACACATCCTTGTGGGGGATCCGCGCAGGCGGCGCATACTTGCGATCGACCGGTACCCACTCCCGAGGACTGGATCATCGCTATGAGCGCACCGCTGCGTCCGCATTCGGCACGTTCCAGCGGGGCTGCCGAGGCACCGGCTGCTTTCTTCGCCGGCCCGGACAGTTCCCACCGCCCGTTGACCGCCGGTGTGATCGGCGCCGGTCGGGTCGGGGCGGTGCTCGGCGCCGCGTTGAACCGGGCCGGGCACTCCGTCGTCGCCGTGTCCGGGCGATCCGACACTACCCGTACCCGGATCAACCAACTTCTGCCCGGTATCGCCAACCTGTCCGGCGACGAGGTGGCCCGGGCCGCCGTCGACCTGTTGATCCTCGCGGTGCCGGACGACGCGCTCGCCGCGGTGGTTGCCGATCTGGCCGAGGCCGGCGCACTCCGTCCCGGACAGGTGGTCGCGCACACCTCGGGCGCGCACGGGCTCGCCGTGCTCGAACGGGCGACCTCGGCCGGTGCCCTTCCGCTGGCGCTGCACCCGGCGATGACCTTCACCGGCACCCCGGCCGACCTGGCCAGGCTGCCGGGAATCTCGTACGGCGTCACCACCGTTACGCAGTTGCGACCGTTCGTCGTGCGTCTGATTGCCGACCTTGGGGGCGTACCGGAGTGGGTGGCGGAGGAAGATCGGCCGCTGTACCACGCGGCGCTGGCGCACGGCGCGAACCATCTCGTCACCCTCGTCAACGAGGCGGTCGATCGGCTGCGCGACGCCGGGGTGGCGGATCCGGCGAAGGTGCTCGGCCCACTGCTGCGCGCCGCCCTGGAGAACGCCCTGGGCCTCGGTGACGCGGCGTTGACCGGGCCGGTCGTCCGAGGCGATGCGGGGACCGTGGCCCGGCACCTGGCCCGCCTCGCCGACACCGCGCCGGAATCCGTACCCGGATATCTGGCGCTGGCCCGGCGTACGGCCGACCGGGCGATGGCGGCCGGGCGGCTCCGGCCGGCGGACGCGGTGGCACTACTGGGTGTTTTGGCCGACCGGCACCGGGAGACGGTGCCATGAGTGAACGTAGCGGGGGCATCAGTGAGCGGGATGTACGCGACGACCGAACCGGGGCCGGCATGACCGACGTCGTACTGACCCGGGCCGAGTTGGCTGCTCGGCGGGGCGCCATGTCGGGGACGGTCGGTGTCGTCATGACCATGGGCGCTCTGCACTCCGGCCATGAGGCGTTGCTGCGGGCCGCCCGGGAGCGGGCCGACCAGGTGATCGCGACGATCTTCGTCAACCCGCTCCAGTTCGGGCCGACCGAGGACTTCGACCGTTATCCGCGCACCCTGGACGACGACGTGGAGATCTGCCGTCGCGCCGGGGTGGACCTGGTCTTCGCGCCGGCGCAGGTGGAGGTCTACCCGTACGGCCAGCCGGCGGTCCGGGTTGATCCCGGCCTCCTCGGCGAGGACCTGGAGGGCGGCAGCCGGCCGGGTTTCTTCGAGGGTGTGCTGACCGTGGTGATGAAGCTGTTCCAGCTCGTCCGGCCGGATCTGGCGTTCTTCGGCGAGAAGGACTACCAGCAGTTGACCCTGATCCGGCGAATGGTCCGGGACCTCGACGTGCCGGTGGAGGTCGTCGGTGTGCCGACGGTCCGGGAACCGGACGGGTTGGCGCTGTCCAGTCGTAACCGCTACCTCTCGGCGGCCGAACGCGAGGCGGCGCTGCTGCTGTCCGCCGCGCTCCGCGAAGGGGCGGCAGCGGCCGAGGCCGGACTGCCCGGCGAGGCCGTCATCGCCGCCGGTCGTCGGCTCCTCGACGACGAGTCCTCCGGCGTACGGCTGGACTACCTGGCCCTGGCCGACCCGGATCTGGAACCGGGACCGGTGTCCGGACCGGCGCGGCTGCTGGTGGCGGCCTGGGTGGGCAGCACCCGTCTGATCGACAACCTGGCCATCGAACTCAATCCGCAATCCCTGCCCAGCTGAATCGCTGATCGACGAGAAGGAATCCTGATGTTCCGCACGATGTTGAAGTCGAAGATCCACCGGGCGACGGTGACCCAGGCGGATCTGCACTACGTCGGCTCAGTCACCGTGGACGAGGATCTACTCGACGCTGCCGACCTGATCCCCGGTGAGCAGGTTGCCATTGTGGACATCACCAACGGCGCCCGACTGGAGACGTACGTCATTCCGGGGGAGCGTGGCAGTGGCGTGATCGGCATCAATGGTGCGGCTGCGCATCTGGTGCACCCGGGTGACCTGGTCATCCTCATCTCGTACGGGCAGATGGACGAGGCGACCGCGCGTTCCTACCGGCCCCGGATCGTGCATGTGGACGCGGCGAACCGGATCATCGAGTTGGGTGCCGATCCGGCCGGTGTGGTGCCGGGTATGGCGGGTGACCCGGTCCGTAGCAATCTCGCCGCGATGAGCTGACCGCATTCGTCCGTACGGAATTGGAACGGCCCCGCTCGGTGCATGGCGTCGAGGCAAGGGGCCGTTCCGGTGTTGCGTATTCGTGACCGTCCACGTGTTGCGGCGATGCTAGCGGTCGAACGCGATGTTCTCGCCGGACCGGGCGACGATCTGCTGGAGGGCGGCGACATGTCCGGAGAAGGCGTTCCGGCCGGTCCTGGTGAGCTTCACCGAGGTGCGTGGACGCTTACCGATGAATGCCTTTCGAATCTCCACGTAGCCCGCTTCTTCGAGTGTGGTCAACTGCTTGGACAACGCCGAGTCGGAAAGGCCGACGGTGTCCCGGACGAACTTGAACTCGGCCCATTCGGTGGCGGCCAGCAGACTGACGATGGACAGACGGGTGGGGGCGTGGATCAGTTCGTCGAACCGGTGCGTGGTCATCAGCCTTCTCCGAGTGGGCGAGCGGTCATCACGCCGCGCAGGTAGCGCATGAGCAGCGGGCCACTGATCGTCATGGCGACCGCGGTCACCGCCCCTGAGATGGTCGCCGGCCGCGGTGTACCCAGTGCCTCCAGGCCGAAGCCCGTCGCCAGGCCGATGCCGACCAGCGAGACGGCCATCACGGTGATCGCCAGTACGCCACGTACGCCGAGCATACGGTTGCTGACCTGGGCCCGGTGGCGCCTGGTGAGCCTGGTGATCACGAGGGTGAGGCCCACGCCGTAGCCGACGGACCCGACGGCCACCACCCATGGCTGGCGGGTCTCGATCGCCGCCATGAAGCCGAGCATCAGGACGCCGATCGCGGCCCAGTACCAGTTGGGGATCATCGACTCGCTGATCACCTGGTCCCGTCGCGCCTGGATTTCGGCCAGCGCACTGGCCGCTTCGGCGGGCTGGATCGACTGGTTGCTCACGATGCCTCCTCTTGGTCGGCGGGCTAGCACTTTCCTAGTGGGAAAGTACTAGTAGCTTTCCTGTCAGGCAAGTACTTTCCTGTCAGGTGCCGGACGGGGATGGGCGATCATCCTCGTCGATTCGTTGGCGCGGCTGTCGTAGCCTGCAGGGAAGGTCTGGACCGTGGCCTCCCGGGGAGGAACGCGATGCGTCGTTGGCTCACCACCTTGACCTTGACCGGCGCGACCGGCCTGCTCCTGGTTGCCTGCGGTGCACCGGGCGGGGCGGACGGGGACCTGACCGACGACTGGGCCGTACCGCCCGCACCGACGCCCTTCACCCCGCCGGTCGGGGCCTGCCACGACCAGGCCGTCTTCGACGAGACGCCCTCCGTCAGGGACTTCGCACCCGTCGACTGTGCGGGCAACCATCGGCAGGAGACCGTGCACGTCGGCAACTACCCCGGTGACTCCGGCCAGGCCCCGGACATGGTCTCGGACGAGGGACGGGCCGCCTATGCGGAGTGCGATGCCAAGGCCACCGAGTACGTCGGCGCCGAATGGCGTACCGGCCGGCTCTGGCTGGCGGTGGCCCGGCCCACGCGGGAGGCCTGGGCCGGGGGCGCCCGTTGGTTCCGCTGCGATCTGATGGAAGTGGCCGACGTCGGCGGTCCACGGGAGCCGGAGAGCCGTTCGGGCAGCCTGAAGGGGGCGCTGGCCGACCCCTCGCCACTCAACCTCGGCTGCTTCAAGAGCAAGGTCACCGCCGGCCGCCTGGACTCACTGACCCCGGTCGACTGCACGCGGGAACACGACACCGAGTTCGCGGGCGTGTGGCAGGCGCCCGAGATGGCGTACCCGGCCGCCGACAAGGACTGGACGCGGTTCTACGACGAGTGCCGCAAGGTGGTCGCCGGGTACGTCGGGGTGCCGGCCGACGCTGACCTGCGCTACCGCACCGGCGTCGTGGTCCGGCCCGGTGCCCGTACGGAATGGGGGTACGGCAACCGTGGCGTGCGCTGCTACCTGTGGCTCAGCAGCCGTACCCTGACCAAATCGCTCAAGGACGCTGGCCCGGCGGGGCTGCCGATCCTGACCAAATAGCGCGCTGGCCCACTTTCTCCGCCCCCGCGCGCCACGCGCCCCACCGGGGCGGTTGACTGTGGTGATGAGCCTGTCGACCCTCGACCTACCAGCGTTGCCAGCCCGACTGGCCGCGCCCGCACCCGGCTGGGTGGAGACCACCGACGTGATCGTGATCGGGTCGGGCATCGCCGGGCTCACCGCCGCGCTGAACCTGCGTGAAGCCGGTCTGCACGTCACCGTGGTGACCAAAGTCAACATCGACGACGGCTCGACCCGCTGGGCCCAGGGCGGGATCGCGGCCGTACTGGACCCGCTGGACACCCCGGCCGCACACGCCTTCGACACCGAGGTCGCCGGGGTGGGACTCTGTGACCCCGCCGCTGTTCAGGTGCTGGTCGAGGAGGGGCCGACCCGGCTACGCGAGCTGATGCGGGTGGGGGCCGAGTTCGACCGTAATCCGGACGGGTCGCTGATGCTCACCCGTGAGGGTGGCCACCGGGCAGATCGCATCGTGCATGCCGGCGGGGACGCCACCGGCGCCGAGGTCCAGCGGGCGCTGCACGAGGCGGTGGGCCGGGACCCCTGGATCCGGCTCGTCGAACATGCGCTCGTGCTGGACCTGCTGCGCGCCCCCGGTACGGCCGGTCAGGGCGCGGACCAACTCGGCCGGGCCTGCGGGATCACCCTGCACGTGCTCGGCGAGGGCAGTGAGGACGGCGTGGGGGCGATCCTCGGCCGTGCGGTCGTACTCGCGACCGGCGGAATGGGCCAGATCTTCTCGGCGACCACCAATCCGACCGTCTCCACCGGGGACGGGGTCGCGCTGGCGATGCGGGCCGGTGCGGCCGTCACGGACGTGGAGTTCGTCCAGTTCCACCCGACGGCGCTGCTGCGCCCGGCCGGTCTGGGCGGCTCCGGGTCCGGTGGTGCCCAGCAGCCCCTGGTCTCCGAGGCACTGCGGGGCGAGGGTGCCCACCTGGTCGACGGCGACGGCAAACGGTTCATGGTCGGCCAGCACGAGTTGGCCGAGTTGGCACCGCGTGACGTGGTGGCGAAGGGCATCCACCGGGTGATGCTGGCCCACGGCACCGACCATGTCTACCTGGATGCCCGACACCTGGGCGAGGACTTCCTCAACCGGCGCTTCCCGACGATCGTCGCCTCCTGCCGGGCGATCGGGGTCGACCCGGCGGTCGACCTGATCCCGGTGGCACCGGCCGCGCACTACGCCTCCGGCGGCGTCCGTACCGACCTCTTCGGCCGTACCTCCATCCCCGGCCTGTACGCCTGCGGCGAGGTCGCCTGCACCGGGGTGCACGGCGCCAACCGGCTGGCCAGCAACTCGCTGCTGGAGGGGTTGGTCTTCGCCCGTCGGATCGCCGAGGACATCGCCCGTGACCTGCCGCCGCAGGTGGATCCGGCACCGACCGGCGCCTGGGTCGGCGGCTCGGGCGACGTGGTCGACCCAGCGGTGCGCGCCGGGCTGGCGCGGGCGATGACCCGTGGGGCTGGTGTGCTCCGGTCGGCCGGCTCGCTGCGGGCGACCGCAGCGGAGTTGACCGCCCTGAGCCGGAGCCGGGGCACGCCCGGTACGGCGAGTTGGGAGACGACCAACCTGGTCACGGTGGCTTCGGCGCTGGTGGCTGCCGCGTACGCCCGACAGGAGACCCGGGGCTGCCACTGGCGGGATGATTTTCCGGCTGCTGACGACGAGTGGCGCGGCCACCTCGTCAGCTCGATCGGTTCGGACGGCAGGCTGGTGCAATCCTGGGAGGCGACACGATGAAGTTGTCCACGGTGGAAGCGCTACGGGCGACCGGGTTGGACCCGGCGGCCGTGGAGCGGATCGTGCGGGACACCCTGGCCGAGGATCTCGGTCCGGAGTGGATCGACGTGACGAGCCGGGCGACGATCCCACCGGAGCAGGTGGACACCGCCGACCTGGTCGCCCGGGCCGACGGGGTGGTGGCCGGACTGGCGGTGGCGGCAGCGGTGTTCGACCTGGCGGATGAGCTGACGGCCACCGGTGACCGTACGGTCGAAGTGGTGATCAGGGCCCGCGACGGTGCGCGGGTGGCCCGGGGTGACGTGCTGGCGACGGTGAGCGGCCCGACCCGGTCGCTGCTGACGGCCGAGCGGACTGCGCTCAACCTGCTCAGCCGCATGTCCGGCGTGGCCACCCACACCCGTGCCTGGGCCGACGCGCTGACCGGTACCAAGGCCATGGTGCTGGACACCCGGAAGACCACCCCGGGTCTACGGATCCTGGAGAAGTACGCGGTACGGGCCGGCGGCGGCACCAACAAGCGGATGGGCCTCTACGACGTCGCCATGATCAAGGACAACCACAAACTGGCGGCGGGTGGTATCGCCGCCGCCTACCAGCGGGTACGCCAGGCGTTTCCGGAGGTCGCGGTCCAGGTGGAGGTAACCACCACGGCGGAGGCCGTCGAGGCGGTCGAGGCGGGGGCCGACTTCCTGCTCTGCGACAACATGAACCCGGACCAGCTCCGCGAGGTGGTGGCGGCGGTGGGTGACCGGGCCGAGTTGGAGGCGACGGGCGGGTTGACCCTCACCGAGGCGGCCCGGTACGCCGCAACCGGCGTGGACTACCTGTCGGTCGGGGCACTCACCCACTCGTCGCCTATCTTGGACATCGCTTTGGACCTCAGGCCCCGGGACTGACGCATGCTGCTGTGTATCGACATCGGTAACACCAACACGGTCCTGGCGACCTTCGACGGCGACAAGCTGGTCCACTCGTGGCGGATCAAGACCGATGCCCGGTCGACCGCCGACGAGTTGGGGCTGATGTTCCGTGGACTGCTGGCCAGTGACGCGGTGGAGATCACCGGGGTGGCCGCCTGTTCCACCGTGCCAGCGGCGCTGCGCTCGCTGCGGAACATGCTGGCCCGCAACTACGGCGACATCCCCAACGTGATCGTCGAGCCGGGCGTGAAGACCGGGGTGCAGTTGGCCATCGACAACCCCAAGGAGGTCGGGGCCGACCGGGTGGTGAACACCCTGGCCGCCTACACGCTCTATGGCGGACCGTCGATCGTGGTCGACTTCGGTACGACCACCAACTTCGACGTGATCAGTGGTCGCGGCGAGTTCCTGGGTGGTGCGTTCGCGCCGGGCATCGAGATCTCCTTCGACGCGCTGGCTGCGCGGGCCGCCCAGCTGCGCAAGGTGGAGGCGACCAAGCCACGGTCGGTGATCGGCAAGAACACGGTGGAGTGCCTCCAGGCCGGGCTGTACTTCGGGTTCGCCGGTCAGGTCGACCGCATCGTTGAGCGGATGACCGAGGAACTGGGCGGCGGGGTGAAGGCAGTGATCGCCACCGGCGGACTGGCGTCGCTGGTCGTCGGTGAGTGCCGGACGATCACCCACCACGAACCGATGATCACCCTGATCGGTCTGCGGATGGTCTACGAGCGCAACGTCTGACGACGCCGGTCCGGCCTCTCGCCCCGCTCGGTCCGGCCTCTCGCCCCGCTCGGTCCGGCCGGACGCCCCGGCCCGGGCCGCTACCGTCGGTGAGCCCGGTAGCAGGTGGTCAGGTACGGCAGTTCGAACGTGTCCCGCCCGGAGAGGTCCGGGTGGTCGGCGGCGAGGGCCCGGACCGCCTGCTCGACCTCCCGCTGCCGCTGCGGCGTGGCGGTCAGGTAGTACGAGCGGGTGGTGACCATTCCGACCAGGCTCTCGGTCGTGTGGGTGGTGGCGTGACGGAACTCGGCCCGCTCGACCGGGCCGAACCGGTCGCCGAAGGAATGGATCTCCGGAGCGTCGTCCCGGATACCCCGCCCCTCCCGGGCCACCTGGTCGGCCCGCCCGTTCCGCCCCTCCTGCCCGGTCCGCCCCTCCTGCCCGGTCCGGCTTTCCGGCACGGTTGGGCCTTCCTGCCCGGTCCGGCTTTCCGGCACGGTTCGGCTTTGCTGCTCGGTTCGGTCGAAGATCGCGGTGAGCGCGGCCACCCAGGGTACGGTTTCGTCCCGGCTGTTCCAGATGGTGCCGAACGTTCCACCGGTCCGGATGACCCGGGCGGCCTCGGCGTGCGCACGTTCCCGGTCGAACCAGTGGTACGCCTGCCCGGCCACGATGGCGTCCGCCGTCCCGTCGGCGACCGGGATCTCCTCGGCGGACCCGTCGAGGGCCGGGACGCCCGGCGTGGCGATCGCGAGCTGTGCCCGCATACTGGCGTCCGGTTCCACCGGTACGACGTCGTAACCGAGCCGCAGCAGGGTTCGGCTCAGGATTCCGGTCCCCGCGCCGAGGTCGACCACCCGGGCGGGTGCCGGGCGACCGGTGAGCCACGCTGCGGCGGCCAGTGGATAGGACGGGCGGAACCGGTCGTAGGCAGCTGCAGCCCCGCCGAATGACATTGCGCTGGCTCGATGGATCATGGTGGCGAGGTTATCCCGGTGACCGCCGCCGAGGCATTTGAGTACGCTCGGGCCTTGACCCACCGAAATCTCCTGCTGAGGAAGCGTGCCGTGAGCGAGCAGACCGCCGTGCCAGTCGACCCCGCCGATGATCTCCCCGAGCAGATGCGGATCCGCCGGGAGAAGCGGGACCGCCTGCTGGCTGACGGGGTCGAGCCGTACCCGGTGGGCTATCCGCGTACCGCGACGCTGGCCGAGATCCGGGCCCGGTACGCCGACCTGCCCACCGATACCGGCACCGGGGACGTCGTGTCGCTTACCGGACGGGTGATTTTCCAGCGCAATACCGGGAAGCTCTGCTTCGCCACCTTGCGGGACGGCGACGGAACCGAGCTGCAGGCGATGTTCTCCCTGGACCGGGTGGGTGCCCAGCGGCTGGAGGACTGGAAGCGTCAGGTCGACCTCGGTGACCATGTCGGGGTCACCGGTGAGGTGATTAGCAGCCGGCGCGGTGAGCTGTCCGTTCTGGCCGACTCCTGGGCGGTCACCGCGAAAGCGCTGCGCCCGCTGCCCGTCGCCCACAAGCCGCTCAGCGAAGAGGCCCGGGTCCGGCAGCGCTACGTCGATTTGATCGTCCGCCCGCAGGCACGGCAGATGGTCCGTACGCGGGCGACCACGGTGCGCAGTCTTCGTGATTCGCTGCACGCTCGGAGTTTCCTGGAAGTTGAAACCCCGATGCTCCAGTTGGTCCACGGCGGCGCGGCTGCCCGGCCATTCGTGACGCACAGCAATGCACTCAGTACCGATCTGTATCTGAGAATCGCCCCCGAGCTTTTTCTGAAGCGCGCGGTGGTCGGCGGGATCGATCGGGTCTTCGAGATCAACCGCAACTTCCGTAATGAGGGGGTCGACTCGTCGCACTCTCCCGAGTTCGCCATGCTCGAGGTGTACGAGGCGTACGGCGACTACGACACCATGGCCACCATGACCCGGGAACTGGTGCAGGAGGCTGCCGCCGCGCTCACCGGGTCGTACGTCGTGACCCACGCCGACGGTACGGAGTTGGACCTCGGTGGCCAGTGGCGGACGGTGACGCTTTACGGGGTGCTCTCCGAGGCGCTCGGGGACGAGGTGACGGTCCGGACCGATCGGGCGCGTCTCGTGCAGTACGCCGAGAAGGTCGGGCTCGCGGTCGACCCGAAGTGGGGCCCGGGCAAGCTCGCCGAGGAGCTTTTCGAGGAGTTGGTCGTACCGGGGCTGCGTGAGCCCACCTTCGTTCGGGACTACCCGGAGGAGACCAGCCCGCTTACCCGGGGGCACCGGGATGAGCCCGGTCTTACCGAAAAATGGGACCTGTATGTCCTCGGATTTGAGCTGGCGACGGCCTACTCGGAACTTGTCGACCCGGTGGTTCAGCGGCAGCGGCTGGTCGCCCAGGCGCAGCTCGGGGCTAAGGGCGACGAGGAGGCAATGCCGCTGGACGAGGACTTTCTACGGGCGATGGAGTACGGAATGCCGCCGGCGGGTGGCATGGGAATGGGAATCGACCGGCTTCTCATGGCCCTGACCGGGCTCGGAATTCGGGAAACGATCCTCTTCCCGTTGGTCCGCGCGGAGTAGTCACCCCGTTCTTGTTGCGTAGTTTCCGGGTCCTATTGACGTAGCGCGCATCTAAAGCGCTATTGTGCTCTTGTTTGCGGGAGAACCTGCTCGAAAGGAACGTGGCACGTGGCCAAGCAGATCATTCACAAGCTGGTCGATGACCTGGACGGCGGAGACGCGGACGAGACCGTCAAGTTCTCGCTCGACGGCGTTCAGTACGAGATCGACCTCTCGAACACAAACGCCGGAAAATTGCGGGAGCTATTCGCCCCCTACGTCTCGGCCGGCTCCAAGGTGGGTCGGGGTGGCGTGGTCATCGGCGGCCGGGCTGCCCGTGGTCGTGGCGGGGCCACCGCCGACCGGGAGCAGAACAAGGCGATCCGGGCATGGGCCAAGAAAGAGGGCAAGGACATCTCTGACCGTGGGCGGATCCCGCAGGAGATCGTCGATGAGTACCACGCCAAGGCCGGTCGTTGAGTCGGTCGAGATCAACCGGTTCTCACGCCGGGCTCGGAGCGCGACGCCGCGCCCGGGTCCGGCGTTGCCCTTTCCGGTGATCCCGGGCACCGTTCCCCGGGGCCGGGAATAGCGGCCCTGCGCCCGTGCCCGCGACACGCCGCGACTCGCGGACCGGTCGGTACGGGAACAGCGGACCTGCGCCGATGTTGAGACACGCCGGGGAGCGTCGACGCGAACCGGCGGGCCAGCCGAGTTGCACCGGTGGACGGTCCGGGTCCGGCCGAGCGTTCCCGCCGCTGCCGGGAAGGATCCGGGGCCGCCCCGCGTTATCCACAACTGGTGGATGATTTGTCCACAGCCTGTGGACGAGCGCCGGCGCTGCCGGTGGATCTCGTACCGACGGTCGAATTTCGCTCTGCGCGTACAGCTGGGGGTCGAGGAACACCCGCTGAGCGCGGACAGTTGGCTAAAACAACGTCGGACGAGGCTCGATCGCGCCCGCAGGGCATCGGATGAGTCGGTCCACGGCGATAGAGTAAGGAAGCACGGGCGTCCGCCCTGGACGTCTGGGCGCTGGCCCCGCCAAGAACACTGGCGCACGGCACGTGAGGAGCACGAGGGCATGTTCGAGCGGTTCACCGACCGAGCGCGACGGGTTGTCGTCCTGGCCCAGGAAGAGGCCCGGATGCTCAACCACAACTACATCGGTACGGAACACATCCTGTTGGGTCTCATCCACGAGGGTGAGGGCGTGGCGGCCAAGGCTCTGGAGAGCCTGGGCATCTCCCTGGAGGGCGTCCGCCAGCAGGTGGAAGAGATCATTGGCCAGGGCCAGCAGGCACCGAGCGGACACATTCCGTTCACCCCCCGGGCCAAGAAGGTGCTGGAGCTGTCGCTGCGTGAGGCGCTACAGCTCGGGCACAACTACATCGGCACGGAGCACATCCTGCTCGGACTGATCCGGGAGGGCGAGGGCGTCGCCGCCCAGGTGCTGGTGAAGCTCGGCGCGGACCTGAACCGGGTGCGCCAGCAGGTGATCCAGCTGCTCTCCGGTTACCAGGGCAAGGAGCCGGCCGCCGCAGGCACCGCCACGGGCGAGGCCGCGCCGTCGACGAGCCTGGTGCTGGACCAGTTCGGTCGTAACCTGACCCAGGCTGCCCGGGAGGGCAAGCTCGACCCGGTGATCGGGCGGGAGAAGGAGATCGAGCGGGTGATGCAGGTGCTCTCCCGCCGTACCAAGAACAACCCCGTGCTGATCGGTGAGCCCGGCGTGGGTAAGACCGCCGTGGTGGAGGGCCTGTCGCAGCGGATCATCAAGGGCGAGGTCCCGGAGACGCTGAAGGACAAGCAGCTCTACACCCTCGACCTGGGTGCCCTGGTGGCCGGTTCGCGTTACCGGGGTGACTTCGAAGAGCGCCTGAAGAAGGTGCTCAAGGAGATCCGCACCCGGGGCGACATCATCCTGTTCATCGACGAGATCCACACCCTGGTCGGCGCTGGTGCCGCCGAGGGCGCGATCGACGCGGCCAGCATCCTCAAGCCGATGTTGGCTCGGGGCGAGCTGCAGACCATCGGCGCGACCACCCTCGACGAGTACCGCAAGCACCTGGAGAAGGACGCCGCTCTGGAGCGTCGTTTCCAGCCGATCCAGGTGGG
Organism: Micromonospora sonneratiae; assembly: GCF_042679305.1. NCBI lineage: Bacteria > Bacillati > Actinomycetota > Actinomycetes > Micromonosporales > Micromonosporaceae > Micromonospora > Micromonospora sonneratiae. The sequence continues at coordinate 92,931 of NZ_JBHTMP010000007.1, read as the reverse complement.
TGAGCCGTCCCTGGCGCACACCATCGAGATCCTGAAGGGGCTGCGGGACCGTTACGAGGCCCACCACCGGGTGTCCATCACCGACGGGGCGCTGGTCGCGGCGGCCACGTTGGCCGACCGGTACATCTCCGACCGGTTCCTTCCGGACAAGGCGATCGACCTGATCGACGAGGCCGGTGCCCGGATGCGGATCCGTCGGATGACTGCTCCGCCAGACCTGCGTGACTTCGACGAGCGGATCGCTCAGGTGCGCCGCGACAAGGAGTCGGCGATCGACGCACAGGACTTCGAGCGGGCCGCGCAGCTGCGGGACAAGGAGAAGCAGCTGCTGGGCCAGAAGGCGCAGCGGGAGAAGGAGTGGAAGGCCGGCGACCTGGACGTGGTGTCCGAGGTCGACGACGAGCAGATCGCCGAGGTCCTGGCGAACTGGACCGGCATCCCGGTCTACAAGCTGACCGAGGAGGAGACCGCTCGACTGCTCCGCATGGAGGACGAGCTGCACAAGCGGGTCGTCGGCCAGTTGGACGCGGTGAAGGCCGTCTCCAAGGCGATCCGGCGTACCCGTGCCGGCCTGAAGGACCCGAAGCGGCCGTCCGGCTCGTTCATCTTCGCCGGCCCGTCCGGTGTCGGTAAGACCGAGCTGTCCAAGGCCCTCGCGGAGTTCCTGTTCGGCAGCGAGGACGCGCTGATCCAGCTCGACATGTCCGAGTTCCACGACCGCTACACCGTGTCCCGGCTGGTGGGTGCGCCTCCCGGCTACGTCGGCTACGACGAGGGTGGTCAGCTGACGGAGAAGGTGCGGCGTCGGCCGTTCTCGGTGGTTCTGTTCGACGAGATCGAAAAGGCCCACCCGGACGTGTTCAACACCCTGCTTCAGATTCTCGAAGACGGTCGGCTCACCGACGGTCAGGGTCGCATCGTGGACTTCAAGAACACGGTGATCATCCTGACCACCAACCTGGGCACGCGGGACGTGGCCAAGGCGGTGTCGTTGGGCTTCCAGGCCTCGGAGGACCAGGAGTCCAACTACGAGCGGATGAAGCAGAAGGTCAACGACGAGCTGAAGCAGCACTTCCGGCCGGAGTTCCTCAACCGGATCGACGACACGATCGTGTTCCACCAGCTCAACCAGGGCGAGATCCTGTCGATCGTGGACATCATGATCCAGCGGATCGAGACCCAGCTCCGGAACAAGGACATGGGTCTGGAGCTGACCGACAACGCCAAGAAGTACCTGGCGAAGAAGGGCTTCGACCCGGTGCTGGGTGCCCGGCCGCTGCGTCGGACGATCCAGCGGGACATCGAGGACAACCTGTCCGAGCGGATCCTGTTCAACGAGCTGACCCCTGGTCAGATCGTGGTCGTGGACTGCGAGGGCGACCCGGAGGACATCGACAAGTCGAAGTTGGTGTTCCGTGGGGCGGACAAGCCCGTGATCGTGCCTGACGCGGTCCCGGCCGACCTCGGCGGCACCGCAACCGCAGGTGCCGACGAGTAAAACCAGAGCAACAAACACAGATCCCCGTGATCGGGCCCGCGTTCACCACTCGGGTTCCCGGTCACGGGGATCTTGTCTTTGTCCGGTGCCGGTCAGCTCCCGGCACACCGACCGGGTTGTACGACAGGGACTACCCTGCGGCGGCCCCACTCGGTGTCGGGGCTACTGGGCCGTCACCGGCCAGGGCGAACTTCTCGCCGACCAGTTCCACCAGACCGTCGTCGAGCAGACTGGCCAGTGCCCGTGATCGTTGCGTCGCGTCGGACCAGACAAGATCCAACCGGTCGCGGGACACCGGACCGGTCGTCTCCCTCAGCACCGCCAGCAGCAGCCCGCGTACCTGGCGGTCGGTGCCCGCGTAGCGCTGTGGACGTCGGGTCGGCCCGGCCGGCGCGGGAAGCCCGGACGCGCGCCAGGCGCAGCGGTCGATCAGCGGGCAGCCGACGCAGTTGGGCGACTGCGCCGTACACACCATTGCCCCCAACTCCATGATCGCGGCACTGGCCCTGGCCGCCACGGCCGGTTCCGCCGGCAGTAGTGCCTCGGTGGCGACCAGGTCGGCCGGTCGGGTCGCCGGGCCGGCATCCGGCTCACCAGCCACCGCACGGGCCACCACCCGCCGTACGTTGGTGTCGACCACCGGGTGCCGCTGCCCGTACGCGAAGGTGGCCACCGCCCGGCCCGTGTACGTGCCCACGCCGGGCAGGGCCAGCAGTTCGTCCAGGTCGGTGGGCACCTGGCCGCCGTGTCGGTCCACGATCGCCACGGCACACTCCCAGAGTCGCAGCGCACGTCTCGGGTAGCCGAGCCGACCCCACATCCGGATCGCCTCAGCGGAGGTGTCCGCAGCCAGCGCCGCCGGTGTCGGCCAGCGTTCCAACCAGCTCTGCCAGGCCGGCAGCACCCGTACCACGGGCGTCTGCTGGAGCATGACCTCGCTGACCAGGATGGCCCAGGCGCCTACACCGGGCACCCGCCACGGCAGGTCACGGGCGTTCTTCTCGTACCACCGGATGACCTCGGTGGCCAACGTCGTCTCAGGCATGGCGTCGCCGATCATGTCATGCGTACCGGCCCGGTGACACATCCCGCACCTTGGTCGGATCGGCCATGTCGTGACTGGCAAAGCCGGTCGATCAGGCAGACTGCCGGGATGAACGAACTCGCGATCACCGTGATCGGTCAGGACCGACCCGGCATCGTGGCCGATGTCGCGGAGGTGCTCGCCGGGGTGGGCGCGAACCTCACCGACTCGACCATGACCCGGTTGCGCGGCCACTTTGCGATGACCCTGGTCTGCACCGGCCCGAGCGCCGCCGAGGCCGAGGCCGCGCTGGCACCGCTGGCCGCCGACGGCCGGCTCCTGGCCACCGTACGCGCGGTCAGCGGCGACTCGGCCCGCGCCGCGGTCGGCGAGCCCTACCTGATGGCCGTACACGGTGCTGACCGGCTCGGCATCGTCGCTGCGGTGACCCGGGTACTGGCCGAGGCCGGCGGCAACGTGACCGACCTGACGACCCGCCTCACCGGGCCGCTCTACGTCCTCGTCGCCGAGGTGGACCTGCCGCCCGGAACCGCCGGAACGCTGTCTCAGCGACTCAACGAGGTCGCTGCCGGGCTCGGTGTCGTGGTGACACTCCGGCCAGCGGAATCGGATCTGCTGTGACGGTGGAGTACGCCGGTCTGGGGGACTGGACAGTCGAAGCCCTGGGTGAGCCGGGCCAGGTGCGTCCGGTCGTCACCGCACCGCACCCCGTACTCGGCCAGGCCGGCGTCGAGGTCGATCCGACCGACGCGGAGGTGGTCCGGTTGGCCGCCGACCTGGTGGCCACCATGCGGGTCTCGCCCGGATGCGTGGGTCTGGCCGCGCCGCAGATCGGTGTCGGCGCGCAGGTGTTCGCGGTCGACGTGACCGGACACCCCAAGACGGTGACGGTGCACGGCACGTTCGTGCTCTGCAACGCCAGGATCGTCGAGGCCACCCGGTCCCGGCCGGGCCGGGAGGGGTGCATGTCCGTGCCCGACCTGACCGGTGACGTCAAGCGCGCCAGCCGGTTGGTGGTGGACGGGGTACTTCCCGGCACCGGTGCACCGGTACGCCTGGTCACGGACGGGTTCGAGGCCCGGGCGCTACAGCACGAGATCGACCACTGTGCCGGTCTGCTGTTCCTCGACCGGGTCGCCGGGGCACACGCCGTCTACCAACGCAAGGTGTACCTGTGATGGCTGGTTGTCGTACGGCCCAAGGGATCTGACGCGGCTTGATGAACGCTCGGCGCGTCGACAGGATCAACTTGGCCCACCCCGATACGGTGTGGGCATTATGCGTCTGACGGTTGGCCCCCTGCCACCCGCTGTCTATTGGCGGCGTCGAGCCGTCGTGCTCGGAGCGGGGCTTCTTTTCCTGATTGTCTTGCTGTACTCATGCGTGGGTTCGGGTAAAACCAACCCAGCTGCGAAGGAGAGCCCCTCGCCCGGCCCGTCGGCCGAGTCGAAGCCCACCGCCGCGCTCACCCCGGAGACCGGGGCACCGCCCGCCGACGATGTGCCGGCCCCGCCACCGACCGTGGATCCGACCCCGACCCAGGCGGGTCAGGCCCCGGCCGGGGGCAGTACCTGCACCGACGGCGAGATGTCGGTCGTACCCGAGGCGTCCCAGTCGACGGTGCAGCGGGGGGTGACGATCAACCTGCGGATAAAGATCAAGAACGTGTCGAACCGGACCTGTAGCCGGGACGTCGGTGCGGATCTCCAGGAGATCTACATCAAGTTCGGCGCGGAGTTGATCTGGTCCTCCGACAAGTGCGGCGCCGCCAAGGGCAACCTCATCCGGTCCTTCCCGCCCGCGCACGAGGAGTCCTTCGAGGTCTCCTGGAACGGCAAGAACAGCAGTACGTGCGCCAACGGGCTCGCCAACGGGAAGGTCGTCGACGCGGGCGAATACCAGCTCTTCGGCCGACTGGACGGCAAGCACAGCGAACCGGTGAAGCTCGTCGTCACGCACTAGCCCGCCCGGCTAGGTCACGCACTAGCCCGCCCGGCTAGCCGCGCTCGGAATACGCGTTGGTTCGGATACGCGTCGCGCGGCTAGCCGTATTCGTCTGCGGCTAGCCGTACTCGTCCGTCGGCCCATGATCGTCCGTCGGCTCAGCGGGGGTAGCAGGTCAGACGTACCGTTCCAGGATCGAGGCCTCGGCCAACCGGGACAGGCCCTCGCGTACGCCCCGGGCGCGGGCGTCGCCGACCCCGTCGACCGCCTGTAGGTCCTCGACCGTCGCCCCGAGCAGCCGTTGCAGGCTGCCGAAGTGGCTGACCAGCCGGTCCACCACCGAGGCCGGCAGCCGGGGGACCTTGGCCAGGAGTCGGAAACCGCGTGGGCTGACCGCCCCGTCGAGCGCGTCGGAGGCACCGGCGTAGCCGATCGCCTTGGCGACGGCGACCAGGTCGATCAGCTCGGTCGCACTGAGCAGGTCGAGTTCGACGAGCGCCTCGTCGAGGGTACGGGCCTTGCGCCCGGTGGGCAGGTAGTCGCGGATCACCAGCGTACGGTCGGCGTCGACCCCGGCCATCAGTTCGTCGAGCTGGAGTGCCAGCAGTCGGCCGTCGGTGCCCAACTCGACCACGTAGCCGGCGATCTCGTCGGCGATCCGGCGGACCATCTCCAGCCGCTGCACGACCACCACCGCGTCGCGGACGGTGACCAGGTCCTCGATCTCCAGGGCGGACAGGGTGCCGGAGACCTCATCCAACCGCAGCTTGTACCGCTCCAGCGTGGCAAGCGCCTGGTTGGCCCGGGACAGGATCGCCGCCGAATCGTCGAGGACGTGTCGCTGCCCGCTGACGTAGAGGCTGATGATCCGCATCGACTGGCTGACCGAGATGACCGGATATCCGGTCTGCCGGGCGACCCGCTCGGCGGTACGGTGCCGCGTGCCCGACTCTTCCGTCGGGATCGACGGATCGGGCATAAGGTGCACTGCGGCCCGAACGATCCGGGTGCCGTCGCTGGACAGCACGACCGCACCGTCCATCTTGCATAGTTCGCGTACCCGGGTCGCGGAGAACTCGACGTCGAGGGGGAACCCGCCGGTGCAGAGCGTCTCGACGACCTTGTCGTAGCCGAGCACGATCAGTGCGCCGGTACGGCCACGGAGGATTCGCTCCAGGCCGTCCCGTAGCGCAGTGCCCGGTGCCATCAGCGCGAGGTTGGCGCGCAGCGGGTCTCCGGTGAGACCGGATCCACTCATGGTCATGCCGGCACCGACAGTGCGGGCGGCTGAATTGATGGCACCGGTCCGGGCATGGAGACTCGCGTCAGCGGTTCGGTTCGCATCGCGGTCGACTGGCACCCGGACAGTCTACGGACTGGCATGCGTTCGGTGCTGTCGTGGTTACTGTGATGTGCCACTGTGTCCGTTCCCTTCGCTGCCGGCTTACCGGTACCCCCGCTCGCCGACGGTGGACGGGTTGCGATCGAGGGCTCGGTGGCTGGTTTGTCGCGGACACCAGGGTAGGGAAGCAGTGCATCTGGTCGACCCGTGACACAGCCGGCTTATTCGGACGATGCGCGCGCGGCGCACTGTAGGGCCATTCGTACGTCAGTGACTTCCATCACCCGCATGCCGTCGGGAGTGATGCCGGTCGACTCCGGCCCACACCCCTGGGGAACCAGGGCAAACCGGAACCCGAGCCGGGCTGCCTCGGCCAGCCGGCGCGGAACCGCGCCCACCCGGCGGACCTCGCCGGTCAGCCCCACCTCGCCGATGGCCACCAGGTGCGGTGCGATGGCCAGGTTGAGCCCGCCCGAGGCGACGGCGAGGGCTACCGCGAGATCGGCGGCTGGCTCGACCACCCGGATGCCTCCGACGGTGGCGGCGAAGACCTCGCGGTCGTGCAGGGTGAGCCGCTCGGTACGGCGTTGCAACACCGCGAGGACCATGGCCAGCCGGGCGCTGTCGAGGCCGGAGACGGTACGTCGGGGCGAGCCGGCGACCGTGGCACCGATCAGCGCCTGCACCTCGGTGACCAGGGCCCGTCGGCCCTCCATCGAAACCGTGATGCAGGTCCCCGGGACCGGCTCGGAGTAACGGGTGAGGAACAGCCCCGAGGGGTCGGCCAGACTGCTGATGCCGCCCTCGTGCATCTCGAAGCAGCCGACCTCGTCGGCCGCGCCGAACCGGTTCTTGACCCCGCGGACCATGCGCAACGAGGAGTGCTTGTCACCCTCGAAGTGCAGCACCACGTCGACCAGGTGCTCCAGTACCCGGGGGCCGGCGACCTGGCCGTCCTTGGTGACATGGCCGACCAGCACGGTGGCGATACCGCGCTCCTTGGCGACCGCCACCAGGGCTGCCGTCACCGCCCGGACCTGGGTCACGCCACCGGGCACCCCTTCCGCACCCGGCATGGAGATGGTCTGCACCGAGTCGAGCACCAGCAGACCCGGCCGGACCGCGTCGAGGTGACCGAGGACGGCGCCGAGGTCGCTCTCCGACGCCAGGTAGAGCTGCTCGTGCAGGGTGCCCATCCGCTCCGCGCGAAGCCGTACCTGGCTGACCGACTCCTCACCACTGACCACGAGCGAGGGACTCCCGCTGGTGGCGGCCCACTGCTGGGCCACGTCGAGCAGGAGGGTCGACTTGCCGACGCCGGGTTCACCGGCTAACAGCACCACCGCGCCGGGCACCAGACCACCACCGAGCACCCGGTCGAGCTCGGACACCCCGGTCGGTCGGGCCTTGGCCGGCGCGGCACTGATGGTCGCGATCGGGCGGGCCGGCTCGGCGGGCACCCGGGAACTGACCACCCGACCGGAGACGGTCGGGCCGGTGACGGTCGACTCGACGACCGATCCCCACTCACCGCACTCCGGGCACCGTCCGACCCACTTGGGTGGCTGGTGACCGCAGGCGTCGCACTCGAATGCGGGCCGGGGCTCGCGGGTCGTGGGGCGGGCGCGGTTCGCGGCGCCTCGGGGGGTGGCTCGGGTGGTCACACCAGGACGCTAGCCAACTCGTACGACGAAACCGGGCCGACGTGGTCTGCGCCACGCCGGCCCGGTTCGGGTTGTCTTCGGCCAGGGTCAGCCGTGCCCCTTGCCCTCTTCGTCGTGTACGAGCGGGGTGGCGACCGGACCCGGGGTGAGCGGCAGCGCGACCGGAACCACGGTTTCCAAGTGCTGGCCACCGAAGTTGAAGACCAGGTTGATCGAGCCACCCGAGCTCAGCGCCGACCTGAGGCCGTTTACCTGGAAGTGGCGACCCGCGGTCTTGTTGAGGACGACGAAGCTGCGGGCCGGAATCTCGATGCTGGCCGGCGTCTCCGCCGGGGCGGCCGGGGTGGTCTCCACCGGAGACGGTGATCCGGACGGTGACTCGGTGCCCGCTGGCGGCTCGGGCGTGGCCGAGCCGGACGGCTCGGCGGTCCCGGTCGGCGCAGCGGTCTCGGTCGGTGCCACCGGCACGCTCGGCGTGGCCGAGGGGTCGGTGAGCACCACGGAGTTGGCGCTGTCGGTGGTGACCGTGACGGTCACCGACTGATCCGAGTCGTTGTAGAGCACCACTTCGAGCGGTGCGTTGCCGCCTGCCGGGTATCCCTTGGGGTCCAGGTAGCTGACCGCCAGGTTCCGGACCTTGAAGGTGCCGTTCTCCGTCTGGGCGTTGATCCCATTGATGCTGGGCGCCTTCCTGGCGGTCTCGGCGATCTGGCCCGCCCCGCAGCCGGACATCAGCAGGGCGGTCGCCGCCGTACCGGCCAGCAGCACCGCGGCCCGCCGGGCCCCCCTGATCGAGCGCGTCACGTCGGTCCTCCTCGTTGCGATCCCAATCCGGCCGGACACCGGAGGCGGTGGCCATACCGCGCAGACCGGGCTCCAGGGTAATGGGGGTGATCCGCGCCCGTACGGCGACCCGGGCATTAGGTGAGGTGACCGGGACCGGATCACACCACCCGGCCGGCGATCACCAGTAGGACGACGTCGATGAGCGCCACCAGCAGCACCGCGCGGAACACCGCCACCGGCCTGGTGCCCCGCCGTGCGGCGGTGCGACTGCCGTACCACCCGAGGGGCAGCACCACGACGGCGACCGCGATGGCCGCCAACCCGGACCAGGACGGCGGCCCGGGTGGTCCGAAGACGAGCGTCGCCGTGGTCGCCAGCAGCAGCCCGGCGGCGGCTGTCCGGGTCCCGGCCGGGCCGATCCGGTGAGGTAGTCCGCGTACCCCGGTCCGTACGTCGTCGTCCAGATCGGGCAGCACGTTGGCGAAGTGTGCGCCCGCACCGAGCAACACTCCGGCCGCCACCAGCCACAACGGTGGAGCCGGCGCGTCCGGCAGGGCGAGTACGACGAAGGCGGGCAGCGCCCCGAAGGAGAGGGCGTACGGCAACACCGAGGCCGGGGTGAACTTCAGTGGCCAGTTGTAGAGCAGCGCGGAGACCAGGGCGACGGTGGCCAGCACCGCAGCGGCCGGATTCGTGGCCAACGCCAGCGGCGGTGTGACCAGGGCGGCCAGCACTCCCGCCGCGCCGACCACCCGTCGGCTGATCGCCCCCTCGACCAGCGGCTTGTCGGTCCGGCCGACCGCCGCGTCCCGGTCGGCGTCGAGCCAGTCGTTCAGCCAGCCGACGGCGAGTTGGCTGGCCAGCACGGCCGCCGTAACCACCGCCACCCCGCCGGGTCGGTGACCGACGCCCCAGGCCAGCAGCGCCGCCACGCCGGTGACCGCCAGCGCCGGCTCCGGATGGCTCGCCCGGATCAGCCTTAACACCATTTCCGGCATAGGGGAAGTCTGGCCCTTATTGGTGGATCGTGCCAGGCTCAGTCCATGGGAGACGGGCAGGTTCGGACGGCCCGGGGCCAGGTCAGGTCCCTGCCACGTAACGATCTTCGGCAGTACGACGACCTGGCCGGGGAATGGTGGCGGCCCGAGGGCGCGTTCGCGATGCTGCACTGGTTGGCCGAGTCCCGGGCCAGGCTGATCCCGCCAGCCCGTCGGCCGGGCGCGGTGCTGGTCGATGTCGGCTGTGGAGCGGGCCTGCTCACGCCGTACCTGACCGGCAAGGGATACCACCACATCGGCGTCGACCTGGTCTGCTCCGCGCTGGAACAGGCCGCCGCGCACGGCGTGACGCCGGTCAACGGAGATGCCACCTCGGTGCCGCTGGCGGATGGCTGTGCGGACGTGGTCGCCGCCGGTGAACTGCTGGAACACGTTCCCGACTGGCCGGCGGTGGTGGCCGAGGTCTGCCGGCTGCTCCGACCCGGCGGGACGTTGGTGCTGGACACCCTGAACGCCACCGCCCTGAGCCGGCTACTGGCCGTCCGGGTGGCCGAGTTGCTGCCCGGGGTGGCCCCCCGGGGCATCCATGACCCGCGACTGTTCGTTGACGTACGGGAGCTGACCGCGGAATGCGCCCGGCACGGCGTACGGCTGCGGGTCCGGGGCGTACGCCCCGAGTTCTGGGGGGTGACGAGGTGGCTGGTCCGACGGGCGGTGCCCGGGCTACGCCGGGCTGATGCCGGTGGCCCGGGTACGCCGAGGATCGTGCCGACCTGGTCGACGGCGGTGCTCTACCAGGGCCTGGGGGTGAAGGAAGGGTAGGGCGCCTCGACAGCGCGGACGGAAGGGGGAGCCATGGCGGTGGATACGGCGGCCATGAAGGTGGATGCGGTGCTGGCTGCGCGCCGGCTGGTACCACGGCTGGCGGCCCGGGCGGCGGAGAACGACCGGGACGGTGCGTTTCCGGTGGCGGACTTCGCGGACCTTCGGGAGGCGGGGCTGTTCGGGCTGATGGTCCCACCGGCGCTGGGTGGCTCGGGGGCGAGTTTTGCCGAATACACCGCCGTCGCCACCGAACTGGCCCGGGGCAACGGAGCGACGGCGCTGGTGTTCAACATGCACGCCTCGGTGACCGGAGCGCTCTGCGCGGTGACCGAGGAACTGGCGGAGGCCCTCGGTGTGCCGGACGGGGCGCTGGCCGCCCGCGACCGGCTGCTGGCCGACGCCGCCGCCGGATCCTGGTACGCGGTGGCGATGAGCGAACGGGGTGCCGGGGCACGGCTCTCCCAGCTGACCACCGTCTACCAGCCGGTCGACGGTGGCTACCACATCAAGGGGGCCAAGACCTTCTGCTCGGGGGCGGGGCACGCTGACGCGTACCTGGTGGCCGCCCGTAGCGCACTCGATCAGTCGGTGGTGTCGCAGTTCCTGGTGCCGGCCACGTCCGACGGGCTGTACGTCGAGCAGACCTGGGATTCGCTGGGGATGCGGGCCACCGCCTCGCACGATCTGCACCTGGACGTGACGGTGCCGGCGGACCGGCTGCTCGGCGGGGTGGAAGGGCTCGCCCTGGTGGTGGCGCAGCTCATGCCGCACTGGCTGGTGGCCAGCTACGCGGCCGTGTACGTGGGCGTGGCCCAGGCGGCGGTGGACGCCGCCGTCGAGCACCTGACGGCTCGTGGCCTCACCGGGCTGCCGGCCGTACGCGCCCGGATCGGGCGGGCCGACGCTGCGGTCGCCGCCGCCCGGTTGGTGGTCACCGAGGCAGCCCGTCGGGTCGACGACGAACCGGGCGACGTGGAGACGAACCGCTGGGTGTGGCGGGCCAAGCTGCTGGCCGGTACGACCGCGGCGGAGGTCGCCGCGTCGATGTTGGAGGCGGCGGGGACCTCAGCCACCCGGCGCGGTCACCCGCTGGAGCGGCTCTACCGCGACGCCCGCTGCGGGTCACTGCATCCGGCGACCTCGGACGTCTGCGCGGACTGGCTCGGCATCGCCGCGCTCGGCGGCGACCCGGACCGCGACGGAACGGCCCCCCGATGGTGAGCGCGAGGAGCGAGCGGGCGCAGCGAGCGAGCCCCACGGTCGCGATCACCGGAATGGGGATCGCCTTGCCGCCCCGGGCCACCCAGCACGAACTGTGGGAGGGCTTCTTCGCCCGGCACTTCTGCGGGCCGACCCGGGAACTGGCCCAGCGGATCTTCGCCAACTCCGGGGTCACCACCCGCCAGGCAGCGGTCAATCCGCTGTTGGAGGACGTGTCCGACTGGTCGACCGAACGCCGGATGCGTCGCTATCTCGTCGAGGCGCTGCCGCTGGGCAAGGAGGCGGTTGGTCGGGCGTTGACCGATGCCGGCCTGTCGGCCGACGACATCGGGCTCTTCGTGGTCTGTTCCTGCACCGGCTACGCCACCCCGGGGCTGGACATCCTGCTGGCCCGGGACCTCGGTCTGGCCACCGGTACACAGCGGATGTTCGTCGGGCACATGGGCTGCTACGCCGCGCTGCCCGGGCTCGGCGCGGCAACCGACTTCGTCACCGCCCGGGGCCGCCCGGCGTTGCTGCTCTGCGCCGAGCTGCCCGGACTGCACCTGCAACCGTCGTCGGCCCGGACGGACACCCAGCAGATCGTCGCTCACGCGCTCTTCTCGGACGCCGCCGTCGCCGCCGTGGTCGCGCCGGGAGCGACCCGGGGGTACGCGGTCCGCGAGGTCGTCGCGGTGACGGACACGTCGACGGCGGACTACATGACCTGGGACGTCACCGACACCGGCTTCCGGATGGGACTCTCGCCGAAGGTGCCGCAGGTGTTGGCGTCGCACGTACGGGGTCTGGTCGACGATCTGCTGGCCCGGCACGGTCTGCGAACGGTCGATGTCGACGGTTGGGCGGTGCATCCGGGCGGCCCCCGGATCCTCAACGTGGTAGAACGTGAGTTGGGACTGCCAGCGGAGGGGCTGGCCGCGTCCCGGGCGGTCCTCGCCGAGCATGGCAACTGCTCTTCGCCGACCGTACTGCTGATCCTGGACCGGTTGACCCGTGGGCCGCGCCCGCCCCGGTGGACCGTCATGCTGGCCTTCGGCCCGGGACTGACCCTGTACGCGACACTGCTGCAACGGGCATCGATGGCCTGACGTGCCGGTCGAGTGGTGATCGGGAATGCCCCCGGCGGCTAGGATCGCGCTGTGGGCAGTACTTCGGATGGCTACCGACTGCGCGGATATCTGCTGGCGTTCCTGGCGTTGGCGGTCCTGACCGGTGGCGGTTGGTGGTGGATGGTGTCCGCGCCGGATCCGGACCGACGGTCCGCCGGGTCGGCTGCTGCAACGCCCACGCCTGCCTACTCCCCGGCAGCTCCGGACTACCGCCAGGGGTACCCGGCGACCGCCCCCTCCGCTGGGTTGGTGTTCGACGTCGACCCGGCGACCGGCCGGATCACCCGGTTCCGGTCCGTCGAGCCGGTCCCTTCGACCGGCGTCGGTGGCCCCGGCCGCCCGGCTGCGGGTGACGTCGAAAAAGAACTCCCACTCTCCCCGAACTCGGTACGACGTGAGGTGACGACGCTGACCCGTGACAAGGCGATGGACTGGGACCTCACCCTCGCTCCCGGGAACTACTCGCTGCAAAGCATCTGCGTCGCCTCCGGCGACCTGCACTTCCAGGTCGATGGTGGCCGGAGCCAGCCGAGGTCCATCGGCGCTCGCTGCAACGGGGAGCTGTCGGTGATTTCGGTGGCCGTCGATGGTCGGGTACGCATCAAGGTGACGTACGCGGGCCCCGGTTCGGCCTGGGTCGGGGTGGTACTCGAACGACCGTTCTAGCGTTGGTGATCGAGGTTTGCCGCCTGTCGTCGTCGGTCGGTGGACGTCGACCCGTGGGTGGGTCCGCGTGCGGCCGGTCGGTACGGACGGCCAGCCCCCGGGCGCGACAGCACGAATGACCCAGTTCGACAGCAGGTTGGGGCGACGGGCTGACGGCAGTCGCCGGCCATTCCGGCAGCCAAGGTCGATCTTGCGGAAAGCGGCGACGATTACGCGTCGTACCAGCGTGGCGTCAAATCCCATTCGTCCATTCGGGATCAGCCGCTTCGGCTATACCGTCATTCTGCTGCCGATCGTTGGTCGTCGACATTCGCCTAAATCGACCCGTCGATAATTGCCGTGGTCAACGGTTGCCCAATTCGGCCAGTTCGGCCGGGTGCTCCGCGAGTCCGTTCGTCGAGGGCAGGATCCGGACGATCCCCCCGGAGCGGGCGACCAGCAGCGTGGTGGCCGGGTCGGGGCGCGGTGAAAGTCGCAGTGCGGCGGCCAACTGGGCGGTCGGGTCGACGAGGGACCGGATCGGGGCGACCGGTGGCTGTCCCGGTGTGGCGGACGGCCGTGTCTCGCTGGTCAGCGCCACCACGGTGACCCCGGGAGGTACCGTTCGCGCGGCCAGGTTCAGCTCGTCGACACAGGTGCAGCCGTCGACGAAGACGAGTACGGCGGGCAGCAGGCTGCGTAGCGGGACCAGGGCGCCGTCCTCGCGGATCAGATCCATTGCGGGCACCCGCTGTACGGGGGTGCCGGTGGTGGGGGCGGTCTGCTGCGGGGTGCGTTGGGTCGTCCGTACCACGGCGAAGAGGCTGACCAGCGTGGTCAGTACGGCGACCAGGAGGATCAGCAGGGGGCTGCGGGGCGGGCTGGGGATGTCGACGCCCGGAGCGGGTGGCAGTCCGAACAGCCGACGCCAGGCGGTACGGCGGTTCCGTCTGCGTAGTTCGGCGCGGAGCTGGGCGGCCTCGTCGGCCAGTTCGGCGGGATCGTCCGGAATTACGATCGAGCCCCATTCCGGGGGCAGGCCGGGCAGCCCTTCGGGCGGTCCGCCGCCATCGGGTCGTCCGTCACCGTTGCCCGCCGTGCCCATCGCGCCCCCTTGCGGTCACCTGAACAGTGGATCGGGCCCGGTTCCAGGGTCCCCTACTGGCGTTCGTCTCGCCAGTGGTGGGCGTACCCCTAGGGTGAGAGTTACGATTGAAGGACCGCTACGTCCTTGTTCCGATTTCCCGACCTGCCTTGCTGGCCGGTGATCCCGAAGTAACACACCGTGGTGAAACCATCGGATTGACCGGCTGTCAAGCTGAAGAAAGACCTCTCACAAGGCCTCTGAGCTGCGCTAACGGTCAGGAACGCGGTGAGACATCGGTGCCTGAGCGTGTTACCCTAGACACAGCGAAAGGGGTTTCGAACCTATGGTTTTCAGTGTCGGCGAGACCGTTGTTTACCCCCACCACGGGGCCGCACTCATCGAGGCAATCGAGACTCGGGTCGTCAGGGGCGAGGAGAAGCAGTACCTCGTTCTCAGGGTCGCTCAGGGTGACCTGACGGTGCGGGTGCCCGCTGAGAACGCCGAGATCGTCGGTGTCCGCGAAGTAGTCGGCGAAGAGGGCCTGGGTAAGGTCTTCGATGTTCTCCGCGCTCCGCACACCGAGGAGCCGACCAACTGGTCGCGGCGTTACAAGGCGAATCTGGAGAAGCTGGCCTCCGGTAACCCCCTCAAGGTGGCTGAGGTCGTCCGTGACCTCTGGCGCCGGGAGCGGGAGCGGGGCCTGTCGGCGGGCGAGAAGCGGATGCTCGCCAAGGCTCGTGACATCCTGGTCGGCGAGGTCGCGCTCGCCGAAAAGAGCACCAAGGACGAGGCGGAAACCCTCCTCGACAAGGTGCTGACCGAGGCGTAGGAGCAGGTTCCGGACGCTCTGCTCGTTATCCACCCACCCGGACGCAAAGAATTCGAGGACCGCGACGTGACCGCGCAGCTCAATCCGCGCGGTGACGTCGCGGTCCTCGTTCCGGCTGCTGGTGCGGGCGTCCGTCTCGGCCCGGGTCGCCCCAAGGCACTCCGACTGCTGGCCGGCGAGTCACTGCTGGTGCACGCGGTACGCCGGATCGCTGCCGCGCCCTGTGTGCATTCCATCGTCGTCGCGGCGCCGACCGCCGAGCTGAACGCTGTTGCCGAACTGCTGGCCCCGGTCGCCCCGGTGATCGTCGTCGCCGGTGGCGCCACCCGGCAGGAGTCGGTTGCTGCCGCGCTGGCCGCCGTACCGGCCGGGCCCGGGATCGTCCTGGTGCACGACGCGGCCCGGGCGTTGACCCCACCCGAGTTGGTGGAGTCCGTCGCGGCGGCCGTCCGGGCCGGTCAGGACGCCGTGATCCCCGTGCTGCCGGTGGTCGACACGATCAAGGAGGTCTCCGCCGACGACGCGGTGCTGGGCACCGTCGACCGGTCGGCGCTGCGGGCCGTACAGACCCCGCAGGGCTTCCGCCGCGACGTGCTGGCCGCCGCGCACGCCGCCGCCGTCGACCCGCTCACCGACGACGCCGGGTTGGTGGAGAAGCAGGGGATACCCGTCAGGTGCGTGCCCGGCTCCGAGTACGCGATGAAGATCACCCGTCCGTTCGACCTGGCGCTGGCCGAGCACCTGCTGGCCGCCGCACCCGCCACCCCCTGACCCTTTCCCCATTCCACCCCAACCCACCCGCATCTCCGCCCTTCTTGTCGATCAAGGACCTCTGGGCGTGTTTCGATCTCCGAAGCACGGTGATTCGCCCTTGATCAGCGCAGGGATCCTTGATCGACGTATGCTTCCCGGCGTGATCGTTCCACGGGTGGGCGTCGGCAGCGACGTACATGCATTCGAAGCCGGTCGAGACTGCTGGGTGGCCGGCCTGCACTGGCCGGGGGTGGACGGTCTGGCCGGGCATTCCGACGCTGACGTCGCCGCCCACGCGGCCTGCAACGCGCTGCTCTCCGCCGCCGGCCTCGGCGATCTCGGATCCAACTTCGGCGTCGCCGAGCCCGAGTGGGCCGGTGCTGCGGGGGTCGTACTGCTCGGCGAGACCGCCCGCCGGGTACGGGCTGCCGGCTTCGAGATCGGCAACGTCTCCGTCCAGGTGATCGGGGTACGCCCCAAGATCGGACCGCGTCGCGCCGAGGCGGAGAGCGTGCTGAGCGAGGCGATCGGCGCAGCCGTCAGCGTCTCCGCCGCGACCACCGATGGTCTCGGCTTCACCGGTCGCGGCGAGGGTCTGGCGGGTTTTGCGGTCGCGTTGGTCTACCCGGTCGTGACCTCGGCCGGATAGCACCCCATTCGACGCTCACCAGCAGCGCTCACCCGACGCGTCGGGCATGGGCGGTGAAGAACTCCGGGTCACTCTGCACCGGAACCACACAGACGAGGTGTCCGCCGGGCGCACGGAGGACCACCCATCCGTCGTGCCGGGTCTCCTCGGTGGCACCGAGCGCCACCAGTCGATCCACCTCCGCCGGCACGTCGTCGGTCTCGATGTCGAGGTGGTAGCGCGGGGCGTCGTCGACCGCCTGCACCTCCATCGCGAGTTCGGTGCCGGCCGCGCCGGGCAGCGCGTGGTAGGTGCCGTCGGCGTCCGGTTTCGGGGTCGCGCCGAGGGCGGCGGCCCAGAAGGTCACCGCCGCGTCCGCTTCCGTCCTGGGGGCGTCGACGAAGAGACCGTACAGCCGGGTGCGATGCATGGCCGGGAGACTATCGGAATGCGGGCCAGTGCGGCGCTCCCGCTTCACCGGCGGACGATCTAGGCTCGGGCCGTGTCCAGCGATGCCGCCTCAGACCAGCACCCCTCCGCCGACGGCTACATCCAGCGGGCCGTACTCCTGGCCGATCTGGGCCGCTACGACGAGGCCGCGACCGAACTCAGCTACGCGATCGCCCTCAACCCCGGTGACCCGTACGCATTGACGATGCTGTCCCGCGTACACATTGCGATGGAGCGGCCGACCGAGGCGTTGACGGCGGCGGATGCGGCGATCGCCGCAGCACCCGAGCAGGTGCCTCCCCTGGTGGCCCGGGGAATCGCACTGGCCGACCTGCGGCGGTTCGCGGAGGCGGCGCAGACCGCGGACCAGATTCTCGCCCTCGGCCCGACCGACGCCTACGCCCAGCGCAGCGCAGCAGCGATCCTGGCCGAGTCACGGAACGGGCAACTGGCCCTGAACGCCGCCTGGCGTGGCGTGGAACTGGCCCCGGAGGAACCCCAGGCGCATCTGGTGCTCGGTCTGGTCGCCGCCCGGATGGAGCAGTTCGACCTGGCCGAGCGGGCCTATCGGGAGGCGCTGCGGCTCGACCCCGAGCTGGCCGAGGCCCAGCACGACATCGGTGTGATCCGGCTGGAGCAGCGCCGCTACGCGGAGGCGCTGGCACACATCGCCGATGCTGCGGCGTTGGACCCGGCCGGGATCAAGGCCGGGCGGACGATCGGCGCGGGCATGCGCAACCTGGTGCTGTACGGCGCCGGCTACTCGTTCGTTGCCGTGGTGCTGGTGGCCTTCCTGGCCGCCGGTAACGGGGCGTTGTCCCGGATCCTGGCCGTGGTGCTGGCGCTCGGCGGTGCCGGGGTGGTGTGGATGTTCGCGGCCCGGTTGCCCGGCCTGGTCGGCCGGATCCTGCCCGGGTTGCTGCGGGAGGACCGGGCGCTGGCCTTCGCCGGATACACCGTCCTGGCCGCGCCCTGCCTGATCCTGCTCTACGCCCTGATCGGTACGCCGTGGCCGCTGGTGCTGGCGATCTGCGCCGCGACGGCGGCCGAGATAGCGGTACTCCGCCGTACGTACTGACCGCCTGGACCACCCCTGTTACTCCTGCCGGCCATGCGACCAGCAGGTGTGGTCCAGGCGGTGTCCCGCCCGTCGGTTCAGTCGGTGCCGGTACGGGCCCAGGTCCAGGCGTATCCGGGGTCCTCACAGCTCAGCGCCGACTCGCACAGATCGAGTGGACGGAAGGTGTCCACCATGACCGCGAGTTCGTCGAAGTAGTCGACGCCGATCGACCGTTGCACCGCACCCGGCTGCGGGCCGTGGGTGAAGCCGGCCGGGTGCAGGGAGATGGAACCCTGCTCGATGCCGGAACCGCGCCTCGCCTCGTAGTTGCCGCCGGTGTAGAAGAGCATCTCGTCGGAGTCGACGTTGTGGTGGTTGTACGGCACCGGGATGGCCAGCGGGTGGTAGTCCACCTTGCGGGGCACGAACGAGCAGATCACGAAGTTCGGGCCCTGGAAGGTCTGGTGCACCGGTGGTGGCTGGTGCACCCGGCCGGTGATCGGCTCGAAGTCGTGGATGGAGAAGGCCCACGGGTAGAGGTGGCCGTCCCAGCCGACCACGTCGAACGGGTGGTGGGCGTAGACGTACCGGGTCCAGCCGCGTCGGTGCTGGACCAGCACCTCGACCTCGGAGCCGTCGACGAGCAGCGGCTCGTCCGGTCCGCGTACGTCCCGTTCGCAGTACGGCGAGTGTTCGAGGAACTGGCCGCGTACGGAGAGGTAGCGCTTGGGCGGCCCGATGTGCCCGGTGGCCTCGACCGTCAGCAGCCGGACCGGTGAGTCCCCGGTGGGCACGATCCGGTGGATCACCGAGGTCGGGATGATCACGTAGTCGCCGGCGACGGCGTCGAGGACCCCGAAGGTGGATTCGATCCGGGCGGTGCCCGCCTCGACGTAGAGGCACTCGTCGCCGGTCGCGTTGCGGTAGAGCGGGGACGGCTGGTCGGCGACTACGTAGGCGATCCGCACGTCGTCGTTGGCCAGCAGGTACTGCCGCCCGAGCACGGCATCGGCCGGGCCACCGTCGAGTTTGTGGGTGCGCAGGTGCCGTGGTTTCAACGGCAGGTTGGGAACCCGGGTCCAGGCCGGCCGGGTGAATTCCTCGGCGGCGAGGATCGCGGTCGGCAGATGCCGGTGGTAGAGCAGGGAGGAGTCCGAGGAGAACCCTTCCTGGCCCATCAACTCCTCGGCATAGAGGCTGCCGTCGGGCTGACGGAACTGGGTGTGGCGTTTGCGCGGCACCTCGCCGACGCTGCGGTAGTACGGCATGACCATCTCCCGATTTGTCCCAGTCACCGGCCGATGGCGTCCGATAATCGGACGCTGTTGTCCGTTAGTCGTAGCGTCCCGTAGATTCTGTGTTCGTGTCAACGCAGGTGCCCCGGCTCTTCGCCGGTCTCGTCGACGACGCTGCCGTCTTTCCGCCCGGAAGCGCAACGCTCCCTGACGCGCTCGCCGCTCACCGGCGACACCGGGCCGCCTGGTACGCCGACCTGGTCGGGCCGCTCCTGGTCCCGGCCACGGCGTTGCCAGCACTGACCGATCTGCTCGAACCCGATGAGCGGATCGAGGTAGGGGTGATCGGTGACGTCTCACCACTGACCCGGCTCTACGACCTTCGGGACGGCCTCGACCCTCGGATCACGTTGAGACAGGTCGAGGCGGCGGTGGCCAAGCGCGGCGAGGACCCGCAACCGGGCCTGGCCGAGTTGACCAAGCTGCCCGGGCAACTCGGGGAGGTGGACGTCTACGCCGAGATCCCGTTGGCCTGGGGGCTGCTGCGGGCGCTGGACGTCGTCGCCCAGGAGCGGGCCACCGGTACCCGGATAGCCGCGAAGTTCCGTACCGGGGGCCTCGCCGCCGAGTTGTTCCCGACCCCGGTGGAGTTGGCCGCGGTGATCTGCGCCTGTCGGGACAGGGACCTGCCGTTCAAGCTCACCGCCGGCCTGCACCACGCCATCCGGAACACCGACCCGGAGACGGGATTCATCCACCACGGGTTCGTCAACGTGCTCGTCGCGTCCGCAGTGGCCGCCGACGGCGCGGAGGTGGCCGAGGTCGCCGACCTGCTGGCCACCACCGACCCGCTGCGGCTGGTCGAGCCGGCCCGGGTACGGCGGGACCGGTCCCGTCCGTTGTGGATCGGCTTCGGCTCGTGCAGCATCGTGGAACCACTGACCGACCTGATCCGGCTGAACATGGTGAACGGGGGATTCGAGCTATGACCTGGGTCGAGGGTGCGGCGGGTTCGCCGTACGGAGTGCACAACCTGCCGTACGGGGTGTTCCGGCACGACGGGCGCGCACCACGCATCGGCGTACGGATCGGGGACTTCGTCCTCGACCTCGACGGCGCGGAAGCGGCCGACCTGATCCTGGCCGGTGGTGCGCTGCGGCGGCCGGTGCTCAACGACTTCATGGCCCTCGGTCCGGCCCAGTGGGGGGCGGTACGGGCGCGGATCGTCGAACTGCTGGTCGGTGAGGAGCACCGGGCCGAGGTGCAACCGTTGCTGGTGCCGTTGGCCGAGGTCGAGTTGGTGCTGCCGTTCGAGGTCGGAGACTACGTCGACTTCTACTCCTCCGAGCACCACGCGGCCAACGTCGGACAGATCTTCCGGCCGGGCCAGCCGCCGTTGCTGCCGAACTGGAAGCACCTGCCGATCGGCTACCACGGTCGGGCCGGCACCGTCGTCGTCTCCGGTACGTCGGTGGTCCGCCCGTGCGGGCAGCGCTCCACCCCCGACGGTCCGGTCTTCGGCCCGTCCCAGCGGTTGGACATCGAGGCCGAGGTCGGTTTCGTGGTGGGGGTGCCGTCGGCACTGGGCGACCGGGTGCCGGTCGGGGACTTCGCGAAGTACGTCTTCGGTGTGGTGCTGGTCAACGACTGGTCCGCCCGGGACATCCAGGCCTGGGAATACCAGCCGCTCGGCCCGTTTCTCGGTAAGTCCTTCGCCACCTCGGTCTCGCCCTGGGTGACGCCGTTGGCGGCGCTGGCGGATGCCTGGGTGGCGGCCCCGGACCAGGACCCGGTGGTGCTCGACTACCTGCGCGACGTGCCGCACGTCGGGCTGGACCTGCGGTTGGCGGTGGAGTGGAACGGTACGCGGGTCAGCGAGCCGCCCTTCGCGACCATGTACTGGACCCCGGCCCAGCAGCTTTCACACCTGACGGTCAACGGGGCGTCACTGCGTACCGGTGACCTGTTCGCCTCCGGCACGGTCTCCGGTCCGGATCGGGGGCAGGTCGGCTCGTTCCTGGAACTGACCTGGGGTGGCACCGAGCCGGTGGCGGTGGGCGACGACCCGGCCCGGTCGTTCCTGGCCGACGGTGACACGGTCACCATCACCGCGACCGCCCCCGGCCCGGACGGCACCACCGTCGCCCTGGGCGAGGTCACCGGCACCATCCAGCCAGCTCGACCCTGAGCTGCGGCCGGTCCCGGCCAGCTCGACCGTGGACGGGTGGGTCCCCTCCGGCTGCTGGTCGAGCACGCCAGGGGGCGGCCGGAGCCGACGATTCAGCCTGCCGGGGACGTGTAGGTCAACCAGTACAACTGCGGGGCCTGACCGTTCCCGGCAACCACCCGGTGGATCCGGCGACGGATCAGGTCCCGTCGCCGGTCGGGGCAGGAGTGCACCCACGCCGACCGCAGACTGCGTAGCCAGGGCGGGGTACGGCGGGCCCGCTTCTCCTGGGTCTCGTGGACCACGGCCCGGAGGACCTCGCCCTCGATGCTGCCGGCCGGCACGGGTGGCCGGCCACAGCCGGCGTCACAGCGGTAGAAGCGTTCGGTGGCGGCTGTGCCGTTGCGGCGGTCCAACGGCACCATGGTCGTGCCGCACCGGCACCAGATCAGGCCCCACAACAGGTACGGAGTGGGCTGTCCCGGGTTGTCCCACCAGGAATTTGTCTGGATCTTGACGTTCTGCAGCTCGGCCTGGCCGCTGCTTCCCCCGTACTGTCGCATCCGACTTGCCGCCTTCCCGTCCGCCTGGCCTTTCCGTCGTTGGCCTTCCTGGGATTGCATCTGGGCGGGCCGGGCCTCCTAGCGAGGATCCCGCCCGGTCGAATTGAGTCTGTCTCTTCGCGTTGAGCGACACAACGCTTACGGATAGATGTGGCAAGAGATAGGTACGAATGACCGACGTCGCCCATCGGGTGAACGAACCGCATCGAACGGCTATCCGTCCGTCGGGCGATCGCTCCCAGGTTTGTCGGTCAAGTCGTATCAACCCGCCCCGAGGCCGGTCGAAATGCTCCGATGGGCCGCCCTTGCGGGTGCCGAGCCGCCACCTCCGGCTCGGCCGAACGCACATTTCATCCGATGACGGACAAATAGTCCGTCTTATTTGCAACCTACCCGTAACCTCCTGAACTGCACTTCTGGTTGATCAGGACGATCCCGACGGGGCTTTGCGGTCGCACACGATGCACAAGGGCGTGCAGATGATGGGCAAATCGCCCCGAACCTGAATCGGGACTCGTCTCCCAAGTGAGGGGTGTTGAATGATTGACCTTGCCTGTGCACAGTGGCGCAAGAGCAGCCGCTCAAACGACCAGGGACTGTGCATCGAGGTCGCGGACAACCTGGTCGATGTCGTCGGCCTGCGGGACTCCAAGGACCCAGAGGGGCCGGTGCTGGCGTTCAGCCCGCGCGGCTGGGCGGCGTTCGTCGCTGCGACCAAGGCTGGCACCTTCGATCGTTGACCGATCGGCGGTGTTGGACCGTAGTCGACCTGGACAGCCGTTGACCTGGACAGTCCTGGACAGTCCTGGACAGTCTCGGCTCCGACCACGGGTACCGGTAACGGAACGTCAGATTGCGGCCAACCGCACCCGGACAGGGTTGGTTGATCGCCATGACCGTCGGTGTTCGCCGGAACCCCTGGACGACTACGACTTGGATGGCTACGAAAGGTGCCGCTTGGCCTGCCAGGCGGCACGCTTCCTCCGCTCGATAGGGTGCCCGGCGGAGGTGTGGGCATGGGGACGCCGAAAGGCACGGGAACGCTGAGCGGCGCACGGAACCGGCGTCGGTCGATCATCGCAGCGGTCGCTGCGGTGCTGGCCGTCGTGGCGGCCGGTGCGATCGCGTACCGGGTCCTCGCCCCAGCGGAGGAACTCACCCCGGCCCGGGTCGCATACCCGTCCCCGGCTACCCGGGCACCAGGAGTGATCGGCGCGCTGCCTACGGCACCGCTGATCGTCGATGATCGAATCCGGGTCCATGCCAGCCCTCGACAGGTCGTCGCCGACCATCCCGTCGACGCCAGGACCCGACGCACCCCGTACTGGTCGTACCGCCGCTGGCCGGCACAGCTCACCGGGGTGGTGGCCGCCCACACCACGGTGGTCACCCGGTGGTCGGACGGTGAACTGGTCGCGCTGGATGCCCGTACCGGTCGGATCAGTTGGCGGGCGAGCGGCCCTGAGCCCGGACAGGGCTACGAGGGCCGACGTACCGGGGCGGTCGAGGTCTACGCGCCGTCCGGACTGCACACCGCCACCACCCGGGACGGGCAGGCTGTCCTGGTCGTGACCGGCCGGACCGAGTTGCGTGGCGTGGACCTGGTCACCGGCCGGGAGCTGTGGCGCGACGCGGTCGCCCCGTCCTGCCGTCGTGACGGCCTCACCACCACCACCGGCCAGTTCGTCAGCGTGGACGTCTGTGCCTCGCCGCAGATGGCCGAGTTCCGCAACGTGGCGGACGGTACGCCGGTCACCCGGTGGCGGCCCGAGGACGCCGGTTCGAAACTGACGGTCGACGGCCTCGACTGCGGACCCGGCCGCTCGGGCTGTCCGGCGCTCCGGACCACCAGTGGTGAGTCCAGCCGTGGCTGGTTCCCGGCGACGGGTGGACCGGTGGCGGTGCCGGCGTTGGACTCCCCGGAGGTCGTACTGGCCGGGGAATGGGCGATCGCCCCGGGACCGACCGAACTGGTTGCTCGCGTGGCCGACACGGGCTCCCCGGCCTGGCGGCGATCCGACCTCGGACCGGTACGAATACTCGCCACCCAACCGGGACGGGTGCACCTGCTCAGTGAGGCCGGCGACCTGATCAACCTGGACCCGGCGACCGGAACCGAGTCGTCCCGCTTCCCGTTCACCCAGGGCCGCAGGGGGGTCACCTGGGTGCCTGGCTTCGCGTACGCCGCCGGCGGGTTCCTGGCGGTGGAACGCCTCGCCACACCGGTCGACCCGACCGCCGACGACGACGCGTACTACCTGCACATGGAACCCGTCATCTTCGCCGCCAGCTGAGTCGCCTGGGCGTGGCGCTGCTGCTCGGCAAGCCGAAGGAGTCGGCGCGCGTGGGCCTCACCGTCGCCAACGGCGGCGGTAGGTGTAGCCACCGAAGAGCGCGACAGCCAGGACCGTGATCGTCGCGGCGGCGGCCAGCAGGGGGAACGGGCGGAGTCCCGCCGCCTTCTTCACGGACTGCCCACCGAAGGTGACCGTGCCGCTGGCCTTCCGTTCGGTGACACCGCTGGCCAGGACCAACCGGGCGGTCCACTGGCCGTCCGGGATCCGGGTGTCGAGGGGAACGCGTACGGTCCCGGTGTCACCGGTACCGAGGGTGTTCAGTTTGACGCTGAACGGACCGGTGGCGAGTCCGGCGGGCCCGTCCGACAGGAACAGTTCTCCGCCGAGGTCGAGCGCCCGGCCGCCGGTGTTGCGTACCCGAGCGGTCACCACCGGCGTGCCATCGGGGGTGCGTTCGCCCGAGAACCGGTCGATCTCGAAGTCCGATGCCGGTTCACCGCCCGGTCCGACCGAGAGGTAGATGCGGATACCGACGCGACCCACGTTCCGTACGTTGGCGGAGGGGTTCGGGTCGGCGGCGGTTTCTGCCCAGACGACCGCATAGCGCTCGCCGGCTGATGCGGTCTCCGGTACGTCGATGGTGACCCATATCCGGGCGTACTGCTCCGCGTCGAGTTCGATGCTCTCCCGGTCCAGTTGGATCCAGCTGGTGAGTTCGTTCTCTGCCCGCTCCGGCGCGAAGACGAACCCGCTCTGTTCCACGGTGGCGGCGGCGGGGTAGAGCGCGATCTCCCGGGTCACCTCGGAGGAGTTGGTCACCTCGATCCGCCGTCCGATGGTCTCGCCCGGCTTCACGTGATCCACGATGTACTGGTGGGCCCGGAGGTCGTCGCGGCGGCTCACCGGGGCGTCGACCAGGCGGATTCCGACGCTGGCGTCGGGATTCGGTTGGCCGGTCGGCGTCCTGGCGATCGTGCCTGCCCCGGCGGGTGCGGCCGGGGGCACCGTGGCCGTGACCAGCGCCAGGGCGGTTACGGCGAGTGCCAGCCGGTTCTCACGCCACCGAATGGGTCACCGTCCCGCTGTACAGGCCGCCAACGGCGACGGCCGGGATGCCGATGACCAGGGTGGGGTTCCAGCTGACCGAGTTGTCACCGCTACCGGTCGTCTTGGAGTACGCGGTACGGGGCACGTCCAGACTCTGCGCGTCGGCTGCGGTCGGCTGACCCGGGATGACGTTGCCGAGGCCGGTGACGGCCGTCGGTAGGCCGGACCAGTAGTCCACCTCGTGGTTGGAGATGGTCTCCGCCGGCGACCTGTCGCCGGTGGTGAACGACGTCGAGGTCACCGAGGCGGTCCAGGTGGCGTTCAGGAAGGCGCGTGAATCGACCACCTGTACGGTGCCCAGCTGGCCGCTGATGGTCGAGCCGGGGAATCCCGAGCCGAGGCTGGCCGAGGCGGGCACGTGGATGACGAGGTTGGAGGTCGCCACGGTGAACGTGACCGTGGTGTCACCGGAGGGCTGGGCGACCGCTGGTGCGGCTGTCACCGCAACCGTCGCGATGGTTAGAAGGCCGAGCAAGGATGACTTCCGCATGAAAGAGACTATAAGTCGGATAAGTCCGTTTAGTGGCTTGTTCGTATCGAGAGCCGACTAGCGTCCCCTGTGTCCAAGCGTCAGGGCGCGGTGGCCCGTCACGCCACCGAATGGGTGATGGTCCCGGTGTACAGGCCCAGGACGGCGGTGGACGGGATGGTGACGAGCAGGGTGGGTGTCCAGGTCACCGTGTTGTTACCGCTACCGGCGGTCTTCCGGAATGCGGTACGGGAGACGGTGAGGCTCTGCGCCTGGGCTGCGGTGAGCTGGCCCGGGATCAGTGTGCCGCCACCGGTGCTTTTGGTCGCGGGGCCGGACCAGTAGGAGACCTGGCTGTTCGGAATCGTCTGGGCGGGGGTGCCGGTGCCGGTCCGGAACGACGTCGCCGACACCGTCGCCGTCCAGGTGTTGGGGTTGACGATTCGATGGTCCTCTACGGTCACCGCCCCTAGACGGCCAGAGAGCGTCGTGCCGGTGAAGGCGGCGCCGAGGTTCGCCGCCGATGGGACCGTGATCGACAACATCTGTTGCGCCAGCCGGATCTGGGCGGTTTCGTGGGGGGTCGCGGGCGACGCGATCGCGATCGCGGGGGACGACGTGACGCCGACCGACAGCGCAACCCCGACAAGCGTCGACAGTGCTCGCACCGGCAAACTATAAGGCGCTGTGGAGCTGCTTTGCCGTATTTTCACCTATTTGGGGTGGTGGTGGAGCGCCGTAGGGGCCACTCCTGAACCCCTATCCGTACCGTCCGTCGCTTACGGACGTGCCCTCCAGCGGCTATGGACGCACCTTCCGGCTGGCTACGGACGCACCGGAGTGCGCCCGTAGCCAGCCGGGCAGACCGCTAGAGAGCCGTCTCGGCAACGGCCAGGAAGGCGTCGTTCTCGGCCGGGGTGCCGACCGTGACACGTACGCCATCACCGGCGAATGGGCGGACGATGACCCCACGCGCCTCGCAGGCCTTGGCGAACTCGACGGCACGGTCGCCCAGGGGCAGCCAGACGAAGTTGGCCTGGCTCTCCGGTACGTCCGGCACGAGTTTGCGGATCGCCTCGGTCAGCCGGGCCCGCTCGCCGACGACCAGGGCGCACCGGCGACGGACCTCCTCCTCCTGGCCGAGGGCGGCCAGCGCACCGGCCTGTGCGGCGCTACTGGCGGAGAAGGGGGTCACCACCTTGCGTACCGTGGCAGCCACCTCCGGCTGCCCGACCAGGAAGCCGATCCGGAGTCCGGCCAGCCCCCACGCCTTGGACAGCGTCCGCAGCACCACCACGTTGGGCCGGTCGCCGTACACGGCCAGGCCGTCCGGCACGTCCGGGTCGGTGACGAACTCCCGGTACGCCTCGTCCAGGACGACCAGTACGTCCTGGGGCACCGAGTCGAGGAAGCGGTCCAGTTCGGCCCGTCGCAGGCTGGTGCCGGTCGGGTTGTTCGGGTTGCAGACCAGGATCAACCGGGTGTGCTCCGTCACCGCGTTGGCCATTGCCGTCAGGTCGTGTCCGTGCGCGGCGGTGTTCGGCACCTGCACGCTGGTCACGCCGCTGGTCGCCGCGATGATCGGGTACGCCTCGAAGGACCGCCAGGAGTAGACGATCTCGTCTCCGGGCAGGCAGGTGGCGCGGACCAGGTGCTCGCAGAGCGCCACTGAACCGCAGCCGGTGGCGATCCGATCGGGGGTGACGCCGTACCGCTCGGCCAGCGCGTCCCGTAGGGCCAGCACACCCATGTCCGGGTAGCGGTGCGAACCGGCGACCGCTTCGGCGACCGCCTCGGCGACACCGGGCAGCGGGCCGTACGGCACCTCGTTGCTGGCGAGTTTGATCGCTTCGGTGAGCCCCAACTCGCGGGCGAGGTCGGCGGGACTGCGGCCCGGCACGTAGGTGGGCAGCGCATCCAGATCGGCACGGGTCAGCCGGGGTGGTTGGGAGCGGCGTTCGGGGCCGGTCATTCGGGACCTCCAGGGGTTTCGGTGGGTTCGCCGGCTGGGGTGGGGGACTGCCGGGAGACCTGTACGACGACCGTCTCGGCTCTCTTGTCGTGCAGCGCCTGTCGTAGTGGCCGGTCGAAGAGCGGGAAGACGACGTCGATGAGTTGCAGCAGGAAGCCGAAGCAGCAGAACCAGAGCAGGGTCGGCAGGCCGAGGGTGTTCCATCGGCGCAGCGACTGGCCGAAGCCGAGCCGCTCCTCCTTGCCCAGCGAGACCACCTTGATCCCCATGATCCGTTTGCCGAGGGTCTGGCCACGGTTGGCGACCGCCGGCACCTCGTAGGCGAACCACAGTGCGGTGGCGACGAGCAGGATGGCGATCTGCAGACTGCCCGCCTGGTCACCGGGCTGGGGCAGCCCCTCGGTCGACGAATTGCCGGTCATCCCGCGTTGGAAACTCTCCCGGAAGACCGGTGCCATCTCCTGGATGTAGCGCCAGACGAAGAAGCCGTTGACCACGACGTTGAGCAGGAACACGATGCCGATGTCGATGAGTCGGGCGACCAGTCGGGCACCGAGCGACGCCAGGGCGTAGCCGTGCGGGCGGGGGGCCGGCGGCCGGTAGAGGAACGGCACGGGGTACGGCCAACCCGGTGGCGGCGTCATCCCGGGCGGGTAGTTGCCGGGCATCCCGTTGGCGGTCGGCGGAGTTCCGGGCGGATACGTCCATCCGGGCGGGTACGCGCCCGGGGCGCCCTGCGGCGGCTGGCCCGGTGGGAAGGGCTGACCGGGCAGGGGGAAGCCCGGACCGGGGACCCCGGCTCCGGGCGGGAGCGGCTGCCCGGGGAGGCCCGGTGCGTGCGGTTCCGCCGGCGCGGCGCTGGTCGGCCCAGCCGCCGGTGACTCGGGCGGTGTGACGGGTTCGAGCTCGACCGGTGGCGGGCCGGGAGGTGGGGTGGCGTCGACAGGCAGCGGCGCGGCGATCCAACCGTCGCCGTCCCAGTAACGCTGGGTGGTCGGCTCGGCCGGATCGGCGTACCAGCCTGGCTGCACCGTCATATCGCCGACCTCAGTTCGCTTGCCGTGGAACGTCTTCTCACCCTGGAACCTTAACGACCACGGTACGGGCGAACTTGTCGTGGAGGCACTGCTGGTAGGGCTTGTCCCACAGTTGCCAGAGCCCGTCCACGTAGCTGAAGCCGGGCACGAACCCCGCTGCCAGGTTCTGCACCAGGAACCGGCGGAAGGTGGTGGCCCGGTCCAGGGTGGCGGTCGGGTCCAGCGGTACCACCTTGATCTTCATGGACTTCTTGCCGAAGGTCTGGCCGGTTCGGAACATCATCTCGACGTAGTAGACGTACGACATGATCATGGTGAGCAGGATGACGACGGCCTCGACCAGCAACAGCGGCAGGAAGAAGTCGGCAAAGAAGTCCGGCGTGGGGTAGGTGCCGTCAGGTGCCAGCTCGAACGAGTCCTTCATGATCACATACATCGCGATGAGCATGGCGGGGGCGATCAGCACCATGACGACCGCGACCATGATGGCGGAGTCGATCAGCAGCGCCAGGAGCCGGTCGGAGAAGCTGGCCAGCGGCTGCCCGGCCGGGCTGGTCGGCGGCGGGGGTGGGGTCGGGTGGGCGAACCCCGGAGGTACGCCGTACCCCGCCGGGGGTTGACCCGGCGGGGGCGGCGGACTGGCCTGACCGGGGTACGCGTCGGCCGGCGGAACAGTCGGATGACTTGGGGGCTGGGTCACGCCGACAGTGTTACAGGTTGCCGCGACGCTCCTGTTCCCGCTCGATGGCCTCGAAGAGCGCCTTGAAGTTGCCCTTGCCGAAGCCGAGCGAGCCATGCCGTTCGATCAGCTCGAAGAAGACCGTCGGCCGGTCCTGCACCGGCTTGGTGAAGATCTGGAGCAGGTAGCCGTCCTCGTCCCGGTCGACCAGGATCTTGCGGGACTTCAGCTCCTCGATCGGCACCCGGACCTTGCCGATGCGTTCCCGCAGCTCCGGGTCGTCGTAGTACGAGTCGGGGGTGTCCAGGAACTCCACCCCGGCGGCCCGCATCACGTCCACGCTGGCCAGGATGTCGTTGGTGGCCAGGGCGATGTGCTGTGCGCCCGGCCCCTGGTAGAACTCCAGGTACTCGTCGATCTGCGACTTCTTGCGGGCGATCGCCGGCTCGTTGAGCGGGAACTTCACCTTGCGGGTGCCGTTGGCGACCACCTTGCTCATCAGCGCCGAGTAGTCGGTGGCGATGTCGTCGCCGACGAACTCGGCCATGTTGGTGAAGCCCATGACCCGCTTGTAGAACTCCACCCACTCGTCCATCTTGCCCAGTTCGACGTTGCCGACGATGTGGTCGACGGCCTGGAAGAAGCGCTTGGGCTGGAGGCCGGCGTCGATGGCCGGCTGCCGGTCGACGATCGGTCCACGGGTGACGAAGCCGGGCAGGAACGGGCCGGTGTAGCGGGAGCGGTCGATCAGCGAGTGCCGGGTGTCGCCGTACGTGTCGATGGCGGCGAACCGTACCGTGCCGTGCTCGTCGGTGACGTCGGTGGGTTCCGTCCGGCCGGTGGCCCCCTGGGCGAGGGCGTACGTGTACGCGGCGTCGACGTCCGGCACCTCCAGCGCGATGTCGACGACCCCGTCGCTGTGCTTGGCCACGTGCTCGGCGCCGGGCGCGTCCGGGCGGACCGCCCCACAGATGACGAACCGGGCCGAGCCGCTGGTGAGGACGTACTCCGCATAGTCGCGGTAGCCCTGCTCCGGGCCGCGGTACGCGACACAGGTCATGCCGAACGCGGTGGAGTAGTAGTGGGCGGCCTGTTTGGCATTGCCGACCATGAAGACGACGTGGTCGAGGCCCTTCACCGGGAAGGGGTCACTGGTGATGTCGTGGTCGACCGCGCCGATCAGGCGGTTGACGTCCACCTCGTCGGTGCTGCTGGTTCGGTCAAGCGCACTGGTCATCGGGCACTCCCTCCATCCACCGCCCGCCGGATGACTCGGCGTCCGGTAAGCCGTCTTGTGGGGAGGATCGCCGTAGCGTCAATCACTGTGCAACTGTTGGATGAATCGATGGTCAGTTTGTGCATTCAGTATGGTCGGCAAACATGAAAGCTGTGCAGGATGTCCAGCTCGATCAGCTGGATGTGAAGTTGATCGATCTCTTGCTGGTCGAACCCCGGATCGGGGTGCTCGAATGTTCGCGCCGACTACGGGTGGCTCGGGGGACGGTCCAGGCCCGGCTGGACAAGCTGCTGGCCCGGGGGGTCATCGGTGGATTCGCGCCGGAGATCTCGCCGGCCGCGATCGGTTTCGACGTGACCTCGTTCGTGACGCTGGAGATCAGTCAGCGGCACGGGCACGAGGCGGTGACCGAACACCTGGCGCAGATCCCGGAGGTGCTGGAGGCGCACACCATCACCGGGTCGAGCGACATGCTCTGTCGGATCGTGGCCCGGTCCAATGCCGACCTGCAGCGGGTGATCGACCAGATCGTGTCGTACGAGGGCATCGGCCGGGCCTCGACGGTCATCGCGCTGGCCGAGCAGATCCCCTACCGGGTGCTGCCGTTGGTGCGTTCGACGGTAACTCCGCAATCAGTGATAAAAACCGGCAAAAAAGGCGAAAATTGACGACACGGACAGTCGACCTTAGCGGCTACTGACCGAACGCCCGTTACGGTGGCCGGGTGGCGAAGGGGAGCGCCAAGAGCCTGCGCGTGAAGGGCGTACTCGCCCTCGCGTTGGTCGTGCTTGTCGCGCTCTCCGTGACGGGCGTGTGGAACCCGTTCCCGAACATGTGGCAGTGGGTCAACCGCAGCGAACCCCTGTCGGAGCCGGACGTGATCTGGCAGCAGCGGGTCGACGGCACCCCGAAGAGCGTCACGGTGGCCGGCAACGCCGTCGTGGTCGAACACCGCACCACCGTGGAGGCCCGCAGCCTGGCCACCGGCGTACGGCTGTGGGACCGCAAGGCCGACTGGGTAGCTCCCGCCGGCGGCCCGCAGGACTCTGTCGTCGCCGTGGGGAAGTTGCTGATCAAAGGGTACGAGTTGATCGACCCCGAGACCGGTGCGGTACGGCGCCGGGACAACCGGGCGATCGCCGTCTGGACCTATCGCGACGCGGTGCTCGACGCCCGGTGCAGCGACGCCAAGGAGTGCACGCTGACCGCCTGGGAGCCACGGGGCACCAACCCGCTGTGGACGGCGTTCCTGCCCGGCGTCAGCGCCGGGCTCTTCGCCGACAACCCGGAACTACTGGGTACCCGGCGAATCGCCTCGGAACAGATCCCCTCCTCCATCGGTGGTCCGGAAGCGATGCCGCCGCTGCTGGCCTTCCCGGTCGACGGCCGGGTGCACATCCTCGACACCGCCACCGGCCAGGTGGTGCCGGACCTCAAGGTCGACAGCACCGCCCGGCTCGTCGCAGTCGGTGGGCGGGTGCTGCGGATCGAGGCCACGTCCGCGGACGGCACCTGCTACTTCTCCGTCACCGCCCGGGACCCGTTCAACAACCGGGAGATCTGGCGGCACGCCGGGATCAACCTGCGTACCGCCAGCGGGTCCGGCTGTGTGCAGCGGGAGGATCCGCAGGGCGGCCGGAACGTGATCGTCGGTGTGGGGCCGGACATGCGTGAGGCGGTACTCGACGGATACAACGGGCGAGTGCTCTGGGTCGGCGAGGTGGGGGAGAAACTGGTCGCGGTCGACGACCGGTATGCGCTGGTCCGTACCGCCGACAAGAAATCGATCAACACCCGGGCGCTGCCCAGCGGACGGATCCTCTGGACCAGACCGGTCAGCCAGGAGGGCAGTGCGGCCCTCACCCGGTACGCGGCCGTGATCGTGGACCAGAAACCGGATCGCATCGTCGTACTCGATCTACGAACCGGTCGGGAGCTGATCAATCTCGAGTCGTCGGCGAAGGTGCTGGCGATAGGCCCGGCTGGCCTGGTCATCGGTGAGGGACGGGAGATCGGATACGCCGGGTTCGGCGGTCCGGCAGCTACGCCGGGTAAGCCGGATCCGGGCGCCGGAGTGCCCGACAGCGGCTCGCGACCGGACGGCGGTGGCAAGGACGGCGGCGGTAAAGACAATGGTGGCAAGGACGGATGAGAGCGGCGTCCCAGGAGCGACCCGGCGGGTACGACAAGCCCGGCACGCTGCCCTAGGCTTTGCGTTCATGAGCAGTGCCGCCGAGTTCTCCTACGCCCCCTTGCTGCCTCTGGGGGACGACCAGACCGAGTATCGATTGGTCACCGACGAGGGCGTCGACGTGGTACACGGGCCGGGCGGACGGCGATTCCTCACCGTGGAGCCCGCCGCGCTGACCGCGCTGACCGCCGAGGCGATGCACGACATCGCGCACTACCTGCGCCCCGCGCACCTGGCCCAGCTCCGGTCGATCATCGACGATCCGGCCGCCTCGCCCAACGACCGGTTCGTCGCGCTCGACCTGCTGCGCAACGCAAACATCGCGGCCGGTGGCGTACTGCCGATGTGCCAGGACACCGGCACCGCGATCGTGATGGGCAAGCGCGGCCGGCACGTACTCACCGACGGGTCGGACGCGGAGGCGATCAGCCGGGGCGTCTACCAGGCGTACACCCGGCTCAACCTGCGCTACTCGCAGCTCGCCCCGATCACCATGTGGGAGGAGCGCAACACCGGTAGCAACCTGCCGGCGCAGGTGGAGATCTACGCCGAGGACCCGGACGGGCACGCCGACGCGTACAAGTTCCTCTTCATGGCCAAGGGCGGCGGCTCGGCCAACAAGTCGTATCTCTACCAGGAGACCAAGGCGCTGCTGAACCCCACGCGGATGATGCAGTTCCTGGAGGAGAAGCTACGGCTGATCGGCACCTCGGCCTGCCCGCCGTACCACCTGGCGATCGTCATCGGCGGCACCTCGGCCGAGTTCGCGCTCAAGACCGCCAAGTACGCCAGCGCCAAGTACCTCGACAACCTGCCCACCTCCGGCTCGATGCAGGCGCACGGCTTCCGGGACCTGGAGTTGGAGGCACAGGTGCTGGAGCTGACCCGCCAGTTCGGCATCGGCGCGCAGTTCGGCGGTCGCTACTTCTGCCACGACGTACGGGTGGTGCGGCTGCCCCGGCACGGCGCGTCCTGCCCGGTCGCCATCGCCGTCTCCTGCTCGGCGGACCGGCAGGCGGTTGCCAAGATCACCCCGTCCGGGGTGTGGCTGGAGCGCCTGGAGACCGACCCGGCCCGGTTCCTGCCGGACGTCACCGACGCCCAACTCGACCCCTCCGCCGAGGTCGTACGCGTCGACCTCAACCGGCCGATGGACGAGATCCGGGCCGAGCTGTCGAAGTACCCGGTGAAGACCCGGCTGTCGCTGACCGGCCCGCTGGTGGTCGCCCGCGACATCGCCCACGCAAAGATCGCCGAGCGGCTGGACGCCGGCGAGCCGATGCCGCAGTACCTGCGGGACCACGCGGTCTACTACGCCGGCCCGGCCAAGACCCCCGAGGGCTACGCCTCCGGCTCGTTCGGGCCGACCACCGCCGGCCGGATGGACGCATACGTGGAGAAGTTCCAGGCGGCCGGCGGCTCGCAGGTGATGCTGGCCAAGGGCAACCGGTCAGCGCAGGTCACCCGTTCCTGCCAGCAGCATGGTGGGTTCTACCTCGGTTCGATCGGCGGCCCGGCGGCCCGGTTGGCCCAGGACTGCATCAAGCACGTCGAGGTCCTGGAATACCCGGAACTCGGCATGGAGGCGGTCTGGAAGATCGAGGTCGAGGACTTCCCAGCCTTCATCGTGGTCGACGACAAGGGCAACGACTTCTTCGCCGAGGTCACCAAGCCGGTGCTGACCGTCGGCCGCCGCTGACCGTCGTTATATCGCGACCTGCGCAAATGGCGGAGCCCTCCGGTCATCGTGCCGGAGGGCTCCGCCATGTCCGGAGGTCACCGACGTGGGTGTCGGACCGGCGTGTTCGGGTCACCCCCGGCAGCAGTACGACTCGTACTCGTACAGCGCCGTCACACCCTTCCCACGGTCGCGGTCGGAGAGGGTCAGGCGCTTGACAGGGACGATGACTCGCTGCCCCGTCGAGCCGCTACCCGCGTCCATCAACACCTCGACCATCTCTTTGCTCGGTAACTCACGCGGGCCGATCACCAGGATCGTCATGAGATTGCGCCTTCCGCTCGGGGCCGATTGTCTGAGGTCCGCCTGGGGTGGTTGGGCGAGTTGTGGCCTGCCGGCGGCCACCCCGGGGATGGGACGCGCTTCGGTCTTGGTGTTCGAGTCACGGCCGAGCCGGAGCGTTGGGTACACAATGTCGCCGGAATGTCGTCTGGTGCGACGACAATCGATACGACATTTCGGCGACATCTGAAGCGACATTTCGACGTCATTGGCGTTACCCTCGCCAGGTGGAGATCACGCCAAACGCAACGCTGCGGGCCGTGCGTATGGGCCTGCTGATGAGCCAAGACGACTTCGCGCGAGCGCTTCGAGAGGCTGGTGCCCGGGCCGGCGTGCCCAACGACGCATCCAAGCGCCTGGTGCAGCGCTGGGAGGCCGGGGTCATCACGACGCCCCGGCCGGCGTACGCGCGCGCCCTGGAGGCTGCCACCGGCCTACCGATCAGCTCGCTGGGCTTCAGCGTGGCCGTTCCCCAGGCCCGCATCTCGGACGACGGCCAGGGCGGCCACGACGTGGAGGCCACCGAGCCGGCCGGGCCGGTGCCGAACAGCGGGCCGGCCGCTCGTACCGCCCCAGCCGGCAACTACTCCGGTGTGTGGCTGTCCCGGTACCAGTACTTCAGCTCGGGCCGAGGCGACATGTTCACCGGCCTGCACTACGTGGTCGTGCTCCAGCACGGCGACCGGATCACCGTGCGCTCCCTGCCGCGGTCATCGGACTCGCCGCTGACCATGGATCTGACCGTGGACGGCAACGTCATCACGGGCACGTGGGTGGAGCAGACCGCACCGGAAGGCTACTACCGGGGGGCGCGCTATCACGGCGCGATCCAGCTCCTGGCCGAGCCGACCGGGCGCCGGCTGGCCGGTAAGTGGGTGGGCTTCGGCAAGGAGATGGACGTGAACACCGGTCCGTGGGAGCTGATTTTCCAGGACGCGAGCACGAACAAGGCGACGCTGGCCAAGTACGACCGGCGGCCCGAGCCGGACTGAACCTCGCTCCCGCTGACGGTTGGCCGTCAGCATCGACACGCGTTACGTCACGCAGAGTGGTTGAATTTCGTCGGCGTGATTTAACGTGGCGCGGGAAAGACTTGGAAACTGGCTCCGTAATGGAGGGCCAAGCTTGAAAAGCCAGGCCTGGTTTTCAAGGACTGGCGGCAGCGGTGCCCCAAGCAGGCTGAGCAACCCTGCCGTGGCTGCACTACCCAAGTGTTGTCACCTTCCTGCGAGTCCCGGCCGGGCGCGGCAGGATGGAACGGTGACGACACCAGAGGCAACCGGCTACCGGATCGAACGCGACACCATGGGCGAGGTCGAGGTGCCCGCCGAGGCACTGTGGCGCGCCCAGACGCAACGCGCGGTGCAGAACTTCCCGATCTCCGGGCGTGGCCTGGAGTCGGCGCACATCCGGGCGCTGGCCCAGATCAAGGGTGCTGCCGCCCAGGTCAACGCCGAACTCGGCGTGATCGACACAGACGTCGCCGAGGCGATCGCCACCGCCGCCGCACACGTGGCCGACGGCACGTACGACGACCACTTCCCGATCGACGTGTTCCAGACCGGGTCCGGCACCTCGTCGAACATGAACGCCAACGAGGTCATCGCCACCCTGGCCGCCAGGGAACTGGGTCGCGAGGTGCATCCCAACGACGATGTGAACGCCTCGCAGTCCAGCAACGACGTCTTCCCGTCATCGATCCATCTGGCGGCCACCCAGGCGGTCGTACACGATCTGCTGCCCGCTCTGGCGCACCTCGCCGGTGCGTTGGAGACGAAGGCCGAGGAGTTCACGACCGTCGTCAAGGCCGGCCGTACGCACCTGATGGACGCCACGCCCGTGACGCTCGGTCAGGAGTTCGGCGGGTACGCCGCCCAGGTGCGCTATGGCGTCGAGCGGCTGGAGTCCGGCCTGCCCCGACTGGCCGAGCTGCCGTTGGGCGGTACCGCCGTCGGCACCGGGATCAACACGCCGCTCGGCTTCGCCGCCCGGGTGGTCGCCAAACTCCGGGAGGCGACCGGGCTGCCGGTGGTCGAGGCACGTAACCACTTCGAGGCCCAGGGTGCGCGGGATGCGCTGGTGGAGACCTCGGGGCAGCTCCGTACCGTCGCGGTCAGTCTCTACAAGATCGTCAACGACATCCGGTGGATGGGCTCGGGGCCTCGTACCGGTCTGCGCGAACTACAGATCCCCGACCTCCAGCCGGGATCGTCGATCATGCCCGGCAAGGTGAATCCGGTGGTCTGCGAGGCCGTACGTCAGGTCTGCGCCCAGGTGATCGGCAACGATGCGGCCATCGGCTTCGCCGGTTCGCAGGGCGACTTCGAGTTGAACGTGATGCTCCCGGTGATGGCCCGCAACCTGCTCGAATCCATTCGCCTGCTGGCTGCGTCGAGCCGGCTGCTGGCCGACCGCTGCGTGGTCGACCTGGTCGCCAACGCCGAGGTCTGCCTGGCGTACGCCGAAGGCTCGCCCTCCATCGTCACCCCGCTCAACCGCCACCTCGGGTACGACGAGGCGGCCTCCATCGCCAAGGAGGCGTTGGCGAACGAGGCGACGATCCGGTCCGTGGTGCTCGCCCGGGGACACGTCGACAACGGGCGGCTCACCGAGGAGCAGCTCGACGAGGCCCTGGACGTACTCCGCATGACCCACCCCTGACCGGGTTCGGGAAGACGGGGAAAGGTTGATAATCCGGGCAGCCCTCTGGCGAACGTCGATCCAATCCGGTGTGATGCTCCCACTACCCCTCAACGAGAGGATCCTCTGTGGTGAGCAGAAGATTCACTGCCGGAGCAGTCGCGACCGCGACTACGCTGGCCTTCCTTGTGGCCGCGCCGGCCAGCTCGGTCACCGCGGCACCTGCCAGCGTCACTGAGTACACGGTGGTGGCAGAGGACGGTGTCTCCGCTGACACGGCCATTGCTGCGATCCAGGCGGCGGGCGGCACCGTGGTCTCCCGTACCGACAGCGTTGGCCTGTACCAGGTGACCAGCGACCGGAGCGACTTCGCCAGCCGGGTCACGGCAGCGGAGTCCCTGATCGGTGCCTCCGAGAAGAAGCCCATCGGCTGGGCGCCGAAGAAGAAGCTCGACCGGGTCGAGCAGGAGAACCTGCTGGCTGCCGCCAAGGCCAAGGCCAACAAGCCGAACCAGGGCAACAAGAAGGCGGGCATGGACCCGCTCGACGACAAGCTGTGGGGCCTGGAGATGATGCGGGTCGACAAGGCCCGCAGCAAGGAGGCCGGCGACCGGCGGGTGACCGTCGGCATCCTGGACACCGGGCTCGACGCCAGCAACCCCGACCTCGCCCCCAACTTCAGCTGGTCGCTGTCGCGGAACTTCGCCCCGGACATCCCGGAGATCGACGGCCCGTGCGAGGTGGCGAGCTGCCTCGACCCGATCGGCACCGACGACGACGGGCACGGTACGCACGTCGCCGGCACCATCGGCGCGGCGGCGAACGGGACCGGGGTCTCCGGTGTTGCGCCGAACGTGACGCTGGTTGGGCTCAAGGGTGGCCAGGACTCCGGCTACTTCTTCCTCGACCCGGTGGTCAACGCGCTGGTCCACGCGGCCGACGTCGGGATCGACGTGGTCAACATGTCCTTCTACGTCGACCCGTGGGCGTACAACTGCCTGAACAACCCGGCCGACTCGGCGGAGGAGCAGGCTTCGCAGCGGGCGACCATCCGGGCCATGCACCGGGCGCTCGACTACGCCCACTACCGGGGCGTGACCCTGGTCGGCGCGCTCGGCAACAACAACGAGGACCTGGGCGCTCCGCGTACCGACACCTCCAGCCCGAACTACGGCGGTACGCCCCGGCCCCGGCCGATCGACAACAGCAGCTGCTGGGACCTGCCGATCGAGGGCCCGCACGTCATCGGTGTCTCCTCGCTCGGCCCGTCGGGCAAGAAGTCGGACTTCTCCAACTACGGCACCGAGCAGATCTCGGTCGCCGCGCCGGGTGGCTGGTTCCGTGACGGGTTCGGCACCCCGAGCTTCCGTACCGACGCCAACATGATCCTCTCGTCGTACCCGAAGAAGATCCTCCAGGCGGAGGGTTCGGTCGACGCGGACGGCAACATCGTCGCGGGCTACGAGGAGTCGGTGTTCAAGGACTGCACCGCCAGCGGTGAGTGTGGCTACTACACCTACCTTCAGGGCACCTCGATGGCCGCACCGCACGCCTCCGGC
Organism: Micromonospora sonneratiae; assembly: GCF_042679305.1. Lineage (NCBI taxonomy): Bacteria > Bacillati > Actinomycetota > Actinomycetes > Micromonosporales > Micromonosporaceae > Micromonospora > Micromonospora sonneratiae. Next base: position 53,874 of record NZ_JBHTMP010000007.1, on the reverse strand, counting down.
GTGGCGGCGCTGATCGTCAGCAAGTTCGGCAAGCGTGACTTCGGACGGGGTGGCCTGACCCTGGACCCGAACAAGGTGGAGAACCACCTCTACCGCACCGCCGCCGAGCACGCCTGCCCGACCCCGCGTCTGCAGCAGTACCGCAACGAGGGCCGGGACGAGACGTACGACGCGTACTGCGCGGGCGGCGAGAACTTCAACGGCTTCTACGGGTACGGCATCGTCGACGCGTACGCGGCGGTGACCACTCCGTTGCAGCCCTGGAAGCGGCCGTAACCGGTAACACCCGCATCGCCTAGTTGATCGAGGGGTTCGCGTCACCGGCTTCGGCCCAGGTGACGCGAACCTCCTGGTCGGTGCGATCCTCCTGGTCGACGCGATCCTCCTGGTCGACGTGGAGGAACACCTCAGGACAGGGCCCGGCAGACCGCGTTCGCGGCGACCAGGACCTGCTGGCCGATGGTGGCGACATCCAGCGGAGCCAGTGCCACGACACCGACACTGGCCTCCAGTCCGGGTACGCCGAGCACCGGCGCGGCCACCCCGTACGCCCCGGGCTGCAACTCGCCGCTGGTGGCGACCGGCTGGGACTGCCCGGCCCGCCCGGCCAGGATGGCCTGACCGGCGGCGCCCCGGTCCAGCGGGTGACGCGATCCGGTCCGGTACGCCACGTGGAACGCCGTCCAACTCGGCTCGACCACGGCGAGTGCCACCCCCTCCCCGCCCTCCACGACGGTCAGGTGCGCGGTCGCCCCGGCCTGTTCGGCCAGTCGGCGTAGGGCCGGCAGCGCCCCCTCGGCCAGCAGCGGCTGAGCCCGGCGGGCCAGGTGCAGCACCCCGACGCCCAGGCGTAGTCGACCAGCGCTGTCCCGGCGGAGCATCCCGTGCTCGGTGAGTGCGCCGACCAGCCGGTAGACCACTGCCCGGCCGACACCGAGTCGGGCCGCCGCCTCGGTGACGGTGAGGCCCCCCGACGCGTCGGCGACCAGGTGCAGTAGGCGTAGACCCCGGTCGAGGGTCTGTGCTGTCTCGCCGGCCCGGCCCACAGTCTCCACAGCAGGCAGCGTACGTCCGTACCGGACGGGGGCGCGCGTTGCCGGCACGGTCCGTGGGCATCTTCGGGGCCGCCGGTCCGGCTGTCTCCGGCCGTCCGGACCAGCCATCTCAAGACAACGGCGGAAAGTGACGGCCGCTACCCTTGTACGGTGACGCTACGCCTGTATGACACCGCCACCCGATCGGTGCGGGACTTTGTTCCGCGGGAACCCGGCAAGGTGGGGATCTACCTGTGTGGTCTCACGGTCCAGTCTCCGCCACACATCGGACATCTTCGATCAGGCGTCAACTACGACGTGCTGCGTCGCTGGCTGCTGCGGTCCGGGTACGAAGTTACCTTTGTCCGTAACGTCACTGATATCGACGACAAGATCCTGGTCAAGTCGATCGAACAGGGCCGGCCGTTCTGGGCGATCGCCTACGCCAACGAGGTGATCCTCGGCGATGCCTACCGGACGCTCAACGTCCTGCCGCCGACCTACGAGCCGAGGGCGACCGGGCACATCCCGGAGATGCACGACCTGATCCAGAAGTTGATCGCCGACGGGCATGCCTACCCGGCCGAGGACGGCTCGGGGGACGTCTACTTCGACGTGCTGTCCTACCCGGCGTACGGCGCACTCTCCGGCCAGCGCCCGGAGGCGATGCAGGCCGCCGGCGACGCCCCCGACCGGGGCAAGCGTGACCCACGCGACTTCGCCCTGTGGAAAGGGATCAAGGCGGACGAACCCGTCGAGGCGGCCTGGCCCTCGCCCTGGGGGCCGGGGCGGCCGGGTTGGCACATCGAGTGCTCGGCGATGTGCTGGCGCTACCTCGGTGCCGAGTTCGACATCCACGGCGGCGGCCTCGACCTGACCTTTCCGCATCACGAGAACGAGATCGCCCAGTCGAAGGCGGCGGGCTTGCCCTTCGCCCGCTACTGGGTGCACCACGGCCTGCTCAACCTCGGCGAGGCCAAGATGAGCAAGTCGATGGGCAACGTCCTCGACCTCGACCACGTACGGGCGCTCGGAATACGTCCGGTCGAACTGCGTTACTACCTGGTCGCACCGCACTACCGGTCCCGGATCGACTACTCCGACGAGTCGCTACGCGAGGCAGCGGTCGCCTACCGGCGGATCGAGGGCTTCGTGGATCGAGCGGCGGAACGGTTCGGTGCCGGTGAACTGGGTGCGCCACCCGCGGCGTTCGGTGCCGCCATGAACGACGACCTCAACACCTCGGCCGCCCTGGCCGTGGTCCACGACACCGTCCGGGACGGCAACCTGGCGTTGGCTGCCGACGACGAGGCCGCCACCCGTACCGCACTGGCAGCGGTCCGGGGGATGCTGGATATCCTCGGTGTGGACCCGCTCGACGTCTCGTGGGCCGGTGACGGTCAGCAGGACGATCTGCGTGGTGTGGTCGACGCGCTGATCGCGTTGGCGCTGGAACAGCGCACGCAGGCGCGGGCCCGTAAGGACTGGGCCGCGGCCGACGCGGTGCGGGATCAGCTCAAGCAGGCCGGTGTGGTGGTCGAGGACACGCCACAGGGCCCCCGTTGGACAATTGGAGAACAGGACTGATGGCCGGCAACTCGCAACGCCGTGGCCGGCGGGTCACCCCCAAAAAGGGCGCAGCCACCGGTTCCGGTGGTAAGAACCGGGCCGGTCTCGCCGGCCGGGGCAGGACCCTGCCCGCCGACGAGCGCCCCTGGCACAAGGGCTACTCCGGGACCGAGAAGGTGCCGCAGCGTACCGCCTGGAAGCAGGAGAAGGAACGCCGCGCCGCAGCCGAGGAGGGCCGGGCACCGAAGATCGGCGTCCCGGGTACGAAGGACACCACTTGGGGCGCCGGCACGGCGACCGGGAAGGGTGGCCGTGGCACCGGGGCTGCCCGTGGCGGTGCCGCTGGCCGGGGCGCATCGGCTGGTGGACGCGGCACCGGCGGCCGGGGCGCGGGCGGTCGGCCGCCGGTCCGTACCGGACCCCGGGTTGCCCCGGGCCGCAAGGCGATGCCGGCCAAGGATGCTCCCGAACTGCTCGTCGGTCGCAACCCGGTGCTGGAGGCGCTGCGGGCCCGGGTGCCGGCCACCGCGCTGTACGTTGCCCAGGGCATCGACATCGACGACCGGGTCAACGAGGCGGTGCGTACCGCCGCCGATCGCGGGATCGCCATCCTGGAGATCAGCCGGGCCGAGTTGGACCGGATGACCGGTGGCGTGCTGCACCAGGGCATCGGTCTCCAGGTGCCGCCGTTCGCGTACGAGCCGTTCGACGACCTCGTCACGATGGCGCTGGAGCAGACCACCCCGCTGCTGGTCGCGTTGGACGGGGTCACCGATCCCCGCAACCTCGGCGCGGTGATCCGGTCGGCGGCGGCCTTCGGTGCCCAGGGCGTCTTCGTACCGGAACGACGGGCCGCCGGCATCACCGCCACGGCCTGGCGGACCAGTGCCGGTGCCGCCGCCCGGGTTCCGGTCAGCCAGGTCACCAACCTGACCCGTGCGATCAAGGCGTGTCAGCAGGCGGGCTTCATCGTGGTCGGGCTGGACGCCGACGGCGAGACCAGCCTCTACGACCTTGAGGTGGCGGTCGGGCCGCTGGTGGTGGTGGTCGGCTCGGAGGGCCGGGGACTGTCCCGTCTGGTCGGGGAGACCTGTGACCTGCGGGTCGGCATCCCGATGTCGTCGTCGGTGGAGTCGCTCAACGCCAGCGTCGCCGCTGCGGTGACGTTGGCCGAGGTTGCCCGGCGACGTACCACCGCCTGACCGAACCGGACGCGAACAACGGCCGGTCCGGACCGCTGATCGAACATGATTGATTAGATCAGCGGCCTGGACCGGCCGTTTTGCTCTTCCCCGTAACATGCAATGCCGGGCATCCCCTCGCCCCTGGAGGAAACGGCACATGGTACGGCAGGATGCCGGCTTCGCGATCGGCGTCGACCTGGGTACGTCCAACACCGTTGCGGTACTGCGCTGGCCGGATGGTCGGACCCGACCGCTGCTCTTCGACGGACAGCCGATCATGCCGTCCGGTGTCTTCCTGGACGCGGCGGGGCGACTGCATGTCGGGCGGGACGCGCAACGACTGGCTCAGGCCGATCCGGCCAGCTACGAACCCAACCCCAAGCGACGGGTCGACGAACCGGCCATCCTGCTCGGTGACCGTGAGGTGCCCACGGCAGAGCTGCTGGGCGCACTGCTACGGGCGGTCGCCCAGGCGGCGGTCGAGGCGGTCGGGTTCCTGCCGCCGGCCGTACTCACGTATCCGGCCACCTGGGGGGCGCGCCGTCGTGAGGTGCTGGCCGCAGCGGTCGGTCGAGCCGGCTGGCCACCGGCTGATCCGCTGGCCACCCCGACCAGCATGTCGTTCGGCGCGCTCGGCCACACCCTGCTGGTGCCCGAGCCGGTCGCCGCCGCCCGGTACTTCGCCGACGTGCTGCGCCGACCGGTGCCGGTCGGGTCGGCCATCGCGGTCTTCGACTTCGGGGGCGGCACGCTGGACATCGCGATGGTCCGCAACGAGGGAGCCGACCAGGCCGGGCGGTCCCGGTTCGCGGTGATCGGATCCGGCGGGGTCGGCGAACTCGGCGGCCTCGACCTCGACGCGGCCCTGGTCGGGCACCTGGGAACACTGGTGGCCACTACGAGCCCGCAGGTGTGGCAGCGGTTGACCCAGCCGGAGACCACGACCCAGTGGCGCGACCGCCGGCAGTTCTGGGACGACGTACGGGGCACCAAGGAGATGCTCTCCCGGGCCAGTGCGGCCCCGGTGGCGGTGCCCGGCGTGGACCAGGCACTGCATCTCACCCGTGACGAGTTGGAACGGTTGATCACTCCGTTGCTGCGTCGTGGCGTTGCCGAGGCGGCAGGTGTGATCAGTCGTGCCGGATTGGTCCCGCAGCAGCTCGCGGGGCTTTTCCTCGTCGGTGGGTCGTCCCGGGTTCCACTGGTTGCCCGGCTGCTGCACGCCGAACTGGGGATCGCGCCGACCGTGCTGGAGCAGCCCGAGCTGCCGGTGGCCGAGGGGGCGCTGGCGGAACTCGCCGTTGTGACGGGTGCCCTGCCCGCCGGGACGGCAACACCCCCGACGGGTGCAGCGCCACCGCTGGGTGCAGCGCCGCCGCTGGGTGCAGCGCCACCGGTGGGTGCAGCGCCACCGGTGGGTGCTGTGCCGCCGCTGGGTGCTGTGCCGCCGATGGTTGCCGGGGCGACCGTACGAGGGGCACCCGTGGCGGCTGGAATGTCGCCGCCGATGCCGACGTCGGTACCGCCGGCCGCTGGTCCCAAGCGGTCCCTCCTGGGCCGACCGAAGATGTTCCTGACCGTGCTGGGGGTCGCACTCGCGCTGGTCGGGGTGGTGGCCACCGCCGTGTTCTACCTGACCCGGGACAGGTACGCGGACCTCGCCTTCCAGCCGTTCGAGGAGATCGGCCGGGTGAAGACCACCGACGAGGGATCGGCGTTGTTCGGCACGGAGATCACCGGTGATCGTGCGTACCTCGCCTATGAACGGGAGGACGGACGGCTCGAGGTGATCGCGGTCAAGGCCAGCACGGCCGAGGTGTTGTGGCGCGAGCGGACGGACAGCACCTCGGACCAGTGGCGGGGCATTCTCGGGGCGCAACACAACGCGGTGGCCGTGCTGGCCAGCGAATCGCGGGAGGCTGATCTTCGCGATCTGATCGTGCTCGATCCGACGAACGGCAGGAAACTGTGGAGCCGTGGCGTTCGTGGCGACGACTCGATCCTCTTCTTCGAACAGGTCGTGGTGCTGGTCGACCGGACCGCTGGTCAGCTGATCGGTCTGAACGTCCGTACCGGCCAGCAGAAATGGTCGTTGCCGAATCCGAAGGACGAAGACGGCACCACCGGTACGGCGGTCTACCGGGTCTCGACGGCTGAGGGGCTGGCCGGTCCAGGTACGCGTTGGGGCAATCCCCGGGACCAGTACCGCGGCGAGGAACAGCGAATCGTGCAGATCGGTGCAGACCGGTCGGCCCGTGTCATCGATTCGCGTACCGGCAGCGTGCTCAGGAGCAGTCGTAGCGTCGCCGACCTCGACGATCACGTGGTCGCGCACGACGGCCGGCTCTACGTCGCCCCGAACGACTACGGCTACCGGCTCGTCACGTACGACCTGGACACCATGGGTGAGCCGAAGAGCCTCTACACCGCCGACGACAAGCAGCGCAGGGTGGAGGCACTGGAACCCTGCGGCCAGGACCGGGTGTGCCTGCTGGAGCGGGCGAACGCCGATGCAAAGACCACCGAACTGGTGGCTGTCAGCGCCGACGAGAACGTTTCGACCTGGCGTAAATCGGCACCGGCCGCGGAATCGATAGTGTCGATCGGGGAGCACACCCTGATCCGTACGTCCGGGTCGGAGTACCAGTCCACGGTCTTCGACCCGGACGGAACCCAACTGCTGGCCCGGAAGGGGAACGGCGTACGAGTCGACGGCGGAAATCTTCTGCTGTTCGACGAGGACCCGTCGGACTATCCCACCGACGTGGGGGTCGCGGGCATCCCGCTCAACTCGAAGAAGCGGATCGAGCTGGGAAGACTCAGCGGTGTCCGCTCGTCAAGCTGTTCGTGGAACACGGCTGTCATCGTCTGCGCCACGCGAGCGGAGTTCGTGTTCCTGCGCTTCGTCGAGGCATAGTCAGTCGCAGCCGGAGAAGCGTGCTGTTTCCGTACGCGGAAGGGGGCGGCCCGCAGCAGCGGACCGCCCCCTTCCGGTTGTTCCTCGGGTCAGATGCGCAGGCCCGTGGCGGCGTTGAACGCGTGCTCCCGGCCCGGCCGGGGCTTGACGTAGACGGTGTCGCCCATGTTCGGCGTGTGGCGGCGGTCGGTGCGCACCACGAACCGCTCCGAGGCTCCGTCGAGCGCGGCGTGCCCGTAGACGTTGGCGTCCGAACCGAGGTCCTCGACCAGTTCGACGACGACCGGCATACCGCCCTCGGAGGCGCTGACCAGGTCACAGTCCTCGGGACGGAAGCCCACGGTGACCTTGCCGTCGCCACCCTCGGACTTGGCGGCTGCCACCTGCTCACGGGTGAGCGGGACGGTCATGCTCGCGAAGACGGCGCCGTTGTCGGTCAGCGGCACGGTCTTGATGTTCATGGCGGGGGAGCCCATGAAGCCGGCGACGAAGACGTTGGCCGGGGTGTCGTAGAGCGCCCGGGGGGTGTCCACCTGCTGGAGCACACCGTCGAGCATGACGGCCACCCGGTGACCCATCGTCATGGCCTCGACCTGGTCGTGGGTGACGTAGACCGTGGTGACACCGAGCTTGGCCTGTAGCGAGGCGATCTGGGTACGGGTCTGTACCCGCAGCTTGGCGTCAAGGTTGGACAGCGGCTCGTCCATGAGGAAGACCTGCGGCTCCCGGACGATGGCCCGGCCCATCGCGACCCGCTGGCGCTGACCGCCGGAGAGCGCCTTGGGCTTGCGGCTCAGGTACTCCTCCAGTTGGAGCAGCGCAGCCGCTTCCTTGACCCGCCGGTCGATCTCGGCCTTCGAGGTCTTACGGAGCTTCAGCGCGAAGGCCATGTTCTCGTAGACCGTCATGTGCGGGTACAGCGCGTAGTTCTGGAAGACCATCGCGATGTCGCGAGCTTTGGGCGGCAGGTGGGTGACGTCCCGGTCGTCGATGTGGATCGATCCCCGGTCGACGTCCTCCAGGCCGGCGAGCATGCGCAGGCTGGTGGACTTGCCGCAACCGGAGGGGCCGACGAGGACGAGGAACTCGCCGTCGCCGATCTCAAGGTCGAGTTCGTTGACCGCAGGCCGTTCGGAGCCCGGGTAGATCCGGCTCGCCTTGGCGTAGGTGACCGTAGCCATGAGGGGGTGCTTCCTTTCACCGGCAGGAACGTGCCGGACGATCCGAGTGAAGGAGCGACCGGTACAGCCCTGCACCGGTCTTACGGGGACACGCCCGGGCCGCTACGCAGTTCGGAGTGTCGTCCGTGTCACGCCACCGTAAACGGGTTTCCTGAGGCTGCCAAGAGCGAGGTCCCCTGATAGGACACACTGCATTCACAATTCGGTCATCGGAGCACGGCGGGACATCAATCGCCGTTGCCGCAGTAGCGCTCCGTGACCAGCGGGAGCGGCCGACCGGGTGGCGGCCCGGCCGCTGGGGATGGTCTTGACGATTGGGCGGCCAAGGTTGCCGCAATATCGGGAAGTCACTGGCTATGCTGACCCCGAGCAAACGCCCCTGTAGCTCAGTTGGCCAGAGCACCCGCCTTGTAAGCGGGATGTCGCCGGTTCGATCCCGGCCGGGGGCTCTCAGATAGGTCGACCCGCCTGCACGTCGGTAGCCGGGCAGCCCAGCGGCCGGCTGGTCGCCGCCAGGTAAAGCCGCAGCTGCCGATCCCCGGTCCGGGCGGCGGTAGCCATCCCACTGCAGTCATCCAATTGCAGTCATCCCACCGCAGTCATCCCACCGCTGTCCCGGATGGCGAACAGCCGTACCTCACCGCTGTGGGTGACGGCGTGATCCGACCGTGGCTGTGTCTGCGGCCCGGCCGCTGCGCCCGGCCGCTGCGTCCGGCTGGGCCCACATCACCCGCGCAGGTGCTGACGGCAGGGGGTCGCCGTCGGGTGCCGATCGCGCCCTCGTCGTTGGTTCGGACCGCTGGCGGCTGCGCACAATGATCGGATTGCGCTCTGCGCTTCGCCGGCGAACATAGCCGATACATACAGATGAGTAAATTTCATAAGCTCGATATCTATCTGTTGTCCGGCTATTTCGGACGGCGGTGAACTGTGATGCACGGTTAGCCTGGAACAGCTCAGCATACGGGACAGGCATCGAAAATGATATATCTCTACATTGCGCCTTCTCCGGCCTAGCATCTCCTCAACCAAGTACGACGCCCATCGATCGATGCTTCACGAGCGCACGATCAGGCAGCAGAGGGGAACAGGGGAGATGTCACAACAGAGATCACCCGGGCGCCGTTGGCGCCTCGGTGCGGTGGCGGCCACTGCGGTCGCTGCGGCGGCGTTCGGCACCCCCGCCGTCGCCGCGCCCGCTGAGGGCCAGATTCTGCAGGCTGGCGGTGCTACCGCCATCGCCGACTCGTACATCGTGGTGCTGAAGGACACCATGGTGACGCAGGGCAACGTCAGTACCAGCGCCACGGCACTGGCCAGCCGGCACGGCGGCACGGTGGCCCGGACCTACCAGCACGCGCTGCGCGGGTTCGAGGCGAAGATGTCGGCCGCCCAGGCGAGGCAGTTGGCCGCCGACCCGTCGGTGAAGTACGTCCAGCAGAACCACACCGTGAAGATCGCTGGTACGCAGAGCCCAACGCCATCCTGGGGGCTCGACCGCATTGATCAGCGTAATCTTCCGTTGAACAACTCGTACACCTATCCGAACAACGGTGCGGGCGTACGGGCGTACATCATCGACACCGGTATCCGCTTCTCGCACAGTGACTTCGGCGGGCGTGCGGTCACCGGATTCGACTCCGTCGACGGCGGCTCCGCCGACGACTGCAACGGTCACGGTACCCACGTCGCCGGCACGGTCGGCGGCAACGCCTACGGTGTGGCCAAGGGCGCGACGCTGGTCGGCGTCCGGGTGCTCGACTGCGGTGGTAGCGGGTCGTACGCCGGCGTCATCCAGGGCATCGACTGGGTCACCGGCGACCACGACCCGGGCGAGCTCGCCGTGGCGAACATGAGCCTCGGCGGCGGCTTCGACCAGGCCACCAACGACGCGGTGACCGCGTCGATCGCCGACGGCGTGACCTACGCCATCGCGGCCGGTAACGACTACTCCGCCGACGCCTGCGGTGTGTCCCCGGCCAGCACCCCGAACGCGATCACGGTGGGTGCGACCGAGTCCAACGATGCCCGGGCCAGCTACTCCAACATCGGCACCTGCCTGGACATCTTCGCCCCGGGCACCGGGATCACCTCGGCGTGGTACACCAACGACACCGCCACCAACACCATCAGCGGCACGTCGATGGCGACCCCGCACGTGGCCGGTGCGGCGGCGCTGGTGCTCTACGCCAGCCCGTCCTACACCCCGCAGCAGGTACGCGACAAGCTGGTCAACGACGCCACCAACGGTGTGGTGACCAACCCCGGTACCGGCTCGCCGAACAAGCTGCTCTACGTCGGCAACATCACCCCGCCGACGCAGGACTTCTCGATCGCCGTGGCCCCGAACTCCGGTTCGGTCAACCCGGGTAGCTCGGTCAGCGCGACGGTGAGCACGACCACCACGGTCGGCGGCGCGCAGACGGTCGCCCTCAGCGCCAGCGGCCTGCCCAGCGGTGCGACGGCCGCCTTCAGCCCGTCGTCGGTCACCTCGGGTGCGTCGTCCAGCCTGACCATCAGCACCACCGGTACCACCGCGCCGGGCACCTACTCGGTGACCATCACCGGTACGGGCACGGTGACCACGCAGAGCACGACCTACACGCTGACGGTCAACGGCCCGCCCGGCTGCTCGCAGACCAACGGCACGGACGTGACCATCTCCGACAACAGCACGGTGGAAAGCTCGATCACTATCTCGGGCTGCTCCGGCAACGCCGGCACGGGCAGCACCGTCGCGGTGGACATCGTGCACACCTACATCGGTGACCTGGTCGTGTCGCTCGTCGCGCCGGACGCCAGCGTCTACACGCTGCACAACCGCACCGGCGGCTCGGCCGACAACATCAACCAGACCTACACCGTGAACCTCTCCAGCGAGGTGGCCAACGGCACCTGGAAGCTGCGGGTGCAGGACGCCGCCGGTGGCGACACCGGGTACCTCAACAGCTGGACGCTGAACCTGACCGGCACCAGCACCCCGGGCTGCACCGGCACCAACGGCACCGACGTCACGATCCCGGACAACACCACGGTGAACAGCACGATCGCCATCACCGGCTGCTCGGGCAACGCGTCGGCGACCAGCACCGTCCCGGTGAACATCGTCCACACCTACATCGGTGACCTGGTTGTCAGCCTGATCGCGCCGGACGGCACCGCCTACGTGCTGCACAACCGCACCGGCGGCTCCACCGACAACATCAACCAGACCTACACGGTCGACCTCTCCTCGGAGACCCGCAACGGCACCTGGACCCTGCGGGTGCAGGACGCCGCGGGTGGCGACACCGGCTACATCAACAGCTGGACCGTGAACCTGTAGCCGTACCAGCGACACCAGCGACACCAGCGCAAACCCACGCGGCCGGGGCTCAGACTCTCGTCGGGGCCCCGGCTCCGTCGTGGCTCGGCTCAGATCGAACACCGCTCCCGAGGTACGGAACACAGCGTGCGGTTCGCGGCATCATGGACTGGCCGGGGCCGAGGTGGCAGGCAGCGATGGACCGGAAGCAGAAACGAGGACCTGATGATCCTGCTGGCCCAGATCAGTGACCTGCACCTGGACGGCACCGAGCGGGCGACCGAGCGAGCTGCCCGGGTCATCGACCACCTCCGGGAACTGCCCCGGCCGGTCGACGCCCTGCTGGTCACCGGGGACATAGCCGACAACGGCGATCCGGCCGAATACGAGGAGGCCGCACGGCTGCTGGCCGTACCGTTTCCGGTCCTGACCTGTCCGGGCAACCATGACGTCCGAAGCGCCTACCGTACGACGTTGCTGGGTGAGCCTGCGGCCGACGGACCGGTCAACCAGCTGCACCGCGTCGGGGACCTGGCAGTCCTGATGTGCGACTCGACCATCCCCGACAACGCTGCTGGACGCCTCGACACCGAGACCCTCGACTGGCTGGCCGCCACCCTCGATGAACTGGACGGCGAGGTCCCAGCTCTGATCGCGTTCCACCATCCGCCGGTCGAGCTGCACCACCCACTGCTCGACGGAATCCGACTGCGTAACCCCGATGACCTGACCGACCTGTTGGCCAGACATCCCGAGGTCGTCGCGGTCGTCACCGGACATGCGCACACCGCCGCTGCCTCCACCCTCGCCGGCCGACCGATGCTGGTGGGTCCGGCGGTGACCTGGACCCTGCGCCTGCCCTGGGAGGGTGACGAGCCCGTGGACCGGTCACAGCCGCCAGCGCTCGCGTTCCACGTACTCGATGACGCGCGGCGGCTGACCACCCACTACCGTGTCGTGCCCTGACCTGGTCGGGGCCAGAGCCGGTCGAGTTCGAGAGAAGAGAGCAGCAGTTGCGGACCCTGTTCAGCGGTGAACGGCATGTCCACTACAGCCAGATCTACGTCAAGAGCGGAGCCACGCCAGGTGAGGGAGGCCTGCGCGCCGCCTTCGCTGGCCAGACGAACGGGATCTGCGGCGCTGCCGTGCCGGGCTCACTGTTCCTCATCACCGGGCTGCACACCGGCCGCGTCGGGTTCACCATCGAACTGCACGACGAGACACCACCGCTGGACGACGCCTGGGAGGAGATCGTCGAGGTCTCGTTCATGCCTGAGACGTCGGAGGTGATCCTCATCGAGTGGGGCGGTGCAGCGTACGAGCTGCTTGCCCTGGAACAGGTCGAATACCGGGTCCGATACTGCGGCACGGGTAGGGACGAGGCGCGGAAGCGGGACACCCGGATCGATGGTGAGCCGCAACTCGACCGGTACCTCCTCCAGTTCTGGCCGAGCCCGGCCCGACCCGATCAGGTGGTGAGGCAGACCAGCGCCAACGCTGCCTACTGGCACCGCCACGCCCGTGGTCTGCCACCGCCGCCGTCGCCCGAGGAGAAGGCAGAGGCGGAGCGCCGGGCGCAGGCAGAAGCGCAGCGCGTACGCCAGGAGCGGCAGCGGCACGACGAAGCGCGACGCTGGGGCGGACGGTTACCAACCGAGCGGCTCCGTAACGTCCGCGGCAACGTATTCGGGATGGTCAGCCTCGATCCGGATCTCGTACACGCCATCGGCGACGCGCCTGCCCAGACACAGCGCAAGATCGCCAGGTGGGCTGCGTGGCGTGCCTACCAGAGGGCAGGGCTTGCCGAACTCGACTGGACGGCGCCGGCGCTTGCCGCACTGGACCGGGGCGAGCCACTACCCCCACCGTTCACGGACGACACTGAGGTGTGGCAGCGCTTTCACGCCGACGAGCAGATGCCCCGGACCCTCGTTACGTCGCTTGATGGGCGGCACCACGACATGTTGCAGCAGGGCATGGCAGTCCCCGCGCTTTTCGGGGCAGCCGAGGCGGACCCGCTACAGGCTGCGCTGGATGCTCTCTTCGCAGCAGCGGTCACCTTCGGTCGGGACCACTATCGCGAGCTGCTCGACGAGGTCCGCCGTACGTTCCTGGTGGATTGAGGCCGACCTCGGTAACGGTCAGCTGGCTCGATGCGGGCCGGCCGGTTCGCGGAACTTGAGCGTGCCGTCGACGTAGTACATGAACTTCGGGGCGGGATCTGCGGTGTAGCCGAGGTAGCCGATCCAACCGGTGGTGGTGGCGTACGACGCCAGCCACCTGACGAGGTCCATGGCGTAGCCGAGTTCGTCCTCGTGCACGCAGCTACGAACGGTCATCAGCCAACGCTGCCGACCATCGGGGTACAGCCGATGTGTGGCGGGCAGCAGGGCGGTCACGTCGACACCGTCGAAGGCGTGGCTTCCCGTCGTGCCGTTGAAGAACGGATAGGGAGTTTCGTCATACCAGTCAGGGGCGCTGAAGGCGCGGAACTCGGTCGGTGGCTCGTCGGTCAGCCGTAGGTGCCACCGGATCTCGTGCAGGATCTCCTCGGGCAGGTCAGGCTGTAGTTCGAGCGAGAGGAAGAGGTCGTAGTAGCCGCCCACAGCGTAGGAGCCTAGGGCCGACTAGTCAGTGGGTGATGACAAAGCGGCTCGGCTCCTTGAGCACAGCCAGGGCGCCGGGCAGGTCGGCCAGCCTGGTGGCCAGTGTGGCGAGGGCCAGACGCTGCGGTAGGGCTGTGTTGAACTTCAGGCCGCTGAGCGCTTTCTCGTCCACGTCCGGTAGGCACAGCCGGTCAGCGGCGTCGGCGATTCCGACCTTCCATTCGGCGGGGTTCAGGTCCCGACGGAGGCGGAGGTAGAGATCCGTAGGTTCCTGCATCGGGTCGGTAAGGCCGGCCAGGGTGCTCGTCAGCGTGGCGTTGGTACGGAACCCCGCCCAGGTCCACCAGTACACGTCACCCGAGGTGAGACGGGTGACCATCGTCCCACCCGGGTGGGCGGCGGGCAGGTGCTGCTGCCGAAGCTCTGCCAGCTGATCGACAGCTCGTCGGGTGAGCGATACGGGTGGTTCGGCACCGAGCACCACCTCGCGCATCGCCCGGCTCAACTCGAATGAGTGGCCGGCCAACCCCATCCCGGTCCATCTTGCCTTCCCTCCGCCGTCGACTGGTTCGACGAAGCACCGGCGACGCTTCCAGTCGACGTAGGTGACCTGCCAACTTCGCCCGCCGAGGAGAAGCCGACGTGGGCCCTGTATCTGTTCAGTCAGCAGGCTTGGGTCGATTCGGCCGAGCTCGGTGCGTCCAGCCAGCACCGTGAACTCGGGAGGAGCGGTGAAGACGGCGGTCATGGACATGAAGTGACGATGTCCGAATCGAAGTTCGGCTTCGGGGCCGATGAATAGCATGTCGCCGTCGCGTTGTAGGTAACCCTGTTCGACGAGGTAGCGCAAGATCACGTCAGCGGACCTGGTGAACGGGTCGAGACCGTTCCACCATTCGTGCCATACGTGGTCGCCGATCTGGCGTTCCTGGAGGCACAGGGCAAGGATCTGCTGGGCGACGATATGCCGCGGCTCTGGTGGGGCAACGACGGGTTCTATCCAACCGCGGCCCCAGAGCAGCAGCAGACCAGCGGCGCGGAGCAGGCTTGGTCGATCCGGTGCAAGGAACAGGCAGTTGCGGGTTGCGCCGGGCCGTCGGCCGGTACGTCCGAGACGTTGCAGGAACGAGGCGACCGAACGTGGTGCACCTATCTGGATGACGCGGTCGAGGTCCCCGACGTCGATGCCGAGTTCGAGGGTGCTGGTGGAGACGATGACGCAGTTACGGGCCTCGGCGAAGGCCTGCTCCGAACGCCGACGCTCGTCCAGGGCGAGGGATGCGTGGGAGAGGAAGGTGGTGATGCCTTTCAGCCGCAGAAGTTGCCCAAGTTCCTCCACCTCCTGGCGGGATTCGCAGAAGACCAGCCGCTTCTCGCCCTGATGCAGGGACGCGATCACTGTCGCGGCGTTCTGGAGGGAGCCGACGTAGTCGAGCTCGATTTCGCCGGGTGGTGGCGCGGAGAGGGGGTCGGTGCTCTGCAGCGGCGCTGATGTGGGGAAGTCGAGGTGTGGGGCGATCACCCGTCCTGGCCGGCGATTGGCTTCCGCGCCCTGTAGCCAGGCAAGTAGTTCCTCCGGATTACCAACGGTCGCGGACAACCCAATTCGTTGTAGCGGACGCCCGACAAGGTGACTTATCCGTTCGAGCACGGCCAGCAGGTGCCAGCCTCTGTCGTCACCTGCGAAGGCGTGTACTTCGTCGACGACAACCGCCTGTAGGTCTGCAAAGAGCAGGGAATGGTCGACGTTGACGCTTACCAGCATCGACTCGATGGACTCTGGCGTGGTCAGGAGAAGATCGGGCCGGTCCCGCAGGATCGACCGGCGGGCGGAGACGGGTACGTCTCCATGCCAGACCGCAGCACGACGGCCCAGCCAGGAGAAGTAGCTGGCCAGCCGGGGTTCGAGGTTGTTCAGGAGTGCCTTGAGCGGGCAGACGTACAGCACCGAGAGGCCAGCCCACTGCTGGCTGGCCATCTTGGACAACAGCGGGAAGACGGCTGCCTCGGTCTTGCCACTGGCGGTGCCGGCCAGCAGTAGCGCGTCCTCACCTTCGAGTAGGGGAGCAATCGCCGCCTCCTGTAGTTCGCGAAGGCGGGCCCAGCCCAAGGTATTGACGATGTGGTGCAGCAGTACCGGGTGAAGCGGCCTGCCCGCCTGAGCATCGCTTGCTTCGGCCCGCGGGTCTGCTTTCACGGTAGGTCCAGGGCGATTTCGTCTGCTCGGGTGGCGTTACGTTCTACCTCGGTCATCTCGGTGCGCGCCACAGTGAGGGCGAAGTCTCGGCGTGGATCGAAGTTCGGGTGCAACTCGATCGGGTCCAGTACGCCAGCGACGAGTTTCTTGAGGAAGAGCCGCGGGGCGATTCCGACCTTGCCGCCGAGTTGACCTGCCAGGGCTGCGGCAAGGTCGGCCAGATATAGGTCGTCGGCGAGGTGGACCAGACGGTCGCGGACGGGGCTGCCGTCGGCGAACAGATCGCGTACTCGGGCACCGAGTTCGACGAGTGAGTCGACGGTGAACCCGGGCAGACGTAGCTGCACCGCCCGGGGGTTGTCAAAGTCGGGGTTGTTCGGAAAGTCGGTGGCGAGTCGTTGGGCGAGCGGGGCCAGCCGCGCGATTCCCTGGGGACCGTCGTAGAACGCCGGCGTGCCGGTGATGACGAGGTACAGGCCGGGAAAGCGGCCGGAGTGAACTTCGTCCACAAGCTGTCGGAGTGCGTTCAGCGCCTTGTCACGGGCGTCAGAGCGGACTCGTTGCAGCGTCTCCACCTCGTCCAGCACCAGTAGCAGACCCGGGTAGCCGCAGTCGCGCAGCACCACCAGCAGTCCCTGCAGGAAGCCGAGGGCGCCGAAATGGTCGAGGTCACCCCGGATGCCGGCATGTCGGCGAGCGACGGCGGAGACGTGCGGCTGTCCACCGAGCCAGGCAAGTACGGCGTCGGCCCCCGCCGCGTCACCGCTTGTGACGGCGGCCCGGTAGCCGCGCAGCGCGGTGGCGAATGTCGGCGCGGTCCGGCCGACGACGTTTAGCCGTTGACCGAGAAGTTCCTCGACAGCGCGGTCGACCGCCGCCTGGTCGGCAGGGTCCACCGTTCCACTGCCCAGGACATCGTCCTCCAGTGCATAGAACCAGGCATCGACAACAGCCCGTAGCGCACTGGGTGGGAAGGTGGCGGTCGTCAGCCGTTCGATGAGTCGGCGGTAGACCGTCTCCAGCCGGTGTAGCGGGGTCTCGTTCTCGGAGACCTGCACTTCGGCGGTGGCGAGATTGGCCCGTTTGGCCTGCTCCGCCAGCCAGCGGGTGAAGAACGTCTTGCCGGAGCCGTACTCGCCCCGGATGGCCTTGAACACCGCACCGCCCGTACGGATCGTGTCGATGTCCTCGGTGACTGCCGTCGTGAACCGATCCAGGCCGATTGCCAGCAGGTCCAGGCCGGATTCGGGTACGGCACCACGACGCAGCGCGTCCAGCACCTGACGTCGCCGGGCGCTGCTCACCCGGGTACTCATGATCGTCCTCCGGGGAGTTGGAACTGTTCACGGAGCAACGCCATGTCCAGCCGTACGGTACGACCGTCGTCGATCAGGGACAGGATGGGGAAGTTGTCGACGTTGAAGATGCGTTGCAGGGTGGTCACGAACCCGGTGGCTCGGGCCGGCTGTTCGCCAGCTTTTTCGGCGACGAGCACGGTGGGCAGGATGCCGTTTGCGTCCACCAGTGCGGTGAGTGCTCCCCGGATCTTGCTGATTGCCATCTTCCGTGGGGTCAGGGAATGCTGGGCTTCGAATATCTCCGATGCGATTAGTGCGTTCACCAGGCCGTCAGGCTCGTCGGCCGATGTCTGGGCGGCCGGCGCGGCCAGGGCGGTGGGAGCTTCGGTTGGCAGTTCGAACAGCGGGGTGCCGGTCGTGGCCGGGCTGCTCCGCTTCGCGTCGCTTCGCCGTACCGGTGCCGGCTTTGCTGGCTGCGTGGAGACACCGGCTGAGCCTGCGGCCTCCTCGACTGTCGTCGACCACCAGTGCGGGTGCTGTGGTCCGAGCAGGCGCCAACCGGATGGTGCCGCCGCGCCGAGGGGCAGCAGCGCCAACAGCGGCACGGTTACCTCGGCCAGCGACGCCCCACCGTGGTAGCCGGCCTGACGAGGCAGGTAGCGCGCTTGCGGGTCCCAGAGTGCGATCACCCGCCCGCCGTCGGTGACCACCCGGGGTCCGGCCAATTCGACCTCCCCGTCGGTGGCCGGTGCCGGATCGGTCCGGTGGCGGGCGGACACCGGTTCGACAACCGACCGGAGGACACCTTCCCGCTCTGGTATGTGCCCGTGGTCGCTGGTCAGGATCACCGCCCGTCCCTGGTAGCGGGCGTAGTCGAGCAGTGCTCGCAGCACGCCGAGGTTGTCGATCCGCCAGCCCGCGTCAGCGCTCTCCCGGCCGTACCGCAGCCCATCGTCGACAGTGTTGACGACCACGCCGACAACAGTGCGAGGGTCGCTCAGGGCGCGGATCACCTTGTCGCTGAGTACCTCACCGGCCTCGCCCTGGAGGGTGCTCTTGTGGAACAGCTTCGCGGGTCGCCCCTGCCAGAGCGGGTTCCCTTCGAACGCCGAACGCTCCTCGGACTGCCCGCCGGTGCGGAGCGCGCCAGCCAGCAGGGAGGCACGCGACACGGTGGTCACCGTGGGTAGTGCAGCGACGACTCCCCGGCGTCGGGCATCTGTCTTCCGACCGGGCCGGCTGGCCAGCGGGTCGTATTCCAGCCAGCCCTGTTTGGCCAGTTGATCGCCGAGGTCGGCAGCGATGGCAGCCGTCATCCCGTCGATCACCACGACCAGGACCGGACGATTGCCTTCCTGGACCAGGGGCGCGACCACCCGGGGCAACACCGTCTCGACGGTGAGCAGATCTCCGGGCTTACCGCCGCTGCCTGTCCACGTGGCGAGGTGGACGGCGAACGCCCGGTCCAGTTCACGACGGCGGCGCAGAGCCTGGTCGTGGATCAACTTATAGGCAGCGGCCAGACCCGCGTGCGCGTCCTCGCCGGTCCAGACGTGGTCCAGGGCCAGGTCGACCCAGGACCACTGCTCGATTTGGCGGCCGACGCCTTCGGCCACGCCGAGTGGAGCGGGGGCCGGCTCGGCCAGCCAGCGGGCAAGGCGTAGCGCCATTTCGGCTCGTTGGACGCGGTGCGGGTAGTGCGCCGCAAGGTGATGGTTGGCCAGGTGGTCGATGGCCTGACCGGCTGCGGTGAGCGTCTCGGGCGTGGCGCCGCCCTTGGCGGCGAGATTCAGTGCCTGGGCGGCCTCGCCGAGCCGGTGGGTGAAGCTTGATCGCAAGATGTCACTGTGGTGGGCGGCCCCGGTCGCGGCGAAACCGAGCAGCAGTTCCTCGGCCCGGTCGAGTACGGAGTGGGCCAGTTGGCGGGGATCGGCTTCGCCGCCCCCACGCTGGAACCCACTGTCGCGTGCTGCTGCCCGAATGTTCTCGCGTCCGAGTGCGGTGGTCAGCAGGCCGACCATGGTCCGGTTGGCGGTGGCGGCGAATGAGGCGATGGTGTCCGGGTCAAGATGAATGCCGCCCAGGTACTGGTCGACCCGCCCCTGTGCGCGGAGGCTGTCGGGGTCGTCGGCCGCCCAGAGCGCCTCGCACACCAGCCCGAGGGGCAACGTGTCGGTGACGTGCCCGACCTCGTGCAGTGCCGCCATCACGCGTACCGCAGGCCCGAACTCGCTGGTCAGCCAGTCGAGAAGGCCGGTCCGCTCAGCCTCGGACAGAGTCGCCAGCGACTGTGGTGCGACCGGTGCGGCACTCCAACGCAGCAGGCTGGACGGGTCGACGTCCTCGGACGCGGTCCCCAGCTGTGCGAGTTGTAGTCGTTCTACGGCCAGGTGCCGCAGTGCGGTGTCGCGTTGCAGCACGATTCCGGGCAGTCGGGGCCACCCGCCGGGCGGGGTGGCTTCGACCAGGGCCCGACCGGCCCAGGAAAGTTCCTTCAGCCGGGGATCCAGTTGTTGTGCGCCGAATGCCTCGGTGATCAGGGTCCACGGGTCCATGCTGACGATCCGGCGTCGGTGCACCCGGCTGAGGATGCCGATGCCCAGTTCCTCTTCCGGAAGGTCGGTCAGGATCGCGGTGGGCAGTTCGTGGGACTCGGCCAGTTGCTCCCAGATGGCCAGGGTGGAGATGCAGGGTACGACCCGTACCCGCAGTGTGTCGTTGACGGGCAGGATCGGGTCGTACGGCCACACCGGCGCAGCGCTGACCAGCAGCACCGGTTCGGGCTTGCCACCCCGCCGGTGGGCACGT
This sequence comes from Micromonospora sonneratiae, assembly GCF_042679305.1. NCBI lineage: Bacteria > Bacillati > Actinomycetota > Actinomycetes > Micromonosporales > Micromonosporaceae > Micromonospora > Micromonospora sonneratiae. The sequence goes on along the minus strand of NZ_JBHTMP010000007.1, from coordinate 33,776 downwards.
AACCGGCGTTCGATCCGTTGGGCGAGGGTGTGCGGGTTGACCGGCAGCGCGTGGGAGGACGACGCGGTGACGATCACTGCCGTACCTGCCAGTTGACCTGGAGCCGTCGGCCCGGATTGCGCCCGGCTACCTTGCGTAGCGTCTCCAGCAACTCGTCCAGGTCGTCGACGTCTATCAGCTTGGTGCCGTGTTCGGTCGAGCCGGGGTCGGGCCCAGTGTCACCGGAGGACGGCGTGGTCTCCGTACCGGGCGTTGGTGGCTGGTGCGGAACGCGGCCGGTGCCATCCCCCGGTGACGGCGGCCGGTGCTGGCTCCGGGTCACCCGGCGGAGCAGGTCGGTGGCGTGGGCGCGGGCCCGGCTCAGAGCAGCGGCCAGCGGGGTGGTGAGTTCGTCGTCGTTCGCGGCCTGCCGTAGTGCCGTGAGGATCTCCACCGCCTCGGCGGTCCAGGGGTCGCCCAGTTCAGCCAGCAGGTCGAAGTTGTCCCAGGAGGTGTTACGAAGGGCCTGGACGACCTCGTACGCGCTTCGGATGCTCTTTCCGGCACGCTGTGGCGGACCGCCCAGGTCGGTGTGCGCGATCTGCTTGACGATGTCGATGTCGCGGTGGCGACTGTCCAGCCCGTCGAGCAGGTCCCGGGCGGCGTACGCGGTGTGTAGTCGCCCGGTGGTGGCGGCGGGGTCGAGTCCGAGCCGGTCGGCGTGCCGTTCCAGTTCGGCTGCCAGCAGGTGTGCGGCTTCCCGGTGCTGGCGTGCCTGCCGGGAAAGATCCTGCACGAACATGGCGACGAGGCGACCACGGGCCAGGGTGGGCGGCATGAAGCCGAACAGGTGCATGGCCCGGTCCCGGGCGAGGCTCCAGTCATCCTCGTCCGGGCGTTCGGGGGTACGCAGGGCCAGGTCGTTGTTGATCGCGGACAGTTCGGGCTGCGGTGTCATGACCGATCCGTGCCGGACCCAGGTGCGGTCGGTCTGTTCGGCGAAGGCAGCCATGACGAGCTGGGCGACCAATGGCTCTAGGCCGCGTGGCTTCGGTTCGTCCAGCCAGCGCACCAGGTCGGTGACCCGGATGTCGCTGGTGATGCCCTCCTGGTTGGCCCGGTGTTGGAAATGCTCGACCCACTGGCGGTCGAGCACGTACGCGGCCTCGTGCATCTCGCCGAGCCCGAGCGGGTTGACTATGCGGCGGAGCACCGCGCGGTCCTTCTTTTCGACCTCGACCCGGTCGTCGCCCGACTCGACGGCCCGGCGTACGTATTCCAGCACGGTGCGCAGGTCGGCGGCCCGCACGGACTCGCCTCTGCGGTCGGGGTCGAAGTCCGGGTGGGCCGGGTATTGGGCGCTGAGCATCTGGTCGGCCAGCCAGGGCAGCACCGCACTGAGTTTCGCGCCGACCGGCAGGGTCAACTCGCGCGGGTCGGTGAGGCTGATCAGGTGGTCGGTGTACGTGGTGAGCACGTCGGCCGCCTGCTTGTTCGCCACCCCGTACGCCTGGCGCAGCACGCCTTTCATGGCCACGAGCAGGGCGTCGCGCTGGTTGGTGAGGGTCGCGTGGGCCCGCCGCCGGTCGTCCTCGCTGAGGTGTTTGGCAGCGAGTTCGAATCGGCTCGACGGGCCGCTGAGCAGCGCGTCGAGCGTGACCAGCCGACCGAGGTCGGTTTGCCGGTTGACGGTCAGCGTGGCGGGAATCCAGCAGACGGTACGAGCGGTGAAGCTGAAGCCGAGTACCCGGTTGCGGTCCTCGGCGGGGCTGTGGGTGCCCTCATCGAACGGGTAGTCGATGACCAGACGCCAGGTGTTGGGCGTGAACGGGTGGAAGGCGTCCTCGCGTAGCTGGTCGGGGTCGCGGATGTTGCCGTAGACAACTTCGATGGTGCGCCGGCTGCCGCGCCAGATCAGGTGTGCCTGGTCGAAGTAGCTTTCGGTGGCGGTGACGCCCAGCTCTTCCCAGAGTAGGCGCTTGACCATGTTCTGCCGGCCGCCGAGGGTGTCGAAGTGGCGGGCGTTGTTGAGCACGCTGCCCACGTCGACGCCGACCAGTTCGAGCTGTACCCCGTCGCCGTCGAGCATCTTGATCTCGCCGAAGCGGGCGGCCCACTGCTCGATCCTCCGGTTGATCAGCCCGACCTCGCCACCGGGGATCGGGCTGGTGATGCTGCCGTGGTTGAGCGCGGAGAGCTTGCGTGGCGTCAGGTTATGCAGTGCCGGTACGGAGGGGGCCAGCGCGGCCAGCAACAGGGTCTTGATCAGCCGGTCGTCCCCGGTGAACGCGCGCACCCGGCCTGCGAGCGCAGGGTCGAGCTGTTCGCCGTGCCGGGCGCGGTCCAGATCGTCGTCACTGACGTTGTGCTGGTCCATGAGGTAGGGGCGCAGCTGGTTCTGGTAGAGCTTCTGCGCGGTTTCGAACTCGACCTTCAGGCGGTCGGTGAACGGTTGGTCGCCGCCCCGGCTGAGCACGTCGTAGAGGTCGCCGAGGGGGATGAGCTGGCCGAGCCGTAGTTCGTCGCGGCGTTCGACGAGTAGTTGGCGCATCAGTTTCAGGCCGGTACGGGATCGTTGCAGCGCGCTGGAGACGTAGACCAGGGTGGAGATGAAGGCCGGGCTGAACGGGTAGGTGAGGCGGAACGATTCCAGGTCGGCACCGCTGCCGGTGTCGGTGCCGAGCAAGACGTCCCACACGTCCGATCGGACCCGTCGGACCCGCTCGAATGCCTCCGTGATCGCCTGGTCGGCCGGGCTACCGTCGCCGCCGACCCGCTTCAGCAGGCGTTTGCGGGTGATCTCCGGTAGGTTGCGGTCCTCCAGCGTGATCACGTCGAATCGGCCGCTGGCCAGGTTGAGCGTGTCCTGGAAGGCCAGGTCGTGAGCGCCGGTCACGGCCTCGCCGACCAACTCGCGCAGGTCGCGCTGGCGGGCGATGAAGGTGATCACCGGGATCGGGCGGTGGGCGTCGCCACCCTCCACGAAATTCGTGATCTTCTGAATCTCGCGGGAGACGAAGCGCTGGTCTCCAATGCTGTTGGCCAGCCAGAGGATCAACTCGTCGAGGAAGAGCACGAGGCCGTCGTAGCCAAGCTCCTTGGCGTGTGTGGCGATCTCGGTGAGTCCGCGGTCGAGCGAGACGAACCCGTCCGCGTCCTCCAACGCGTTGCGGAAGAATCCCCGCTGCCAGGTGCTGAGCAGGTCGTTTACCAGGGATCGGCGGATCTCGTCGTCTGGGGTGGCGGCGAATGCGGTGTCCAGCTTCTCGCTGGTCCAGCCGTCCGCGGTGTCGCCCCAGTCATCCTCTTCGCCACCGCCGGGGAGCCCGGCGATGAACGCCCGGTCGCCGATCTGGGCACGCAGGTGCTGGCTCTGCTCGAGCAGGGCATCGGTACGGTGTACGGCCGGGATGCGCTTGTCCGGATGCAGCTTGCGCACGTATTCGATGTAGCCGCCGAGCACCCGCTGCTCCAGCGACTTCGCGCCCATCATGTGATAGGGCACCAGCAGGAACTTCCGGCCGTCCAGCCACATGTCGTGCCGGGCGAGGAGCGGGGCGAACTCGTCCCGCTTGCGCGCCGCGTGTTCGCCGCGTAGCAGCGCGTGCAGAACCGCCATGAAGTGTGACTTACCGGCACCGAACGAGGCGTGTAGATAGGCGGCCCGGGAGGCGCCGGTGTTGAGCGCGTTCTGGATCAGCCGGAGTGCCTGGTCGAAGTTGTCGACCAGGCGCGGCGGGATGACGTACTCCCGGAGGGTTTCCTCGGCGTTGGTGACGCCGTCGGCAAGCCTGAGGACCAGGTCGCTCGCGGACGGTGACTCCGGGATGACGATCACGTCCCGCAGCAGCGGTGGGGGGGTCTGCTCCGGCATGGGTTATACCGTAGCGGACCCGTCACCCCAGGCTGGGTACCACGACTCTGTCGTGGAATGCCTGGTTGCGGCGGTGGGTGCGGGCGGCGCGGGGGGCAGAGCAGCAGGTTCGGCGGTGGTGCCGGCCACCCCGCCCCAACGGTCCCGGCAGGTGTAGGAGAGGCTGGCGTGGATCCACCTGCCGTCGTTGTCGCGCAGGACGACGAGCCCGCAATGCCGGCAGGGAAGGACCCGGGGGTACGGCGGGGTCACGCCCGCCCTGGCCTGACTCACCGTCGGCCCGTGGTGTCGCCGTGGCGGCACTTGTCACCGGGCAAGTCACCGGCCGAGTCGTCGTCGCCCCAGCACAGGCCACCGGCGCTGTCCCGATGGCAGCCCAGATGATCGGTGGTACGGGCGCAGGTCTCGTTCTCCGGCCCGATCGTGCCACAGGTGACCGGCTCGACGTGGTTCCATTCATCGGCCCGGGAGAGCACGGCGGGGTAGAAGCCCAGCTCGGGCCGGAGCGCGCCCAGCGCCCCGGCATAGGCGGCAGCCCGACTCCGAGCCGCCGGCAGGTTGGCGGCCGGGAAGGTCAGGTGCAGGGTGTATCGGTTGCGCGGGTCGTTGTTGCTGGTCAGCACCCTGGGCCCCTGCTCCCGACCGGCCAACATCCGGTCGACCAGCACGTCGGCGTAGTCGGCCGGGTCGACCGGCTCGATCGGAGTGGGCGGCGGGTTGAGCGCGTGGGCGCACGCCGCACGCACGGCCTCCGACACGTCGGCCCGGTCAAGCACCGCGAACAACTCAGCGTACGGCTCGGACGGTGCACTCTGGCCGGTCGACTCGGGCCGCATGTTCTCCCGACGCTCCCGCTCCCAATACGGCGAACTGTTGTGGGTCACGCGTACCTCCCAAGTCGTCGCTGTCAGGTCAGTTCGGCGGGTCACCGGGGAGGCGGGTGTCCGAGCCCGCCTCCCCGGTGACATTCGGCGGTGCCGGTTTGCCGGATCCGGCTGCCGCCTGCGAAACACGGCCGCGTGCCGCTGCCGCCCCGTGGGGGACACCGGGTGGCGGGAAGTGGTCGTGTTTCGCGGTCCCTGGCTGGGGCGACTGGCCAGGGACGACACTGGGCTTCGGTGGGCGGCCGGCGGCAGGCCGGCTCAATCGCTCATTTCGGACCTGCTGAGCCCATAGCCGGGGTGCACATGGCCATGACTCGTGGCATGCCTGGCACCGGCGGTCGTCGTGCGGGTGGAACACCCATGTGCCGAGCGCCCGCCGGGCCGGTACGTGGTGCGACCAATAGCGGTCGGCGAGCGCCGCGCGCGCCGGATCGTCGGTACGCATCCGCCCGTGACCAGGGACGATCTCCATTTCGGGGGCGACTTCACCCTCCGGTGCACTGTGGCCGGTCAGCTCGGGTCGCACGTGTTCCCGACGCTCCCGGTTCCAGTACGGCGAGCTGTTGTGCATCACACGTACCTCCAGCGTCATTGCGCCCTCACGGACTGCGTACACCATCCCACCGCGTGGTCCAATTTGCAATGTGCAACTTTGGATGTGTGACTTGGGTGTTGCTGGACGAAGGGTTGTTGATCCGCTTGAATGAGCTGGCGTTGCCTACTGATGAGGAGGCGGAGTGGCCAAGAGGTTCAGCCCAACAGCGCGTCGGCGTCGGCTTGCTGCCGAACTGCGTCGTCGGCGTGAGGTCGCCGGGTTCACCCTGGAACGGGCGGCCAGCCATATTGATAGTTCCCACTCAAGGCTGTCTCGGATCGAGACGGCTCAAACGGGTATCCGGCCGCCAGACCTGCGAGCGTTACTGGATCTCTACCAAGTGCCTGCGGATGAACAGGCAGTGCTGGTAAACCTCGCAAGAGAGGCGCGGCAGCGTGGCTGGTGGCACGGCTACGGCAAGGCTGTCCCGGAGTGGTTCGAGGTCTATGTTGGCTTGGAGTCCGAAGCTGCCGGCCTCGGGGTCTACGAGTCGCAGTTCGTGCATGGACTGTTCCAAACCGAGGAGTATGCGCGTGCCGTGTACCAGGCAGCCGTCATACCACTTCTGCCAGACGAAGTTGATCGCCGTGTAAGGCTGCGTATGGAGCGGCAGACGCTCGTCACTGAGCAGGGCATGTTCATGCGGGCAGTGCTCGACGAGGCAGTGCTACGCCGGGCGATCGGCGGACGTGACGTGCTGCGCGGTCAGCTGCGGAGGTTGCTGGATGTCGCTGAGCTACCCAATGTCTCGCTCCAAGTGTTGCCCTTCGGTGCGGGCGCTTGTGTGCTCGGTTCGTTCACGATCATGGACTTCCCGGACCCTGCTGACCCAGCCGTGATCTACGTTGAGAACCAGACCGGGGCGTTGTACCTGGAGCAGCCGGATGAGGTGCGGGACTATACGCTGAAGTACGACTATCTACGTGCTGCGGCGAGAAACCCGGTGGAGTCGACGCAGTTCATCGCAGATCTTGCCAAGGAGTTGACGTGACCTTTGTCCAGCGAGCTACTGAACTGACCGGCGTGCGGTGGCGTAAGAGTACCCGCAGTGGCGATAACGGTGGCTCGTGCGTGGAAGTTGCTGAGGTGGCGGATGCGGTTGCGGTTCGTGATTCGAAAGATCCGAGCGGTCCCGCCTTCATCTTTGAGCAGTGCTCCTGGTCAGCCTTTGTCCGGGGTGTGTGCTTGGGTCACTTTGAGGCGCTCTGATCTACCCGACCTGTTTGGGTGATGCCGCCGGCATCACCCGCGCTGGCGGTCCTAGCCGAAACTCACCCCGCCGTGGATGTCACGTGCCTGGACGACCTGGCCGGTCACCGGCCCGGAGATCGTGTTCCTGGTCTCGCTGTGGTCCTCCTGAGGCCGACCCGCCCTGATTTCGTTCCATAGCCGGTGCAGCTCGATGGCGAAGGTCCGGTCGTTTTGCGCGGCAGCTGCCAGTGCGGCGTTCAGCTCCGCCAGCCGGTGCTTGTCCGACGGGTCATCTTGCGCCGCGACGAGTGCGTTCCCGGTCTCAGGCTGCTCGGCCGCTTTCCGCCGGACGAGACGCACCAGCGCGTTGAAGGCAGCCTTTCCGCCGGCAGTCAGTTCGGTGACGGCACTTGTCGCCAGGGCTGTTGCGATGGCGGCCAGGACCGGGTCGTCCATGCCCACTCCTCTACTCGATAGACTTCAACCGCCGTTGCACTTCACTGGCAAGCGGATGGTCTAGCTCGATCAGCGTGGTCAACGCTGACGACCAGGCATGACGTGCCTCGTCCCGGTCGCCGCTCGCTGCGTACGCATCGCCAGCATGCACGAGGGCGATGCACTGGTGACGCTGGTCGCTCATCTCGGCGAACAGCTCCTGGGCGCGGGTGAGGCTGTCGAGTGCTGCGGGGTAGTCAGGCACCTGGATCAGGGCTCGGCCAAGCTGTAGTTCCACCAGAGCTTCGCTCCACCGGTTACCCAGAGACCTGAAGATCTCCATAGCGCGCTGATAGGACGAGATCGCCTCGTCGTACCTGGCCATGTTCCGGTGACCGTTACCGAGGCTCATCAACGAAAGCCCGATGCCTCGATCCTCGCCCATCGTCCGGAAGATCCCGAGTGCGCTATCGGCACACTCGATCGCATCTGCGAACCTGCCCGAGTCCTCATAGGCGAGGCAGCACCCGCGCATCGCGTAGCCCGCCGTCCAATGGTCACCCACCTGCTGTGCGGCATCGTGCGCGTTCACGTAACACTGGAGTGCCTCATCGATCTGACCACGGTCCCACCAGGCGTCCCCGAGGCTGAGTAACACCCAGCCCTCGGCCGATCGGTCCCCGAGATGCCGGGTGCATTCAACCGCCGAGAGGTGACTGTCGATCCACGCCCGCCAGTAGGAATGTCGTTCGAAGAAGGCCATCGAGGCGATGGCGAGCTTCCAGGCAACATCGCAGTGGTCGGTCTCCTGCGCCAACCGAATCACGTCCAGCAGGTTCAGACGCTCGTGTTCACACCAGCGCAGAGCTTCCTCCAGACTCCCGAATGAGGGTTCGGCAGCGGTGGTGCCGTTGTCCAGACCCGGTATCGGGCGGCCCTGCGGAAGGATCCTTCGGTAGCTGTCGTACGACCGGGTCAGGTACCAGTCGAACATGCGGGTCAGCGCGGCCTCGATCTGTGCGGGCGACTCGTCTTCCTTCGCTTGCTCACTGGCGTAGAGACGAAGAAGGTCATGCAGCCGATACCGTTGCGCGCCGATGCGGGTAACCAGGTGCAGGCCGACCAGCGAGTCCAGATGTCGGCGGGTAGCCGATACCGGTGACCCGGTCAACGCCGCCACTGCGGGCAGCGCGATGTCCGCACCTGGGTGCAGCCCCAGCAGCCGGAAGGTGCGCGCGGCTTCCGGGTGGAGCGCTCGGTAGGACCAGGAGAAGACCACCCGTACGGCGGACAGTTCGTCGCCCTCCACGGACAACGCGTCGAGCCGGCCGCTTTCCTCTTCCAACTCCTCGACCAGGTCGGCGAGGCTCACGTCCGGGTCGCTTACGGCGCGGTCGGCCACGATCCGCAGGGCCAGCGGAAGATTTGAGCAGAGTTCGACCAGCCGGATGACGGCTGCCCGTTCGGTATCGACGCGCACCGGGCTGATTGTCTCCCGTAGCAGCCGAATCGAGTCCTCCTCAGTCAGTACGTCGAGTACTGCCCGGATGGCACCGTCACGTACCGCCAGACCAGACAACCTGTTGCGGCTGGTGATGATCGCCATGCAGCTCGGTGAGGCAGGCAGAAGGGGGCGAACCTGCTCTGCGGTCGCGGCATTGTCGAGCAGTACCAGCATGCGCCGGCCATTGGTCATGGACCGGTAGAGAGCAGTGCGTCCGGGCAGGTCTGTTGGGATCTTCTCTGGCGGCACGTTCAGCGCCCGCAGAAATCCGTCCAGGGCTTCCTGAGGATTCAGCGGGGGCACCGCATCGTATCCCCGAAGATTGATATAGAGGTCCCCGTCGGGAAAGCGGGTGCGGACCCGATGTGCCCAATGCACGGCGAGGGCGGTCTTACCGACACCGGCACTACCAGAAACGGTCGATACGGTGACGACCGGAAGCCTGTCGTCACTCGTTCGCAGATCAGTCTCATCCAGTAGCGAGTCAAGCTGTCGAATGTGCACCTCGCGGTCGATGAACCCCTTCGTCGCGGGTGGAAGCTGACGTGGCGGAGGAAAGGGGGTCTCAGTCACCCGGAAATGTACGCCTCCGGATATTTGTGCAGCTTGGACGACGGCCGCGGCCCCACCAGAGAAGTCGTTGTCCGCGTCGGCGGCGTTTGGATTCATGTGGTCAGGCCTGTCGTTCCGGGATGGCCAGGAACCCGGTACCGATCAACCCCATTAGAATCACGTCCTGATATTTTCCCTCGAAATATTCTTGTTCCCGTAGTAGGCCCTCGACGGCAAACCCGAGACGTTCGTGCAGCTTGATTGAGGCGACATTTGTGGAGTGAATTTCGACCAGGCACTTGTGATAGCGTCGCTCGGTGAACATGTAGGACAGTAGGATGCGTGCGGCTTCCATTGCATAACCGCGACGACGCTGGTCCCGGGCGATGGCGAGGCCGTAGCTGAAACTCCCACTACGCGGATCGGCGCGGGCCGTGGAGATTGCTCCGATCATCCCCGGCGTATCGACCCGTTCGATGGCCAGCGCGAAACAGTCGCTCCCGGTCGCCTGGTTGGTTAGGTTCTTGAGTTCATGCTGGCGCTGTGCAGCTGACCGTGGCGGCTCGACCCGGAACACCGACCGGGCATCCTCACTGTGCTCGGTGAAGGTTTCGTAGTAGCTGTCATCGCTGGGCTCGATCGCCCGGAGCCGGATGAGATCACCGCTCCAGACTGAGCTGCTCATACGTTGACCTGCCTCACCTGGCTTGGTGGAGGAAGCTACGGGCGGTAGTCCGAGAAGCTGCGGGCGTGGGTCCAGGCAACGTCCCGCCAGTAGCAGTGCCGGAGGATCTCTTCGACGGCGTCGATCGTCTCGAAACCGAGGAAGACGTTGTCGCTGTCGAAATGCAGGACGGCAAGTGTGCGCGAATCGAACAGCCAGAAGTCGTGATTCGGTAGGTTGAGTCTTCTTGCCTGGTCGCGATCGAGGTAGCGGATATCCTCACCGGCGGCCAGGTTGTGCGGGGTTACGAAGATTTCAAAACGGAGATAGTCGCTGGGGGGATCATCGACGACCCGGACGCGTTCCACCCGCTTTCCAGTCGAAGTCTGCGACTCCATCAGATCAAGCCAGTTCTGGAGCCAGGCGACGCCAGGGTCCTGGCCGTTGAGAAACTGCTGGAAAGGAATATCCTCGGATGGCAGCCCGTAGGCTCGCCGCACCTCGAGCTTGAAGGCGACATGCTCGAAATCAGCGAAGAGCTTCTGGAACGCGCCAGGATCGCTGATGATCTTTGACATTCGCTACTCTTTGCCCTCGAACCATGACATGAGCGACCGTGGTACAACAACAAACTTCTCGCCTGGTAGCACGTCGCGGAGCTGTGAGAGTGCTTCTGGGTCCGTCAGTTCGGAACCTTGGACCACAATGTCGCCGGTGTCGGTCTCGTAGAGGGTTGGGCAAGATCCAGAGTTGCTCGATGTGGCTAGAAAGCGAATTTTCATCGACTCCTCCAGAGGTCGACTCGGGAGAAAAGTGTAACAGTCAGCTTACTTAGAGTGACGGTAATTGATGTGCGTAAATCCTGTCTGACTTTGCTTCATGTGTAAAGATCTCGTGTCTGGCATGTCGGCTGATTAGCGGAAGGTGGGTGTTGTCATGCATCAGGATCGTCGCCGGCCCCGGGTTGCGGCAGGGGGCCGCCAAGCGGCTAGATCGCCCTCAGTGAGACCGTAGGCGCCGAGGCGCTCGGCGAGGAAGCCGTCATAGACGGCGGCCGGCGAGTCACCGATCATCGGATCGAACTCACCGTGCCACTGCCTTACCCATGGCATGACTTCCCGCAGCCCAGCCAGCAGCGGCGTCAGTTTCTCAGCCGACCAGCCGGCCTGCTCGTCTCGTTGCACGATGAGCACGGCCAACGCCTGAGCCTGCTCGTGGTGATCCCAACCGGCCCAGCCGATCAGCAGGGACGGGTCGTTGTCGCGGCCCGCGTGCGGATACGAGATGAACCGCTCCTTCGGCACATCGAGCTTGCCCCGGTTGCCCCAGAAGCTGTTCTTTCGGAAGTCGGTCGGCTTGTACTTGTCCGGCAACGGAATGTCCTTGCGGATGAGTCGCTTGGCTGGCTCATCGGGGGCCGCGTCCTCCTGCCGTTGCAGGTCCCAGACATGCTCCCAGCCGGCCCGCTTTTCCAGTCCGGCGTCGTTGTAGCGCAGCGCCGCCAGGTAGGGCACATGCTCGGGCTCGATCAGCTCGGCCAGTAGGACTGATAGTTCCTGTCCCGAGTCGTAGAGGTTGGCCACCGCCACGAAATCCGCGTCGCGCCGCAGTTCATCAGCCAACTGGGCGATCGACAGTGGACGCGGCTGGGAGACGCCGTTCTCGTCCGGGGCAAACCACAGGTCACGCGCCTCGCACCGGTCGAGTAGCCAGTCCCGTAGCGCCCGGTCGAGCATCCGGTCCCAGCCTTCGGTGGACCACCGGCGCTTACACTCTGGGCGCTCGATCAACGCCAGGTACCGGTTCTGCTCGATAACCTTGATCCGCTTCTCGACCATCGCTCGGTACTCTGCCGACCAGTGGTCCGGCAGTTCGGTGATCGGCGTAGACCCGTGCCGAGCGAACCATTGCGTCTCAGCCCTGCCGGCCGCCACCTTGCGGGCCAGCACGATTTCGAAGGCACGCTCACCGAGCTTCAACTCAGGCACCGACTCCGCTGGTGCGGTCAGTTCCTCCGACAACAGTCCGTACTGGTGGTAGACCTGCCAGTCCAGTTCCTCCTGGAGCGCGATCATCCGCGCCCGGGTTGACTCCCACTCGCGCTGGGCAGCGGACAGGCGCTCTCGCGTCGGCACCGCTTCACTCGCGACCGCCGCCGGGCTCACCGCCGTCAGGCGCTGCGCCGCCGTGTCCAGTTCCCGAGCCAACTCCAACGGGTACGCCTTCGGCAGCGGAAATTCCTGCAACTTCGTTGCGTTGAACTGGTAAAACCGTTCCCAGTCGTCGCTAGTGAATCCCCCACCCTCGCCCCGGATGCCCTTGTCGTGGCTAACCTGCTTCAACCAAAAACAGGCAGTCGAGCTATTCAGGACTCCCATCAGTTGCAAATGATCGTCCTCTGTCGCCATTTCCGGCAATTTAATTACGGGTGCTGTTTGCTTGAATAGCTTGCTGCTTCGGTCTAGGCTGAAGTGGTTGTGCGTTGCTACTTCAGCGTAAGTGATGGTCCAGTCGTGTGCGGCAGTGTCACGAGTAATCTGGTGCCACTCGTGCCATGGGCGGTTCTCGTGGAAGTATGTACTTTTTCCGAAAGTAGCTCGATTGCCGAGGGTTGTTCGATATGGCCATAGCCACTTGTGGTACGCGTCATCAACTTCGAGGGGAATGAGCCGAAACTCGGGTGTGTATGGGAAGTACGCCCAATTCCCTTCGTGGTAAATCCAGTCCCTCAGTTCGTCGCCAACCGTCAGTCGTCGATTGAGTCTTAGGTCAGTGCCTCTTCGGTTCCATGCTCGACTGGGGGCAAGCATAATGTCGTCAGCGTTTGTCATGCCAAGAACGCCAAGGCGACGTGCGAAACCTCTTAAGACTTTCTTTTCTTTGATGAGAGAGGCGGCAAGGTCGACGGCGCCTCCGCCTGAAAGGCTCCAGGGGAACGCGGCAAGTTGTTGTCGAGGGAGGTTGGCAACTGATATCCACTCGCTTTCTGAGTCAGCCTCGTCGTATTGCGTCTTGATCGCTTGCCAAACCTTGCCATTTGCTGGGTCGGTGGGCTCTTCTGGCTCACCTCGGACACTCATGATCGCCCGAATAGTGTCAGCGCGGTTGGTCTTGCGTTGGCGGCCTACGAGGATAACTGTCGGTGTGCCGTGGCCGGGGATGTAAGCGCCGGAGGTGTCGATGACGTGGGTTAGGTCGATTTCGTGCGCGAAATAGTGCGTTATGAGCTTTCGACCGAACTCGCGCTTCATGAACGAGTTGGCGGTGATCTGGCCGACATGACCGGAGCCGCGACCATCTGCCTCTGGGCGTTTGGCTAAGTCAAAGAACCGCATGGCGAATGGGACCGAAAGGGCGTACTTGCCGGAGCATACGTCCTTGTAGAGCGCTCGGTAAAGCTCGTTGAGTTGCTTGTCCTTCGGTGTGACGTACGGCGGATTGCCGACCACTACGTGGTAGTAGCCTTCGGATAGCAACTCCGGATAGTTATCCAGATCTTCGGTGGCGTATCTGAACTGGCTCAGTTCGTCGACATCGTCGAAGAGGGTGCCCTGACGGTTCTTGATGAGCGAGTCGCCGATGGCGATTTGGATTGGGAAGGCGTACTGGCGGATTTGCTGGAAGGTGGTGAAATTCGCCTCCCGCATGGCCGCCAGCAGCAGGCGGAAACGGGCGATGGCGACCGCGAACGGGTTGAGGTCCACGCCGTGCACCGACTCCAGGGCGAGCCGGACCATCTCGTGCCGGTCCCGCTCCGGGTCCTGTTCCTTCCACTCCGCCATCAGCCGGCGGAAGATGCCGAGCAGGAAGTGGCCGGAGCCGCAGGTCGGGTCGATCGTCTTGATCGTCTCGTGGCCGAACTCGTTGATTGCGGGCTTCAGGGTGAGTTCGAGGATGAACTCCTCCACGAACTCCGGCGTCTGTAGTAGCGCGTACGTCTTCCGCGCCGACTCGGACAGGTCCTGGTAGAGGTCGCCGAGGAACCGGGTGTCCCACTCCGGGTCGGTGAAGTCGTGCACCAGCGTTCCGGCAGCGTCCCGGCGACGCCAGAAGGTGATCAGAGCCTTGGCCGCGTCGTGGCTGATCGGAATCCGGTAGGCCGGGTTGTGTTCCTTGTCGAACAGCAGCCGTCCCGCCTGCGTCTCGCCGATGTGCTCGAACGCCGCAAGCAGCCAGTCCCGGTCGGTCCGCTCGGGGTGGCGGCGGAAGTAGTCGTCCTGCGACTCCTCGGCCAGCACCGCCCGGTCCTTCTCCGGACCGGTCAGATAGCACGTGGCATCGAACAGCCCGTTGTCCTCGCAGAACCGCACGAACACCGAACCCAGCACCCAGGCCACCGCCGTCTGGGTGGCGCGCTCATCGCGCCAAGCCGACCAGGTCGCCGCCGTACGCTTCAGCTTGAACGCTCGATCGTATTCGGGCCGGAGCTTTTCGTAGTGTTCGCCGGAGTCGCCGATCTGCTCGATCAGGTCCTGTTCCAGTTTCCTGACCTGGCCTTGGAGGTCCTTCAGCAGCAACCGACGATCGATCACGATCCGCCCACCCCTTGCGCTCCGCAGCCATCGAACCGCCCCACCGTACCGGGTTGTTGCCGTCGCGTTTCGGAGCCGTCCGGCCGCATTCAGTGTCCCAGAGTGGTGGATTCCTGCCGGCCCCGATGGCGGTGCGCAGTCAATCGATCACAGGGCTAAGGTGTGAGCCATGTCTCTGGTCCACATGGCCCTCGACAACTATCGCTGCTTCGCCCAACGACAGGACATCGAACTACGTCCGGTGACCGTCGTGCTCGGGCGGAACAACTCCGGCAAGAGCGCGCTCGTGCGTGCCCCGGTGCTGTTCGACTCCGGCATCCACACCGACGCGCCGACCCCGCTGGACCTGGACAAGCTGGGTGAAGGTCTGGTCGGCTCGTTCGTCGACTTGATCCACGGCCGCCGGGCGCACGGCAGGATCGAAATCCACCTCGCCGTTGAAACGCAAGGGTTTCCGAGCCGACTGCGGGCCGTCGTGCAGAACATCAACCGTGACCGGTACGACACACAGGTCGTGTCCGAACTGGAACTGTTCGAGTCCGAAGTCCGGATAGCCCGGCTGCAATGGGAGCTGAACGATCCGGCTGAAACCCCACGCTATCGCGTCCAGTTGGGCGAACAGGGATGGAGCGAACTGCCGATCTCGTTCCACGGGCTGCTGCCCGCCGAGCCCGACCTGTTATGGCGGAACGCCGTATTGCCGGAGGACGTGTCGAGTGTCCTGCTGGCTGAGGTCGATGCCTTTCGGCAGAGCTTTCCGGCCGTACGCTACTTCGGGCCGTTTCGGGAGCAGCCGCAACGGCGCTACCTGCTGCCGGCGCGGATGCCGAAAGAACTGGGCAACACCGGCGTCAACGCGGCGGCTATCCTCGCCAGCGACACCGCCGGCCGGCAGGGCGAGTTGATCCGACAGGTCAACGCGGGTCTCGCCGAACTTCTGCCCGGTTGGAAACTGGACCTGGTCAGCCGGGGTGAGGTGTGGTCGGTGGTACTGCGTTCGGCCACCGGCAGTGACTACGCGATCAACCTTGCTGACGCGGGCACCGGTGTGGCGCAGACGCTGCCGATCTTCGTGCAGCGGGCGATCGACCTGGTCAGTCCACCCGAGACGCCCGTCCTGGAGATCATCGAACAGCCGGAGCTGCACCTGCATCCGGCCGCGCACGCCGACCTCGCCGACCTCTACCTGGCGGCGGTGGAGGCCACCCGGGTGCGGTTTCTGATCGAGACGCACAGCGAGACGTTCCTGCTGCGGCTGCGGCGGCGGATAGCCGAAGGGCTGGACCCGGACACCGTGGCGGTCTACTTCGTGGAACAGACTGACGGTTCGGCCCAGGCGCGACGCATCCACATCGACCAGGACGGCAACCTCGACTACTGGCCGACCGGGGTGTTCTCCGAGGACTACAAGGAAACCCAGGCGCTGGCGCAAGCCCAGTGGCGGAAGCGGGACGCCCGTGCGCGTTGAGCTGGCTCCGGAGATCTTCAGTGACACCGACGACACCACCGGCCCGTACCGTCCGGAAGACCTGCACCATCTGTACAACCTGCTCCGCTGCTTCAGCGAGCAGCGGCACGACTGGGTGACGGACCCCAACGTCGTCTACGCGGTGCAGGAGTTCCTACCGAAGCATCTGCCGCAGCTCGCCGACACCTACGTCGCGTTGGCCCAGGATGCGGCCGTCGCCCAGGCCTGGACCGGCACCAGCCAGGCCTCCGATGTCGTACGGGTGCCTCGGGCCGACCTTGCCGACTTCGCCGCCGACCTCTGCCAGGCGGCCGTGGTCGTCGTCGAGAACCAGGAGTCCGACGGCTACTTCCTGAAGACCATCGCGCATGTGCTCGGCGACAAACGGATTCGCATCGCGATCAACCAGCACTGGATCGAAATCGCGAACGGTGGGGGTAGCAGCCTGCTCAAGGTGGCCAAGGAGGCTGCCACCCGCTTTCGCCGGGTGGTGCGGGTGGTTGCCGTCCTTGACAGCGACCGGCTCATCCCCCGACAGCGGACCGGCAGCCACGACAAGGCCGATGCGCTTGCCAGCATCGATGTCGCGGTGCACGTACTCGATCGGCGGGAGGCGGAGAACTATGTTCCGTACCGGGTGCTGGCCCGTGTCGGGCGTCTTGGCGAAGCATCCCAACGGCTCAGGCTGCTCAAGCAGCTGACGCCGGAACAGCGTGACCACTACGACATGAAGCACGGCTTCCGCAAGGCGGGCGACCCACCGGCCGTACTGCCCGCGCAGCGGAGTTTGTTTCACGGCCTCGACGGAAAACTACGGGCAGGGCTGCACACGGGGTTCGGAACGGATCTCCTGGAGCGGATGCACGCCGGCCGGGACGGGCTGACCGAGCACGACTTCGCACAGCTTGGCGACGGGGTTGTGGCCGAGTTGCGCATGCTGCTGGCGACCATTGCCGGCAAAATCTGACCGTACGTTGGCCGGCGGCACACCAGCGGAAGCAGGGGGAACGGATGGCTGTGCAGGTCGAAGAGTTCAATGTGAAGCCGGAAGTGCTGCTGCTGGAGCAGTTACTTGACGAGGTTCGGTCCGGCCGGCTGCGCGTGCCCCGGTTCCAGCGTCCCTATGTCTGGCGACCCGACCAGATGCTCGACCTGTTCGACAGCATCGAGCGCGGATATCCGATCGGCAGCCTCCTGGTCTGGGAGACCAGCCTGCAACTGCCCAGCCTGGACCAGGTCGCCGGCATCGACATCCCGCCCGCGCCGGACGGGTCCATCGCCTACCTCCTCGACGGGCATCAGCGACTCTCCACCCTGTTCGGCGCCCTGATCCACCGCCCCGAGCCATCCACGGGAAGCCGGGACCGGCACTGGTGGATCTACCGGATGCTCGGTACCACCGATCCCCGGGAACTGCGCTTCCAACATTCCGGTAGGAGCGCCCCACCGGCCAACCTGCTACCGATGCAGGCGGTGCTGCGCACCATGGACTTTCTGACGTACGCCCGACGCCTCGCCCGCGACCCGAGCACCGCCGACGACTGTGACGCGCTGGTCGATGAAGCCGAACAGTTCGCCCAGCGGATCAAGTCGTACAAGATTCCGGTGGTGCGGCTGCTCGGCGGTGATCTGCCGCACGCGGTCGAAGCGTTCTCCCGGGTCAACAGCGGTGGTCGACAGATCAGCCCGGATCAGATGGTCTCCGCGTTGACCTATCGCGCCGAGACGGAGGAGACGCTCACCGACCGGATCACCGCGATCCGGGAGAGCATCGGGGACAGCGGATTCGGTGACATCGGGTCCGAGCCGGTGTTCCAGACCATCGTGGCCGTGACGGGTGAGGACGACGTGCAGGGGGCCCGCTGGACCGCGCTCGCCGACCGGATGAGTGGGGACCTCGACGGCATCGTCAAACAGGCCGAGATCGCCCTGCACCGGGCGGTCCGGTTCCTGCGGTACGAGGTCGGGGTGCCGCTGGCCTGGCTGGTCCCGTACCCGCAGCAGATCATGCTGCTGGCGGTGTTCTTCCATCATCAGCCCGATCCGGACGGGGCACAGTTACGAGCACTGGTCCGCTGGTTCTGGAGCACGTCGTGGTCGACGGTCTTCGTCGGCGGTAACGGGTTCCAGGTCCGTCGTGCCCTGCATTACATGCGGGCGTTCGCCACCGATCGGGCACACCTGAACCTTCAGGGCCTGTACGCCCAGCCGCTGCCGGACCGGTTCGACACCGAGGACGGCCGGGTACGCGCATTCCTGCTCTGGGAGTTGGGGCACTTCGGCCACCGCTACGGCCTGGACGGTGAGCCGATCGAGCTGATCGAACTGCTGGCCAGATCGGGTCCGGCCGCCTACCGGCGGATCGTGACCGGTGTGCCCAGCGCCTCCAGCGTGGCCAACCGGATTATTATGCCCACCCCGCCCGGTGTCTCCGTACGCGAAGCCCTGCTCGATCTGCCGCCGCGACGGCTACGTACGGTGGTGGTGAGCCATGCAATCCCACCCGTTGCCCTGGCCCGACTCGTAGCCGACGACCGGAACGAATTCATCCAGGAGCGCACCGCAACCCTTGCCGGGTTGGAACGCGAGTTCATCCAGGAGATCGGGGCGGAGTTGGCGTGGGAGTTGGGCCGTGAAAACGGCACGATCGACACCTGACGGTCATGGCATCGCCTCACCGGGCCCGGTTGTCTCACTGAGCCCGGTCGTCTCGGCGATGCTCGTTGGCGGCCCAGGCGTCCGGCAGCATGATCCATTCGTCTTCGGCCACGGGCACCACGAGATGGTCGAGCCGGGGGAGCTGACCTGGGTCCTCCATCGGGCAGAGCAGCCACACGGCACCGGCACCGCCCCGGGCCACGTCGGCCAACTCCTCCAGCAGCTCCATGGCCCGATAGCGGGCCAGCAGCGCAGCGTCGAAGAGCAATAGCGGCGTGCGGCGATCCGGCAGGGCCAGCAGTTCCGGTCGCAGCTGATGCCAGGTGCGGGCGGTGAACTCGGCGAACTTCAAGGCGTCACGGGAATTCGGGTCGGCTGCGTCAGCGGCCAGCACCGTTTCCCAGGTCGGCTTCGGACGGGCCTCGACCAGGGCGCGCATCTGCGCCAGGAATCTGCCCGCCAGGTTGTACTGCCGGGCCTCCAGCCGGTTGGTCAGCTCGTTGGCGGCCTGCTCGTATCGGTCCGTACGGATCGTCAGAGCGCGGAATCCGCCGTCCTTGGCGGTCTGGGCAAGCTGCTGTTCGGCCCGGAACGCGGCGGCGAGCTCTGGCGAGGCCGCGTTCCACATGGTCATCCCGGTGGCGGTCGAACGGCGGTGGAAAGATGACATCCTGGTCGACGACCCGATCCCCGGCCGGGCGTGGTACGAACCACCACGGAAGATCAACGGGAATCCGGCCTCGGCCAGCAGATGGTCCAGCCTCGGATGGTCCGGCAGCGGCGGCAACTCGGGGAACCGGGCCCGGACCCGCTCCTGCACCTGGTCCTGGCGCAGCTCGGCGGGCCGGTCACTGACCGACGGCGGGACCAGCCCGGCCTGGGTCAACCGCAACGCCCGTACCGGGTCGAGGTCGCGCGGGTAGATCTCCAACCGGGGTGATGCCGCAGCCCGCGCCGAGGCCACCGCCGCCAGTTGCACCATTCGTCGGTCGTCCAGCCGGAACTCGCCGTCGTCGATATCGCCGACCACGGCGGCCAACTCCCGCAGTACCGTCGCCGGGCTCGGCAGCACCTCCAATCCGGCCAACCGGTCCGCCGCCTTGCCGAGCGCGTCGGCAAGATCCAGCAGAGCGGGAGCCGACGGCGTGTCCGGGGACTCGTCGGTCGCCACCTCGAGGGCGATCAGTAGGCGGTCCCGGTTCGCGCTGTTGGGGGTTGGATCGCCGTGCCGTCGTACGGCGAACCTCGGTTCGGGTGACAGCGGATCGATCTCGACCGCTGCCCGAACCGCCGCCAACGCCACCGCCTGCCGCACCGGCTCGGCGTCCTTTGCCGAGCCCCGCCGCATCAGTAGTGCCGTTGCCAGCTCGGTCATCTCCATCACCCGGCCGCTCTCGCTGAGCAGCGTGATCAGCTCCGCGCGTACGCTGGCCAGCACCGGTTCGCCGTACCAGCGCTTTCGCTCGGCCATCAGGAACTGGGCCACCCGGCCGGCGGTAACCTCGACCTTCTTCGCTACCTGCGTCTGCAGTGGCCATGGCGGCAGGTCCGACAGGTGGCCCGCCTCATCCGGCAGGCCGAGCAACAGCCGTACCGCCTCCACCTGCTTCTGGTTTCGGTTCGTCGGATGCAGTGGCGGCACCAGGAAGGCAGTGACCGCATCGAGCCCGACCCGGGCGAGGTCCGCCGCAGAATCCTTACGAGGGCCGACCTCTGCCTCGGCCCGTGACAACTCGGCAGAGATCTCGGCCTTCGCCTCGGTCCGTTCCTGTGCCGTCAGGGGGGAGGATTCCTGCTCACCGAGCCGCGCGCGCCAGTCCCGTAGCCGTTGCTGTAGCTCGCCCCGCGTCTTCGCACCGAGGCCCGGCAGGGTGAACAACTGCTTGGAACCCAGGCCGAGTAGATCCCCGACGGTGGTCGCTTCGAGCCGGTGCGCAGCCGAGACCGCACGGGGGGTGAGACCGGATGCTTCGAGTACGGTCGCCCGGGTCGCCCGGCCCGCTGCCTCGTCCCGGTCCGCTGCGGTGGTCTCCACCTCGTCGTCCGGGTGCAGCGACCCGACCGGCGCGGCCCGGTCGGACTGGCGGAACACCTGCTGCCAGGCGTCGCGCATCTCCTTGAGCGAACCGTGCCGCTGCGCTGCCTCGCGGTGCAGCGCCCGATGGAAGAAACCGACGAGGGCACTGCGGATGGCCGGGTCGAACGCCTCGGCCGCCAACACCGGTGGGCCCTCGGTGTGCAGCGGATTGGTGAGATCGTCTCCCCAGACCGGAACCTCACCGGACGCCATCTCGTGCAGGGTCACCGCGACCGCGTAGCGCTCGGCGTGCTCGTCGTAGGTAGGGCGGGCCAGGGTGCCGAGGAACGGATCGAGGTATCGGGGGGTGCCTGCCTCGATCTCGTCGACCGGTAGCGCAGCCAGCGAAAAGTCGAACAGGACAAGCTGGCGGGTACGGTTCGGCCGGATCCGGATGGCGATGTTGTCCGGTTTGATGTCCCGATGGAAGATTCCCTCACCCTGGAGGTGGTCGATCGCGCCGAACAGGTAGTCGGAATAGGTCTCCAACTCGTCGATGGTGAGCCGGCCGTCCTCACGGAGCTTGCGGGCGAGCGTGACCTCCCCGGCGTGCTCAAGCACGATCATCGTTCGGGGCGGAACCTCGATCGGCTCCTCCCGAGCCAGCCGGATGACCCGCGAGTCCTTGTGGAGGCTGCGCAGCACCTGGGCCTCGTGCGCCAACCGGGACGCCTTCTCGTCGGAGAGGGCGACCTTCAGCACCTCCAGGGCCCCGGTACGCGTGTTCTGGGCGAGGAAGGCTCGGGAGGTCGAACCGGTGCCGAGCTTCTTGCGGATCTGCCAGTCGGCGACCACGTCCCCGATTTTCGCCTCGAGGACGTCGATCTGCTCCTCGACGACGGCCGGCGGCGCGGTGAACTCCTCCTCGACCAGTTGGAGCATCTCCAACAGTTCGGCCACAGAGGAGAGGCGACGCGCAGGTACGGGCGTGGTGGCCGCCTGCACCAACTCGTCCATGAACTCGGAAACCGAGTCGACTATCGACGATGGCCGAAGGCCGTCCTCCTTGGCCAACCGGGCCAGCAACTCTGCTCTGGTGGCCGCCGGCGGCTGGCCGGACAGCAGCAGATAGGCGAGGGTGCCGAGGCCGAAGACGTCCAATGCCACCGGATCCGGTGACGGCGTGCTTAACTCCGGCGCGAGGTACACCTCTGCGGAGCGTTCCAGATGCGGGCCGAACCGGGATGACGGTGAGATACGCAGCGCATCCGCGCTCCCACCGACCGAGTCCGGACCGCGGGCCGCGGTCTGCCAGTCGCTGATCTGGAGCTGCGGACGCAACCAGGCAGCCTCCTCCGGCTCGCCTCGGCGCTGTGAGCCTGGCGTGACCAGGATGCCTCGGGCGGAGAGACTGCGATGGTAGAGACGGCGGCCGTGGGCGTAACCGATCGCCTCCACCAGTTGCCGGACCATCCCGATCCGCGTGCCGACGTCGAGCCGCTCGCCGTACTGGGCCATGAAATGATCGAGCCGCATCGCCCGTCGATCATGGCGGAAGATCAACGCTGGCCCGCCCTCATGCGGCTCCATGGTGTCGACCTGCACGATGCCCGGGTGGCTGATCCCGTGCAGAGCGACCATCTCCCGCCGGGCAGCCCGCTGGATGCTGGCCCGCTCCACTTTGGCGGAGTTCCGTTCCAACAGATAGATCCGGACCCGGCGGTGTTCGTGGGCGAACTGGGCATGATGCGCAAGATGGTCCTGCCAGGTCGGCCCAACGTCGAACGGCTTGGCGTCGAGCTTCCAGGAGCCGACCTGTTCATACCGGCGGCTCCGCGCGATGCCCACCTCCTTGAGTAACTTGGGCAGCGCCTTCGACAGCTCCGGTGATACCTGACGCCGTTCGTCACGGGGCAACGCGCCGAGTAGTCCGGACCAGATTCCTGGAAGCAGTCGTGCATTCTGGCCCGGTGTCGGCTCCGGCCCGTACACCCAGTGGAGCTGATGTTCGTCGAGTTGTACCTGGAGGTTCGGCACCGACAGGAAGACCGCACCCTGGATGAATGGGATCTTCACCTGAGACCGCTGCCTGGTGGCCTGGCGGTCAAGTAGCGAGCGGAGCCGCTTTGCCTTGAGGTCGGCCAGGTGTAGCGGGTTGTCGAAGGTCCGTACCGATTCCTGGTTGCTGGCGATCCAGTTCGGCCCGCTGTTGGTCAACCGTCCGTGCAGGCTCTTGATCTCGACCAGATAGAGGCCACTACGGGTGGCCACCAGCAGGTCCACCTCGTAGACGTGCCCGGTGTCGGCAGTGAAGGTGAAGTTCGACCATGCCCGGTACGGCTCGGCGTCGGGCAGGTGCCGGCGGATGTGTTCCAACGCAGTCCGCTCGTGGTCGAACTGCGATGGCGTCACCGTCGTCCACCGGCCGTCCTGCATCGCTTTACGCCTCCTGCCATGTCAGCGCTCGCGGCACCTGGTCCCCGCCGAGTGGCGGAAGACATCCAGCCTAGTGAACCGGATGGCGTCACCGTGGTCGGGTCACCGTTGCGTGGCGCTCGGTAGCTGCCACTTGAAGATGGGGTACCGCTGTGGCCTGTGCGGTTGACGGTTCCACAGGCATTGACGCCACGTCTCCGGTCTTCAGACAACCCCGAGCAGAGTGGTTAGCCGCTCCCGCATGCGTTGCTTGCGCTTCTCGAAGAACGTCAGAAAGTCGCTCAGGTCGGGCGACAGGTCTTGGAGATCGTTGTCGACGACATACGTTTGGCGCTCTGCATCGGTAGCGAAAGCATGTGCCAGCCACGCGGCGGGCAGCTTTGCCTGCTTTTCGACGTTAGGCACGCCGCCGAGGAGTTGGAGGTTCGGCAGCAGATCGACGGCTGGCTTCGGGCAACGTGTATCACGGGTGCCCCGAGCAGGACTCGAACCTGCGGCCTCCTGGTTCGTAGCCAGGCGCTCTCTCCACTGAGCTATCGGGGCGTGGTGCGGGATCAACCGGTCGGACGGGTCAGCGGGTTGGGGTGGCCTGGATGGCCGGCGGGCCCCCCGTTCCCGCCGGCCGGCTCAGGGTTCATCAGCGCCGGGCGAGTGCCGCCCAGCTGGGGACCACCGGTTCGGCGTACCGCAGCGGCATGCCCGCCTCGGCCGGGGTGCGGTCACCCTTGTCCTGGTTGCAGGAGTAGCAGGCCGCGACCGTGTTCTGCCAGGTGTTCCGGCCGCCGCGCGAGCGGGGCAGGACGTGGTCGACCGTGGTTGCCGGCTCGGCGCAGTAGCCGCACCGGCGTTCGTCGCGGGTCAGTACGCCGGAGCGGGACCAGGCCGGTCCCGAGGAGAACCGCCAGCGGGTGACCAGGTACCGCACGAGTCGGACGACGCGGGGCATCGGGAAGACCCCGATGTGCCGGTCCGGCTCCGCCTCGTGAATTTCGGCGACCCGGCGGCACAGCATCCGGATCGCGTGCTTGACGCTGACCCGATGCAGTGGGCCGAGATCGGCGTTGATAACGAGTACGGCGGTCATCGGGCCCTCCCTCCAAGTCGTGAGTCGTACGGGTCGAATGGTGTTCCCGCCTGCCAGCTGAATCGCTCGGTCGGCAGGTGCGAATGGACGGTTGGCAGGTACGAATGAGCCACCCGATTCGACTGACGAATGGGTGGCTCCGCGTGGGCGGAGCTGCTACTCGCGTCGCTGGTGCAGGTTGTTGCCCTGATCGACGGTGGGGCAGTCGGCGGCCGGGTGCGGCTGGGACAGCGAGTCGCGATCACACGGTATTGACCGTGTCGATTCGCTCCACGCGTGCCACAACATGATTCACTCCCCGGTCGGTTAGGTGACCTTGTATGCGTACGGTAGATCGATCAACGGCGGGTGGGCAACGTATTTCAGATCGACGACGGCCCGGTTCAGTGCGCCCCAGCGTCAGGAAGGGCCCGTTCCCATACGGATGCCGAGGGAAAGGGGCGCAGCCTACGCTGCGGGCGGACAGGTGGGTGGTCGGTCCGAGGCGGGCCAGACGTACGGGACGTCGCCCGGCAGGTCGCCGAAGAGCGGCCGGTAGAAGTCGGGATCCTTGTTGAGCAGGGACACCCGGTGGCTCAGGTGCAGATCGTCCCGCCCGAGCCAGGGGGGCAGGTCGCCAGCGGAGGCCAGTTCCGTCTGGGTGCGTACGGTCGTGATGCCACAGGCTGCCGCGAGGTCGGTGAGCAGGGTGTTGGCACAGGTGTCGGCCCGGCCGGTCTCGGTCCACACCGAGCAGACGTCCAGCCCGTACCGGACCAGGGCCTCTTCGTAGCCGGCCCACATCTTCACCGCCGGGTGGTGACGCCAGCCGTAACCGGGCCAGGTCAGGCCGCGCAGTATCTGCAACGTCTCGACCCGCTGCTTGCCCAGTCGCCGCTGGTCCAGGTGCCGGGCGCTGCGTAGGAAGTCCGGGTACGGCAGAAATGTCTGCATCCTACGTTTCTACCGTTGATCGCCGGTCGACCGCCGGATTTCGGGCAGCTGTCGAGCCGGGCCCGGTCGTCGCGGACGAGCTGGTCCGGCACGCCTGCTGACCATGGAACTCATGATCGAGGGCTGCGCGAGGATGATCGCAACGAATACGATCCGGGCATGGCGGACCCCTGGCGTAACCGTGCTCGACGTGCGGTCGAGATGAGGCTGCGCGATGGTCTGCGCGCCAACGGCGATCCCCGTCCACATTATGTCGTCTGTGGACAGGACGCCCTGGCCTTCCACCTGGTGAACACACTGCTCGGCGACGAGATGCAGTCGGGCTCGGTACGGGTGACCGTCATCGTGCCGCATCGACGGCGCACGGACGGGCCCGATCCTCGTACGATCCGGGGCATCCGCGTGATAAAGGCTGACCGGCTGGACGAGGAGACGTTCCAGGCTGCCGGCCTGACCGGTGCCAGCGGTCTCGCCCTGCTGCACCAGGACGACGTGGGGAACATCCACGCCGCGCTGTGCGCGCAGGAGGTCGAGCCGCGCCTGCGCCTGGTGATGCGGATGTTCAACACGAATCTCGGGTACGGCATCCGCCAACTCTTTCCCGACTGCGTGGTGCTTTCCGACGCCTCGATGGCCGCTCCCGCCTTCGTGGCGGCGGCGCTCGGTGAGGTGGCCCCGACGTACTTCCGGCACGGCGGCCGGACCCTGTACGTTGCCCGGCGGGCCGACGTACGGCCGGAGCACGTGGTGTGTGGGTTGGCCGACACCCGCGACGCCAACAACCCCCGGGTCCTGCCGGAGGACGAGGAGCAGGACGACCTCGTGTTGGCCGAGGCGGTCGGACAGCCCACCGGCACCGAGTTGGCTGCCCGACGGATCAGTCGGCGGAACATGCAGCGTCGGCGGCGACGACCGTTCATCGTCTTCCTCCGGGCCGTACGCTCGTTCGCCACCCGCAAGATCGGCATAGCGACGATCGTGGTGGTCGGTGCCGTCGTGCTCTTCGGCGCGTTGCTGGCCCCCGCCGAGCACGTCAACGTGTGGGAGGGGCTCTACCTGACCCTGGTGACCACGATCAGCGGTGCCGATCCCGACGTGAACAAGCCCACTGCGGCGCAGGTCATGCAGGTGGTGTTGAACCTCGCCGGGCTGGCGCTGATCCCACTGATCACCGCGGCAGTCGTGGACGGGATGGTCAACGCCCGGCTGACGTTGGACGCCGGCCGGTTGCAGGCCCGCCGCGAGGGACATGTGATCGTGGTTGGCCTGGGGAACGTCGGCACCCGGGTGATGGGGCAGCTCCACGATCTCGGCGTCGAGGTGGTGGCGATCGACAAGGATCCCGCCGCCCGGGGCGCGGCCCGGGCCCAGCGGCTGAACATCCCGCTGATCGTCGGCGACGCCGGGCGGGAGGAGACCCTCCAGGCTGCCTCGGTGGCAACCTGTCACGCCCTGGTGGTGGTCTCCACCGACGATGTGGCCAATCTCCAGGCGGCCCTCAACGGGCGGGCGGTCAACAGCGATCTACGGGTGGTGCTGCGCCTGTTCGACGGTGACTTCGCCGCCCGGATCCAGAAGGCGTTCAACATCGGCACCTCGCGCAGCGTCTCCTACCTGGCCGCGCCGTCGTTCGCCGCCGCACTGCAGAACCGGGCGGTGATCGCGACCATCCCGGTGGACCGGCACGCCCTGCTGGTCGCCGAGGTGCCGGTCGCACCCGGGTCGCCGCTGGCCGGCAGCCAGCTGAGCGAGGTGAGCCAACCCCAGGGCGTACGCGTCATCGCGGTCACCCCGGCTGGGCAGACCCGACCGACCTGGTCTCCGAACGGGGGAGAACGGATCGGAGCCGGTGACCGGCTGACCGTGGTGGCCCGTCGGGCCGGGTTGAGTTGGCTGCTGAAGCAGGCAAGCCCGGCAACGGCCCTACCGGTCCAGTCGAGGGGGACCGGAGAACTGGACGAATCACCGCTGGACCGCTGACCACCAGTCCGCTCAGCCGTCCCGGTCGATCTGGACAGGCGGGTCGCTCGAACCCGAAAGGTCTTCCGTACCCCATGGAACGGGTCGGCTAGTGCTGCATCGCCGGCACTTCGACGCCGAGGACGGCCTGCTCGTCGGGGCGGTGCACGAGCACGTCGGACAGGAACGACTGAACGGCCGGGGCCAGCCCGACGTCCCGCCCGGCCTGCTCGGACAGCCGCCAGCGGTGCTCGATGACCTGCGCGAACAGCTCCGCCGGCTCCAGCTTGCCGCGCAGGTGCGCCGGCACGGCCCGGACCACCGGCTCGAAGACCTCGGTCAACCAGCGGTGGGCGGCCTGCTGCTCGTCGGTGAGGTCGCTCTCCGCCCGGTACGTGTCCAGGTCGTTGAGTAGTCGCCGGGCCTGGTTCTCCTCGGCGTCGAGGCCGGTCAGGCGGAGCAGCCGGCGGCAGTGGTAGCCGGCGTCGACCACCTTGGGGCGGACCAGGTACCGACCGCCGTCCATCATGGACATGGCGACCTCGGCGACGTCGAAGCCGAGTTCGTTGAGTCGACGGATGCGGCCCTCGATGTCGTGCCGGGCCTCCCGCTCGATCTGCTGCTCATAGGTGATCTCGTGCCACAGTCCCTCGTAGCGTCGTACCACCTCCTCGCAGACCAGTTCCGGGTCGATCGACTCGTGCAGCAGTCCGGCGGCCTGTAGGTCGAGCGCCTCGCCGAAGATGTTGACCCGGGCGATCTCCAGATCCTCGCCGCGTTGGCCGTTGGAGAGCTGCCGGTGCAGGGCCCCGGTCTCGGCGTCCACCAGGTAGGCGGCGAACGCTCCGGCGTCCCGGCGGAACAGGGTGTTGGACAGCGAGCAGTCGCCCCAGAAGAAGCCGGTCAGGTGCATCCGGACCAGCAGCGCGGCCAGTGCGTCGAGGAGCCGACTCATCGTCTCCGGACGAAGGGTGTTGGAGAACAGCGCCCGGTACGGCAACGAGAACTGAAGGTGTCGGGTGATCAGCACCGGGTCGAGCGGTTCGCCATCGGGGGTGTGCCGGTCGGCGACGATGGCCACCGCCTCGACCGACGGGAAGTCGATGCGTTCGAGTGCGCGCAGCAGGTCGTACTCCCGCTCGGCGACGCGCTCACCGGTCTCCTTGACGGCGTACACCGTGCCAGCTAGCCGTACAAATCGGACGATATGCCGGGATATGCCCTGTGGGAGGGCGACCAGATGGTCGGCAGGCCACTCCTCCAGCGGTGTCGACCACGGCAGGTCGAGTAGCGCTGGGTCAACGAGGGCCGATGTGATGCGCACGCAAACAAGCATGCCGGCTCATGCCACCGAGCGCTCGTCGCCGTGTCTGGGCACACATCGCCACCACCGTCATCGTCGTTCCGGCCAACCGACGTGACGTGTGGAGATCTTGCGTGGGTGAGGTGCAGGTGTGCGGCGAGGCCCGCCCACAGCGGTAGCGTGGTCGCGTGCGAGAGACCACGACGCTGCGGAATCGGGTACGCCTCCGACCGGTCTGGCCGTCCGGCTGGTGGTTCGACGGGCTGCTGGTGGCCGTGCTCGTGGCGATGACCCTCGCGCTGGCCAACGGTCTGCTGGTCGACACCGACCTGGCGGTACGGGACTGGGTGAACGGACACCGTCCCGACATCGCCAACGTAGTCGCCCTCGTGCTGAACTACCTCGGTCAGGGCGGACCGTTGACGCTGATCTCGATCGGGTTGGCGGTCCTGGTCGGTTGGCGAACCCGCTCGGTCCGGCCGCTGTTCGTCCCGGCAACCGCATTCGTGTTTACCTATCTCACCATCGGCCCGGCGAAGGTGTGGACCGATCGGGCGGCACCGTCGTCGAAGCTGCCCCCGGAGGAGTCGGTGCAGATCTTCGCCACCCTGCCGCCAGCCGAGTACGACATGTCCTACCCGTCGGGACACGTCGCCAACACGGTCGTCTGGTACGGAGTGATCGCCCTGCTGCTGGCCGCGCTGCTGCGTACGCTCGGCCGGCCGGACATCTCACCGACGCTGTACCGCGCGATGCGGATCCTGCCCCCGGTGATTGTCTTCTGCACCACCACCTACCTCGGCCACCACTGGCTGACCGACTCGGTTGCCGGGCTGCTGCTGGGGTTGTTCCTGGACCGGCTGCTGTCCCGGGTGCCGTGGGACGACGTACCACTGCCGGCCCTGCCGATGGCACTCAACCGTCCCGGAGTGTTCACCTCCACCCCCTAGTCTCGGTACGTGCAACGACTGGCCCGCCGACTCGGCGTACCCGATGCGGTGGTCATCGGGCTCGGCTCGATGCTCGGCGCCGGTGTCTTCGTGGTCTTCGCCCCGGCGGCGGCTGCCGCCGGGGGACCGGGACTGCTGATCGCGCTCGCCCTGGCCGGATTCGTCGCGTTCTGCAACGCCACCAGTTCGGCCCGGTTGGCCGCCCGCTACCCCGAATCCGGCGGCAGCTACGTCTACGGCCGGGAGCGGCTCGGCGACTTCGCGGGATTCGTCGCCGGCTGGGGATTCATCGTGGGCAAGACGGCCAGTTGCGCCGCGATGGCCTTCACCATCGGCGAATACCTCTGGCCGGCGTACGCCCGGCCGGTCGCGGTGCTGGCCGTCGTGGCGGTCACCGCAGTCAACCTGGGTGGGATCGGCAAGACCGCACGGGCGACCCGGGTGCTGGTCACGGTCACCCTCCTGGCACTCGGCACGGTCGCCGTCGTCGGTAGCCTGAGCGGCGGATCCGACCTGTCACGGATCGGCGGCTTCGGAGGTACGGACACCCGTGGCGTCCTCACCGCAGCCGGGCTGATCTTCTTCGCCTTCGCCGGGTACGCCCGGATCGCCACGTTGGGTGAGGAGGTACGCGACCCGGAGCGGACGATCCCCCGGGCGGTGCCGCTGGCGCTCGGCCTGGTGCTGCTGATCTACCTGGTCGTCGCGGTCGTGGCGCTGGCCGTGCTGGGGCCGGACCGACTGGCCGGCGCACCCGCCCCGCTGGCCGAGGTGGTCACTTCGGCCGGGTTGCCGGGACTGGCGTGGCTGGTCCGGGTGGGTGCGGTGATCGCGGTGACCGGCGTGCTGCTGTCGCTGGTGGCCGGGGTCGGTCGGACCGTGCTGGCGATGGCCCGGCGGCACGACCTGCCCGGCGGGCTGGCCGCCGTACATCCGCGTCGACGGGTACCGCACCGGGCCGAGGTGGCGGTGGCGGTCGTGGTCGTCGTCCTGGTGACCCTCGGTGACCTGCGTAGCGCGATCGGCTTCTCCAGCGTCACGGTCCTGGTCTACTACGCGATCACGAACGCCGCCGCGCTCACCCTGGGCCGTGACCCGGGTCGACGGCTGCCGGTCCGGGCCCTGGCCGTCCTCGGCCTGGTGGGTTGCCTGCTGCTGGCGGTGAACCTGCCCACCACCAGCGTGCTGGCCGGGTTCGGTGTGCTCGCCCTGGGTGCGGCCTGGTACGTCGTACGGCGCCGGGTCACCCGGCAGCACACGTGATCAGGCCGGATCCGACGGGACGGCAGGACCCGGACGGCCCAGCACGGTCAGGAAGTGCGCGACGGTGTCGGCCATCGCCGCCCGGGCCGGGGCCAGGTACTTGCGTGGGTCGACCGGGGGTGAACCCGTGCCGACCAGCGCCTCGGTGACCGTGCCCGTGAACGCGATGTTCAGCGCCGTACCGATGTTGACCTTGACCAGGCCGCCGGCGACCGCCCGGCGCAGCTCCTCGTCGGGCACACCCGACGAACCGTGCAACACGAGCGGCACCTTGACCTGGGCGGCCAGGGCGGCGATCAGTTGGTGGTTGAGCACCGCGTCACGGTGCAGCCGGGCGTGCGAGGAGCCGACCGCCACGGCCAGCGCGTCCACCCCGGTCTCCGCCACGTAGGCGGCTGCCTCCGCCGGGTCGGTACGGGCACCCGGGGCGTGCGGGGACAGTGGCGCGGCCCCGTCCTTGCCCCCGACGGTGCCCAGTTCGCTCTCCACCCACAGCCCGTGGTCCCGTCCGAAGCGTACGGCTGCCGCGGTCGCGGCGACGTTGTCCGCGTACGGCAGGGCCGAGGCGTCGACCATCACCGAGCTGAACCCGTGCTCGGGTGCCTGGTGCAGCAGGTCGACCGACTCGACGTGGTCCAGGTGCAGGGCCACCGGCACGGCCGCCTGGCCCGCCACCGCCCGGGCCGCTGCGGCGATCGGGCCGAGTCGTCCGTGATGGAACCGGACCGCGTTCTCGCTGATCTGGAGGATGACCGGCTGACCGACCCGTTCGGCCCCCGCGACGATCGCCTCGGCGTGCTCCAACGTGATGACGTTGAAGGCGGCGGCGGCAACCCGGTCGAGGGCGGCCTCGGCGACGATGGAGCCGGTCTCGACGAGTGGCATCAGGACATCTCCTCGATCGTCACGGCCGCCCGCAGCCGTTGGTGGTCGGTCGGGCAGACCTCCCCGGCGACCGGGGACCGTACGCTGGCACCGCCCAGCGCCACCGCGTCACGTAACTGATCCGGCCAGGGGCGTCCCCCGGTCAGCCGGCCCCGGGCGAGCGCGGCCACGCAGGCGTCACCGGCCCCGGTCGGGTTACCGGCCAACTGCTCGGAGGTGCGGGCGTGCCAGACGCCGTCACCGGTCACCGCCAGCAGCCCGGCCCGGCCGAGGCTGGCCACCACCGAGGCCGCCCCGAGTTTCCGGGTCGCGTTGGCGGCGGCCAACGCCTCGTCCAGGTTCCCGACCGTCACCCGCCGGCCGAGGAGGCTGCTGTGCAGGCCGGACAGTTCGGCGGCGTTCGGCTTCACCACATCCGGCCCGGCCGGTACGCCGTACCGCAGCGGGTCGCCGTCGGCGTCCAGTACGGTCGCCACCCCGGCCGTACGGGCGTACCCGATCAGCGTGGCGTACGCGTCCACCGGCACCCCGGGTGGCAGCGAGCCGCACAGCGCCACCACCTCGACACCGGCCAGCAGCGCACGGTAGCGCGCCAGGAAGCCCTGCCATTCGTCACTGGTGACGGGCGGCCCGGGTTCCCAGAATCCGGTTGTCGCCCCGTCGTCGGCGCTGACCACGACCGTACGTCGGGATTCTCCGCTGATCGGCATGAACGCCTCGGGTACGCCGTCGGCCGCCAGCAGATCGCGTAACCGGGTGCCGGTCGCACCGCCGGTCAGGCCGGTGGCCAGTACCTGCTCGCCGAGGGCGTGCAGAATTCGGGCGACGTTGACGCCCTTGCCGCCGGCCCGTTCCGTGATGCCGGCGATCCGGTGTACGGCTCCCGGTTCCAGCGCGTCGACCCGGTAGGTGACGTCGAGGGCGGCGTTCAGGGTGACGGTGAGGATCATGCCGGGCCGCCCGGGGTGACGGTGAGGATCATGCTGGCCACTCAGACCCAGGCACCGGCTTGCATCACCCTGACGACGTTCAGGTCGTCGTCGAGTACCACCAGGTCGGCCCGGCAGCCGGGGACCAGCGCGCCCACCCGGTCGGCGAGCCCGACCGCCCGGGCCGGGGTGAGGGAGGTCATCCGGACCGCGTCGGGGATGGACACCCCGGCCCCGACCGCCCGGCGGAACGCGGCGTCCATGGTCAGGGTGCTGCCGGCGATCGCCCCGTCGCGGGCCAACCGGGCCACCCCGTCGGCGACCAGGACCGCCTGACCACCGAGTTCGTACTCGCCGTCGGGCATGCCGGCGGCGGCCATGGCGTCGGTGATCAGGGCGGACCGTTCGGGCCCGGCGGCCGACACCGCGAGGTTCAGCGTGCCGTCGTGCAGGTGTATCCCGTCGGCGACCAGTTCACACACCACGCCGGGGGCGTTGAGCAGGGCGTACACCGGGCCGGGCTCACGGTGGTGCGGCGTACGCATGCCGTTGAAGAGGTGGGTGCCGACGGTCGCGCCGGCGGTGATGGCGGCGCGGGTCTGGTCGTACGTCGCGTCGGTGTGCCCGACCGCAGCGACCACGCCCTGCCCGGTCAGTAGCCGGATCGCGTCCAGGGCACCGGCCCGCTCCGGTGCGATGGTGACCATGCGTACCGCGCCCTTGCCGAGCGTGATCAGGGCGGACAGTTCGTCGAGGGACGGATCCCGCAGGAAGTCCGGGTTCTGGGCACCGCAACGCACCGTCGACAGGTACGGCCCCTCGTAGTGGATTCCGGCCAGCACCCCCTCTTCGACCAGCGGTACGAACGCCGCAGTGGCCTCGTGCATCAGCTCGTACGGCGAGCTGACCAGGCTGGCCAGCAGGGTGGTGGTGCCGTGGGCGAGGTGGAACCCGGCGGCACTGCGGGCTGCGTCGGCGTCGCCGGTGGTGAAGGTGTGTCCGCCGCCGCCGTGGGTGTGGATGTCGACGAATCCCGGCACGATCCAGTGGCCGTCGCGGATGGAGGGGTACTCGGCGACGGCGGTGATCCGGTCGCCGTTGATCTCCACGCAACCCTGCTGGACGATGCCGGTCGGGGTCACCACCCGGCCGCTGATCCGTTCCGTCATGGGGCCTCCACGTTGTCTAGGGCCGGCACTGCGTCGGTGGCGGGCAGGGCGTCCAGGGCGAGTAGCGCGGCACCGAGGCAACCGGCCTCGTCGCCGAGGGCCGCGGTCACCAGTTGCGGTTCGCGGTGGAAGGTGAGCCGTTGGCGCAGCGCGACGCGTAGCGGTTCGAGCAGGCGCTCGCCGGCTTCGGCCAGGCCGCCGCCGAGCACTACCCGTTCGACGTCGAAGAGGGCCTGCGCGATGACCAGCCCGTCGGCGAGGGCGTCGACGGTCTCCCGCCAGACCCGGTCGGCCAGGTCGTCCCGGCCGAGTTGGGTGGCCACGTCGGCCGCGGTGGCGGGTACCCCGGCCAGTTCCGTGTAGTGCCGGCCGACGGCGGCAGCCGACGCCACCGCCTCCAGACAGCCGAACTGGCCGCAGCCGCAGGCGGGACCGCCGGGGCGTACGACGACGTGGCCGATCTCGCCGGCCGCACCGTGCGCGCCGGCCAGCGCCGTACCGTCGACCAGGTG